>JAAWHK010000128.1 GCA_022795805.1 Hungatella sp. | reverse complement strand
CAGCCTGCTTATAATTCCCCTCAGATCCCCGATGCCGTCCCCGTTGCTGTCCATAAAGCTTCTGGGATAAATCTGATAGACAACCGCTTCCTTCCACCATGATGTGTTCATTTTCCAAGATTCCTTTCTTCTATATTTGTGTGACGTTCATGAGCACTCACATTCCCGTCAGCAGCTCTGTCAAAGCCTGATTCGGTTCCCCGGCAGTCCCCATGGCCTCCGTACACACGATGGTGGCGGAACTGGCCACTGTAGTATCGGTCCGCAAAAGCCCCTTCCGTAATCTCCCCCTATCGCGCTTCATAGGCCCGGACATCCTCCGCTGTAACCACGTAGCTGGAATCCGCCTTCATCTTCCCCGATATATCCACCACACGCGGGAAGACCATAGCCTTGACGCCGTAATGGTCAGACAGCTCAGTAAAAAGTACGGAGCAATCCGCAGCATCATACCATTCCAGTATAAGACATTTTCCTGAGAAAAACAATGTGTCCCTTGCTATTCCTTCTGTTTTTATTGTATAATAAACACAGAATTTAATCGCCGACTCACATCGGTCTGAAAGAAGGAGGTAACGGCACATCCCGGCTCTCCCTCCTGCCGTCGGACAGACGGGAGAGCCGGGATGTGCCGAATCAGATGAAACAACACAAAAAGACCTGGCAGCCGGTTATCTACGCGCTTCTTTTTCTGACTGCCATACCCGTATTATTTTTTATCTATACCGTCCAAAACAGGGCGCGAATTCAGGAGCAGAACCGCATCTATGCGGAAGATTCCGCCAAACAGATGGCAACCCGCATCGAAAGCGAATTTGACAACGCACTGCAGCGCATCAAAAACAGCGCCTATTTAGTCAGCACCGACGGAGCGAGCTTAAATATCGGCACCCGCATGCTGAAAGACCTGGAAGCCAATACGGCCTTTGACGCCATCCGCTTCACCAACGCAGACGGAATCAATCTTGCCTCCAGCGGCGAAACCAACAACAGCTCGGACCGAAACTACTTTATCCGCGGAATGCAGGGATACAGCGGTCTCGATGTGGTGGAGATGTCCAGAATCACAGGGAAACCTATGATGGTCTTCTACGCACCCATCTACCGCGGCAAAGAAATCGGCGGGATGTTTCTGGGTCTGTACTTTGCCGGAGAGTATCTCCAAAACATGCTCTCCACCAGTTACTTCGGCGAGACGGCCGACACATTCCTCTGTACAACCGACGGCACGGTAATCGCCAGTTCGGACGGCCGAATCTATGAGGACAGTCTTCTGGATTCTCTGACCCGTTCCGACGTCATTGATCCCGAAACCGCACAGGCGGCACAGGCCGTGTTCCGGGACGGCGGCCACACGACGCTTCTGTGCCCTGACGGCTTTAAGACAGACAATCTCTGCGTCATACATCTGCCGCGGTACAACTATGTTCTCGTACAGGCATTCCCCAAAAATGTCACACAGGCCATGATAACCAGAGCAAATATGGCGGGCGTGACACTGGAGATCTGTCTCCTCACCCTTTTCTCAATCTATATTGCCTTCCTGGTTATCCGTACGGGAAGACAGAGAAAGAAGCTGGAAACAGAGAATCAGATGATCAATGACGTTCTCAGGGGCATAAACATAATCTTTTCTTCCCGCTATCTCATGGTGGATCTGGAGAACAATACTTACTCCTATATGGCTGGAACAGGTCCTATCAATACCAGCATCCCCATGGAGGGGATATACAGCGAGATGATGGAAGTTCACGCTCAGGACATAATCGGCGACGAGGCCAAAGCACAGTTTCGTCATTTCGCCCGAATCGATACCGTCAAAGAGGCTCTGAGAACCGAAGATTCGGTTACACATGAATGCCATGTATCCCGCAGCGGCAGGGAGGAGTGGGAGCACCTGATTGCAGTGTGTCTGGAACGGAAGGACGGCACGCCTGTCAGGGTTCTGTACGTCCGTCAGAACGTGACGGATCTAAAACAGGCCAAACTGCGCCGGCAGCGTGAGCGGGCCGTATTGAACCGGAAGGAGCGACAGTACCGGATCGCCATTATGTCCAACTCCTTCAGCTCCTTTGAGTTTAATCTGACGAAAGACCTGGTTGAGCAGGATATCACCTGCATGTCCGGGACGGAAGAAATCTCACTGCTTACGCGGACAGGGCTGTCCGCCCCCTGCAAAGCTTCCCGGTGTTTTGACATGTGGACCCGGTTTGTCCTTCCCGAATCCCGGGAGGATTACTCAGCAACTGTCAATGTGGATTATCTGAAAGCTCAGTATGACCAGGGCAATATGGAGATCGATGTGGACTATTGGGTCAAAACCCACAGCGAAAGCCACATGTGTGTCCGCCAGACCTTCATCACGACCCGGGATGAGGACACCGGCGATCTGATTGTCATGGTCGTATCCCGGGATATTACGGAGCTGGTTCAGAAACAGCGCCAGCAGACTCAGGCGCTTCAGGATGCCCTGATGCAGGCACAGCATGCCAACCAGGCCAAAACCACCTTTCTCTCCAACATGAGCCACGATATACGCACTCCCATGAACGCCATTATCGGTTTTGCCACCATCGCGGCCAGCCACATGGACCGCACGGACCAGGTGCGGGACTGTCTGCAGAAAATTCTCTCCTCCAGCAACCATTTGCTTGGATTGATCAATGATATTCTTGATATGAGCCGCATTGAGAGCGGAAAGCTGCAGATTCACAATCAGGAGTGCAATATCCCCCAGCTGATGCACAATCTGGTGAACATCATCCAGCCCCAGGTTAAATCAAAGCAGCTGCAGATGTTCATTGACACCTTTGAGGTATCCAACGAGGATGTGATTGCCGATCCTTTAAAGCTGAATCAGATTTTCATCAATCTGATGGGGAACGCCGTCAAATATACCCCCGCGGGAGGCACTGTATCCTTCTGCATCATGCAGAACACCACTTTTAAACATGGGTGGGGCGAATACATGTTTATCGTAAAAGACACCGGGATCGGAATGTCCCAGGAGTTTGTAAAGCATATATTCGAACCTTTTGAGCGGGAATCCACTGCCACACGAAGCGGGATACAGGGCGCCGGCCTGGGCATGGCCATTACCAAGAACATCGTCGACATGATGGGCGGTGAAATCACCGTGGAGAGTGAAATCGGAGAAGGAAGCACATTCACGGTGAAACTGCCGCTGCAGCTCCAGGACG
>JAAWHK010000127.1 GCA_022795805.1 Hungatella sp. | reverse complement strand
TTAGATATATAGGTCAACCGGGATTACTTTTGGACAAAGTTCACCCAGTACTTCAACAAAGTCGCTATAGCATTATAGCATCTTTAGTTCCTAAAAGCAAGCATTTTTTCCCTTTTTTGCAGGCATTTTTGTTGCTCTATTTGTCTCTCCAGATGATCCTTCCCTTGGTAAGGTCATACGGGGACAACTCGATGGTAACTTTATCACCCGGCAGAATCTTGATATAGTTCATACGCAGCTTTCCGCTGATATGAGCCAGAACCTGATGCCCATTCTCCAGTTCCACCTGAAACATGGCATTGGGAAGTTTCTCAACTACAATGCCCTCGATCTCGATCACATCCGCTTTTGACATACGGTTTACCTCCTTATGACTGACTTCTTCTCTTGTAGCTGCGGATCATACTCCGGATTTCTTCATCCCTGATCCGCCCGTCCTCAATCAGACTTTTACGTTTCCGTTCCTCTTCATCATGAATAATCTGTATATGCTTCTTCTTTTTTTTCTTTGGCCTGTCCAGAGACCGGCATTCTCCGTTTACTAATGAAACATATTCCTTACTCTCCCCGATTATGACAAAGAGCTCCCCTTTGTCATGACCGGCCAGGGATGCGCACAAAGCGCCTGTCCAATATTCTATCATGTTTCCCTGCCTCTCAGCATCTCGACAAAATCTCAGGACCATCCTCCGTTATAAGAATGGTGTTCTCGTAGTGGGCGGACAGGGAACCGTCCTCTGTCACCATAGTCCACTCATCATCCAGCCATCTTACATCCAGCTTTCCTGCGTTGATCATAGGCTCTACAGCCAGAGTCATGCCCTGTCTCAGCTTAATGCCTCTTCTCTTTCTGGCGAAATTGGGTACCTCGGGATCCTCGTGAAGGTGTGAACCGATACCATGACCCACCAGATCTCTCACCACTCCGTAACCGAAGGCCTCCGCATAGGACTGGATAGCCGCGGAGATGTCATTGAGATGATTGCCCTCTTTTGCATACTTTATTCCTTCAAAAAAGCACTGCCTGGTGACATCAATAAGCTGCCTTGCCTCAGAACTGATCTCGCCGATCCCATGAGTCCTGGCAGCGTCTGAGTGATACCCTTTGTATATAACCCCGGCATCCAGGCTGACAATATCCCCGTCTTTGAGAATCCTTTTCTTATCGGGAATTCCGTGAACCACCTCGTCGTTGACCGATATACATATGGAAGCAGGATATCCCATGTAATTTTTAAAGGAAGGAACGCACCCGTAACTGCGGATAATCTCCTCTCCCAGCCGGTTGATCTCCCATGTGGAAATCCCCGGTTTCAGGGCCTTTTCAAGTTCCTCATGAGTGGCGGCGAGGATTCTCCCCGCCTCCCTCATAAGTGTGATCTCCCGTTCTGATTTTATGGTAACCGCCATACTGTCTAAACCCCTAAAATAGCCACTATATCCTGGAAGACCTCTTCCATATTCTTAGTTCCGTCAACCTCTTTCAGAACCCCTGCCTTCTGGTAATAATCAATCAAAGGCTGTGTCTGTTCGTGATATACGTTAAGGCGTTTCTGAACCGTCTCCGGCTTATCGTCGTCCCTGAGCACCAGCTTTTCGCCGCAGGTATCACAAACGCCCTCTGTCCTGGGTGCATTGAACTCCACATGGTATGTAGCGCCGCAGGACACACATGCCCGGCGTCCGCCCATACGGCTGACGATATTCTCGTCCGGCACGTCTACATTTACCGCGTAATCAATCGCCTCACCCATACTCTTCAGCGCGTTTGTCAGACTCTCCGCCTGGGGAATGGTTCGCGGGAATCCGTCCAGAACATATCCTTTTGCGCAGTCGTCTTCGTGGATCCTGTCCATCAGCATGCCGATGGTGATCTCGTCCGGAACCAGCATTCCCTGATCCATAAAAGTCTTGGCCTTCATTCCCAGCTCGGTTCCGCCCTTAATATTGGCACGGAAAATATCGCCGGTGGAAATGTGGGGAATGCCGTACTTTGCAGCAATCTTTTTTGCCTGTGTTCCCTTGCCTGCTCCCGGAGCTCCTAACATAATAATCTTCATGTTCCTATCCTCCTGCTTTATTATTCTGATCCCGAACCATTCTTATCTTCTGCCCGGGCAATTAACTGTTTTGCAGCTGTTTTAACTGAGAAAAGAAAGGGCGTAAATGCCCTTCCTTCCCATTCAGATACATCAATCATTCAAAAATCCGGTATAATTACGCACCAGCATCTGCGATTCAATTGCTTTAATCGTCTCCAGAATGACACCTACAATAATAATCAGTGAGGTTCCTGCAAAGGAAAGGTGAGTAATCGTGAACAGCCCTGACACAATAATGGGAACCAGGCTTACCACAATCAGTCCGCAAGCCCCGATAAACACAATATAATTTAAAATATTGTTGAGATAATCGGACGTAGGTTTGCCCGGACGTATGCCGGGGATAAAGCCTCCCTGTTTTTTAATATTGTTGGCAACCTCCAGCGGATTGAACGTGATGGAAGTGTAGAAATACGCAAACACCACAATCAGTACCAAGTAGATAACAAGTCCCACTGAATAGGATGGCTGTTCGGGTCTGAACCAGGAATTGGAGCTTAACATGGTCAGAATCCATCCTCCCACGCCGGAGTAATTTGCATTAAAGAACTGAGCAATCACCACCGGGAAAGACATGATGGATGATGCAAAAATCACCGGAATAACTCCTGCTGTATTGATCTTCAGCGGAATGCTGGAGGAACGTCCTCCAACCATCCGTCTCCCCTGCATCTTTTGGGAATACTGAACCGGAATTCTCCTCTCTCCGTCCTGCAGAACAATAACGAACACTACCATAGCAACAATAACCGCCAGAATAATAATCGCTGAAACGACTGCCACGGGAATGTTTCTCCCTGACATAAAGCGGGTGTAGAGGGTATTGATATCGTCCGGCAGGCTGGAAATAATATTGAACAGCAGTACAATAGAAATTCCGTTTCCAACGCCGTTTTCTGTAATCCTCTCACCAATCCACATCAAAAGCGCACTGCCTGCGGTCATAGTGGCTACCGCCACGATAACGCTGCCCGCATTGAATTCAAGCAAAAGTCCCTGACCGCCAAATCCCACTGCCATGGCAGAGGACTCGATCAGCGCAAGAGCTACCGTCACATAACGGGTATACTCGGCAATCTTCTTTCTTCCGTCCTCGCCTTCCCTCTGCATCTCCTCCAGCTTCGGAATCGCAATGGTCATGAGCTGCATGATAATGGAAGACGTAATATACGGTGTAATGCTGAG
>JAAWHK010000126.1 GCA_022795805.1 Hungatella sp. | reverse complement strand
TCAACGGGCAGCACTACGAAAGCCACAGCAAGCATATTATAGATGAAAACGGAAGAGTGCAGGGCTGCGTTATTTTGATTCTGGATATGACGGATATCAAGTCCTATATCAACGAGATTAAGCGGGTGCGGCGGGAGGCGGAGAAGGCCAGCATCGCCAAAAGCGAATTCCTTGCGAACATGTCCCACGAGATACGGACTCCCATGAATGCCATCATCGGACTGAACGATATTATCATGGAGGAATGCGGGGATACGGATATCTACGGGTATGCCAAAGACGTGCAGACCGCGGCGAAAAATCTTTTGACCATCATCAACGACATTTTAGACCTGTCCAAGGTGGAGGCAGGCAAAATGGAGCTGGTGATCGTGAATTACTATATAAAAGATATGGCGGATCAGATTATCGGGCTCATGGATATGGCGGCCTCTCAGAGCGGGCTGATCCTAAAGTATGAGTGTGACCAGACCATCCCCTGCCGTTACAGCGGCGATGACGGCAGAATCAAACAGATCCTGCTTAATATACTGAGCAATGCCATAAAATTCACCAAGAAGGGGTATGTGCGCGTCTATATTACGGGAAAACCCGGAACGAATGAAGACGAGGAACTGCTTACGTTCTGCGTGGAGGATACGGGCTGCGGCATTCGGGAGGAAGATCTTCAGAAAATTTTCGATGATTTCCGTCAGGTGGATTCCAGGCGGAACCGAAGCGTGGAAGGAACGGGACTGGGGCTTGCCATTGTCAAGCATCTGGTGAAGCTGATGAAAGGCACCATCCAGGTGGAAAGCATTTACGGGAAGGGGACCACGGTCACCATCACCATTCCCCAGAAAATCGTGGACAGACAGCCGGTTTCAGAGATGCAGGAACTTCCTCAGCCGGAACAGAAGGATTCGGATATATTTACGGCACCGGGGGTGAAGGTGCTTATTGTGGATGACAACGTGATCAACCGCAAGGTGGCCAGAGGGTTTTTGAAAAACTACGGGTTTGATCTGACGGAGGCGGAAAGCGGACCGGAGGCCATTGAGAAAGTTCGCCTGGAGCGCTTCGATATTATCTTTATGGATCACATGATGCCTGATATGGACGGCGTTGAGGCGGCAAAGATTATCCGCAGCGACTGCGGCGAGAATGGGGCGGCCCCTGTTATAATCGCCCTGACAGCCAATGCAATGGAGGGCATGCGGGAGCGTTTTCTGGAACACGATTTCCAGGATTTTATCGCAAAACCCCTTGACAGGACAGAGCTGAACAAGGTTTTAATGCGCTGGGTGCCGGAGAAATACCGGCAGACGGAGGAGGCGCAGGAGGAGTTAAGACCCCTGGATCCGGACGCCTTCCACATCGACGGAGTGGATATGGACGCGGTTATGCAATATTATTCCGGGGACGAGGAAGGATTTGTGGAGCTTTTGGATCTGTACTGCATAGACGGCAAACGCAAGACAGAGCTTCTCTTCGAGACGGCGGACACGGATATCCTGCGCTATCAGATAGAGGTTCACGGGCTGAAAAGCGCCTCTGCCAATATCGGGGCTATGAAAGTGTCTGCCATGGCCCGCGCCCAGGAGGAGGCTGCCGTACAGGAAGACAGGGAACGGATCCGCAGCGGATTTCCCCTTCTTATGGCGGAATATGAGAAACTGCTGGCCAATATCGAACAGTTTTTGGAATGGCGCAGGCTGGAGAACGGGAGTAAGGAAAAGCTTCCCGGACTGACCATGGAGGAGCTTAAGGAGGAGACGGGGACGGCTCTGGAAGAATTGAAGCATTTTCGTTCTCAGAAGTGTGGGGAGCGGGTGGATGCCATGCTGGCCCACGAACTGCCGAGCGATGTGGAGGAGCGGCTTTTGGAGATACAGAAACAGCTGAAATTATATGAGGATGATAAGGCGGAGGAACTGCTTGGTCAGCTGCTTGGCCTATTGGAAAAAGAGGAGGAAGACAGATGAGTGAAACGGGGGAAAATTTAAAAAAGTGTATTTTGGCGGTGGATGACGATGTTATTATCTTAACGCGGATTTCCAGTATCTTAAGAAACGATTACGAGCTGGTCACGATCAACTCCGGAATGCGGGCTCTGCGGTATCTGGAACTGGAGAAGCCGGATCTGATTCTATTGGATATTCGTATGGCTCAGATGGACGGCATTGAGACCCTGCGGAAAATACGGGAGATGGAAGGGCGCAGAGATATACCGGTGATCATGCTTACGGGTGTGGAGAGCAAGGATATCGTTTTGGAGAGCGCAAGGCTTGGGATCTGCGATTATCTGCTGAAACCTTTTTCTTCCGTAACGCTGCTTGAAAGGGTCAACCGGGTTTTGGGGCAGGAGGAAAAGAAAGAAGGGAGATTATGATATGAATAGTGCCATGTCAAAAGAGGAGCTTGAGAAGTTATTGGATCAGGCGGTTCAGGATGTGACGGAGCGCACCGCAGGCGTGTGCCTCCACCAGGGAACCCAGTCGCCGGGGGAGGATCTTTGTACGGTCCAGATCACCTTTGACAGAGGGTTCCGCACCAGCCTTACCCTCTGTGCGGATACCAAACTGCTAAGGCGTATGGCGAGCAATTCCTTTCACGAGGAATCAGTCAGCGCCGAAGATCTGGAGGAGTTCAGCAAAGAGTATTTTAATGTGCTCTGCGGAAGGATCGCCTCCGCCATGTTTCGGGCCACACAGGTTCCGGCCCATTTTGGGCCGCCGGTATTTTACCGCGGGCGCTATGTGCCTGAGGACCGGGAGATACAATTCATGCTGACGTATTCCAATGAAAACTTGGGGGGCGCTCAGTTAATTCACCATGTGCCCTATCCGGATGAGAACGAAAACACTTCACATGAAGATTAAGAGAAGGGAGTATTAAGGAAATGAGTAAACGTGTTATGGTGGTAGACGATTCCCGGCTGGTGCGGGTTCAGCTGGGGGATGTGCTGAAGGGGACGGATTATGAGATCACCGCATACTGCCGAAGCGGGGAGGATGCCATCGCCCAGTATGATGAGATAAAGCCGGATCTGGTGACTATGGATATTATTATGACAGGAATGGACGGACTGGATGCTTCCGAGATTATTCTGAAACAGCATCCGGAGGCGAGAATCGTGATGGTTTCATCTCTGGCATATGACGATACTTATGAGAGGGCCAAAGCCATCGGCGTGAAAGGGTTCGTGGATAAGCCTTTCCATAAGGAGCAGCTGTTAAAGATATTTGAACAGGCGCTTGGTTAAATGAACAGGATTTTGGTTAAAGGGGCGGCCGCGGTGCTGCCCTTTGTTTTTCTTTAGAGGACAGAAGAGATGACCGTAAGGCAGAGACAGATCTGGGATTTGCTGGCCGGGG
>JAAWHK010000032.1 GCA_022795805.1 Hungatella sp. | reverse complement strand
GAGGTGGGCCATCTGAACATGGGGGCAGGCCGCATCGTGTACCAGGAGCTGACCAGGATCACCAAGTCCATCGAGGACGGGGATTTCTTCCAGGTTCCGGAATTTTTGGAGGCGGTGGAGAATTGTAAGAAGAACAATTCCGCCCTTCATATGTGGGGGCTGGTGTCGGACGGCGGCGTTCACAGCCACAACACCCACATCTACGGGCTTTTGGAGCTGGCCAAGCGCCACGGACTTGAGAAGGTTTACGTCCACTGCTTCTTAGACGGCCGCGATACGCCTCCCGCGTCAGGAAAAGGGTTTGTGGAGGAGCTGGAAGCCAAGATGAAAGAGATCGGTGTGGGCAGGGTGGCCACGGTCCAGGGGCGCTACTACGCCATGGACAGGGACAACCGCTGGGACCGTGTGGAGCGGGCCTACAGGGCGCTGACTCTGGGAGAGGGGACTCCGGCGGCAAGCGGCCCGGCAGGGATCCAGGCTTCCTACGACGCGGAGAAATTCGATGAGTTTGTGGAGCCGGTGATCGTCATGGAGGACCAAAAGCCTGTGGCCACGGTGCAGGACGGGGATTCCGTGATCTTCTACAACTTCCGTCCCGACAGGGCCAGAGAGATCACCAGAGCGTTCTGCGATGATGATTTCAAGGGATTCGACAGGGGCAAACGGCTGAATCTGGTGTACGTTTGCTTTACGGACTACGATGACACCATCGGCAACAAGCTGGTGGCTTTCAAGAAGGAGAGCATCACCAACACCTTCGGTGAGTATCTGGCAAACCACAATATGACCCAGGCCAGGATCGCGGAGACGGAGAAGTATGCCCATGTGACCTTCTTCTTCAACGGCGGGATTGAAGAGCCCAACAAGGGTGAGGACCGGTTTTTGATTCCCTCCCCCAAGGAGGTGGCCACCTATGACCTGAAACCGGAGATGAGCGCCCCCGGGGTGTGCGACAAGCTGGTGGAGTGCATCAAGTCCGGAAAATACGATGTGATTATCATCAACTTTGCCAACCCGGATATGGTGGGCCATACAGGCGTGGAGGCAGCCGCCATCAAGGCGATTGAGACTGTGGATGCCTGTGTCGGGAGAACGGTTGAGGCTGTTAAGGAGGCGGACGGCGTCCTGTTTATCTGCGCTGACCACGGCAACGCGGAGCAGCTGGTGGACTATGAGACCGGCGCGCCCTTTACGGCTCACACCACCAATCCGGTGCCCTTTATCCTGGTGAACGCGGATCCGGGCGTGAAGCTTCGGGAGGGCGGCCGTCTGGCGGACATTGTTCCCACCCTGATTGAGCTGATGGGTATGGAGCAGCCCAAGGAGATGACCGGAAAGTCTCTGCTGGTGAAATAAAAACAGACAGGACGAAAGCGCAGGTGCGCCGTGGCTGAGATGGGCCGCGGCATGCCTGCGCTTTTTGATTCTTTTTATTTTAACTGGAGTGTTTGTGATTTGATGGTGTGATACTATATAGTATTGCCATAGTCCTAAAAAGGTTACAAGCTGTAAAGAGACAGGTTTCGGCGGGAGGGGAGGGTAGAAGGTGAAAAAATGGGTTATGTTCGTTATGGCGGTTATGGCAGTGGTGATTATGGCCATGGTTTATAAAAGCTGTAGTATGGAGCTGGAGGATTATCTGGAGCTGGCAGAGACATTTCATGAGAGAGGGGCCTATGACCGGGAGCTGTTTAATCTGGAGAAGGCCCTGGAAAGGGCTTTAAAGATCTATGGCCCGGAGGCTTTGGAAACAGCGGATATTTACAGAAAAATAGGACTGGCGAGCAGGGATTCGGACGTGATTGCGGAGAGCTTTGGCAACGCTATCGCAATTTATGGACTGACCGGCAAAAAGGAGCTGGCCCATCTTTATTATGAGAGGGGGATGCGGCTGATGGAGCTGGACAGGGATTACCTGGTGGATCAGGTTTGCCAGAATCTGGAAGCGGCAGCTATGCTGTATGAGACTTACGGGTATGGGTGTTCAGATGAACTGTGTCAAAGCTATCTGGCGCTGGCGCGCCTGGAGGAGGATGGCGGGGAGAGATGGGCTTATCTGGAAAAAGCGGGGAGCCATTTTTGGGAGATATCAAAGGCAAACTCCTGGGAGCTGGGGAATGGGATCTACAGGGCTATGGGAACCCACTGTCTCAATGAGGGGATGTATGAGGAAGCATTTGAAATCTTCAATGATATGCTGATCCGGGCGGAGGACAGCAGCAGGGAGGACACGAGAAAGGTTATGGCAGAGGCTCAGTATATGTCGGGAGCCGCCCTGGCACTTCTGTATAAGGGGGAGGAGGGGATAGAGAGGATCGAGGAGGCCATGGCCTACTATGAGATGCTTAGGGGAACGGGGAAAAGCGACCGGGACGGGGCTCTGGCCTGCAGCTTTCTGGCGCTTGCTTATGGCAGTGCGGATCCGCCGTCCCAGGAGAAGGTCCTGGCCTATGGGGAGAAGGCGCTTTTGTACTATACGGTGAGAGACAGCCTTTCGTCTGAGGATGAGAAGGAGATGGAATACATAGAAGAGATCCTTGAGACTGCCTATGACAGGGCGTTTCCGGAGAGAGGCGAGTGGGACTTTTATAGATGGTACAGAAATTATTCGCAGCCGAAAGGGGAGCGCTAGCGCGTCTCCCCCTGTTCAAACAGCTTACTGTATATCTCCTCGCACAGCGCATCCACATAAGCCGGGTCCGGAAGGTCTTTTCCTGTGATGAGAAAGTCCTGAATGATCTGGAACCGTCTCAGGCTTATCTCCTCCTCAGACAGGGACTCACTGTCCTCAATCTCACGGTCAATAGAAGAGGCGTCCCAGTTGTCCGCAAACCAGGTCACCAGCTCCCGGGTTTTGCGTGTTTCCCTGTCAATCTCCGGCTGCAGCCTTTTGGCGGAGCGGGAGGTGTTAAGATATACGGCCATGGAAAAGACGCCCATGGCGGTCATGACGCCCTGAAAGATAAGTTTGGAGGTGCCGGCCATGGGAAGGCGGATGATGCCTGTCCAGCATGCGGCGGCGGCTGCCAGAAGCAGTCCTCCAACCACAAGGAAGGCGGAGGCGGAGGATTTTAAGTCGTCGTACTTCTGGGCTTTGGTCTCATAGACGCGGGCGGGGCGGGGGATGGAGGCCTCCGGCGCAGTGCCGGCGTCCTCATCCTGCATATCCTTCAGCTGCCGGTTTAATCTATCCAGATATTCCTGCTGCTTAAGGAGCAGCTCTCTCTGTTCATTTTCTTTCATGGCTCTGGCGGCTTCTTCGGATTCCGCGAGAGGACCGCCGCAGTCCGTGCAGACCGTGATTCCGTCTACAAATTCCATATCGCATTTGGGACAATACATAGGGTGAATCTCCTTTGAGTTGATTTTTTCTTATTATAATGCACAAATGTGGATTCGTCCATAGGGTGAAATTTGTTTCGGAAAAATAAACATATGCCCTATGGAAAAAAACATGCTTTTGTGATACACTAGAAAAACCATGGCATAGAGATGAGGAGACCTGAGCATATGAAGACGACTGTCCTGCTGAAACGTTTTATTCCATATTACAGAAAATATGTGTGGATTATGGTCATGGACCTGTTCTGCGCGGGTCTTACCACTGTCTGCGAGCTGGTGTTGCCGCTGATTCTGCGGTACATCACCAATGTGGGCCTGAATGATCTGGCATCGCTGACGGTTCCCATGGTAGTCACCATCGGAGGCCTGTATTTTGTCCTGCGTATCATCGACGGAATGGCCAGCTTTTACATGGCGTACACAGGCCATGTGATGGGGGCTTCTATTGAGACGGATATGAGGGAGGATGCATTTGAGCATCTGCAGAAGCTGTCGGATAATTATTTTAACAACACCAAGGTGGGACAGATCATGTCCAGGATCACCAGCGACCTGTTCGATGTGACGGAGTTTGCCCACCACTGTCCGGAAGAGTTTTTTATCGCGTTTCTGAAGGGCGTGGTGTCGTTTGTGATTCTCGCGAGGATCAACCTGCTTCTGACGGTGATTATCTTCCTGCTTATTCCTGTGATGGTGGTTTCCTGCACCTACTTTAATCTGGAGGTGAGGAAGGCCTTTAAGCGCCAGAGGAATCACATCGGCGAACTGAATGCCAGGATTGAGGACAGCCTTCTGGGCAACAGGGTGGTTCGGGCTTTTGCCAATGAGAAGGTGGAGATCGACAAGTTTAATCACGACAATCAGGAATTTTTGAAGATCAAGCGCCATACTTACAAGTATATGGCTGCATTTCAGAACACCATCCGGATCTTTGACGGACTGATGTATGTGGTGGTGATCGTCGCAGGCGGTATTTTTATGGTTGACGGGCGGATTGCCCCCGGGGATCTGGTGGCTTACACCATGTACGTGACCACGCTTCTGGCGACCATACGCCGGATCATCGAGTTTGCGGAGCAGTTCCAGAGAGGAATGACCGGTGTGGAGCGGTTCGCGGAGCTGATGGATGCCAGCGTGGATATCTTCGACGAGGAGGATGCGGTTCCCCTGAAGGACGTGGAGGGGGAGATTGCTTTTAAGAATGTGTCGTTTGAGTATCCCGACGACCATACGCCGGTGCTGGCGGATATCAATATTACCATAAAGCCCGGGGAGAAGGTGGCGCTGGTGGGCCCGTCAGGCGGGGGGAAGACGACGCTGTGCAGCCTGATTCCCAGATTTTACGACCCTACCTGGGGGGAGATCCTGCTGGACGGGCAGAATATAAAGAAGGTGACCCTCGAGAGCCTGCGGAGCAATGTGGGAGTGGTACAGCAGGATGTGTATCTGTTCTCGGGAAGCGTCTACGACAACATTGCCTACGGACGGCCGGGAGCCGGCCGTGAGGAGGTTATGGAAGCGGCCAGGCTGGCGGGAGCCCATGAGTTTATAGAGGAGCTGAAAGACGGGTATGATACGTATGTGGGAGAACGGGGAGTGAAGCTGTCCGGCGGGCAGAAGCAGCGCATCAGCATTGCCAGGGTATTTTTAAAAGCGCCCAAGGTGCTTCTTCTGGACGAGGCCACGGCGGCTCTGGACAATGAGAGCGAACACCTGGTGTCGGAATCCCTGGATAAGCTGGCGGCGGGAAGGACCACCCTGACCATCGCCCACAGGCTGACCACCATCCACGGGGCAGACCGGATCCTGGTGCTGTCCGGCAACCGGATCGTGGAGGAGGGAAACCATGAGGCGCTGATGGAGAAGAGGGGGATCTATTACCAGCTGTACACATCGGCCGGCATCGTGGCAGACGGCGGCCGCAGCGGTGAAAAGGGAGAGGCCGGGGAGACAAATGGGCACAGAAGGTGCGATTCATGACAGAGCAGAGGAGTTAAGAAGATGAAAATAGCGATTGTGACAGACAGCAACAGTGGTATTACCCAGGCAGAAGCCGGGGATTTGGGAATTTTTGTGCTTCCCATGCCTTTTATGATTGACGGGCAGGATTATTATGAGGATGTTAACCTGACCCAGAGGGAATTTTATGAGAAACTGAAGGACGGCAGCGATATCTCCACCTCCCAGCCGTCGCCGGAATCGGTAACCGGGCTGTGGGATAAGGTGCTGGAGAGTCATGATGCCATCGTCCATATCCCCATGTCCAGCGGGCTGAGCGGTTCCTGTCAGACGGCCCTTATGCTGGCGGAGGATTATGACGGGAAGGTGCAGGTGGTAAACAATCAGAGGATTTCCGTTACCCAGAGACAGTCTGTCCTGGATGCCAGGGAGATGGCGGGGAAAGGAAAGAGCGCGGAGGAGATTCGGCGATACCTGGAAGATACCCGGTTTGATTCCAGTATCTATATCATGCTGGATACACTGAAATATCTGAAAAAGGGCGGAAGAATCACCCCTGCGGCTGCGGCGCTGGGTACACTGTTAAAGCTTAAGCCGGTACTGCAGATTCAGGGAGAAAAGCTGGACGCATTTTCGAAGGCCAGAACCGTAAAGCAGGCGAAAAATGTGATGATGACGGCCATTTCCCACGATATGGAGCACCGGTTTGGGGATAAGAGCGGGAAACGTATACACCTGTTTATTGCCTACACGGATAATGAGGGGGCTGCATTGGAACTGAAAGAGGAATTGAAGCATGCATTTCCGGAGACAGGGGAGATTCACATGGATCCTCTGTCTCTGAGCGTCAGCTGCCATATCGGCCCCGGAGCGCTTGCCATCGCCTGCACCAAGGCCATGGAATAATCGGGGAAGGGAAAATCGGGGAGGTAAAGAGGGAGTGCCTGTACTAGGTTGGGTTAGAGGGATAAGGTGGAAACGGACTGTCAGCATGAAGGCGCCTCTGTGTCTGCTGTTTCTGATGATCGGTTTTTTCCCCATGTATATTCTGGGAAAGGTGACGGACCAGTCTTTTCGCCAGACGCAGATTGATTTCAGGATCATGGAGGTACAGAATCAGTGCCTGATCATCAGCAATAAGATGAGCCGGGCGGCGTACATGAGTGAGGACAGCCGTGATCAGACGGTGGATGTGGAGCTGGATACCATCGCGGATATTTTTAACGGCAGAATCGTTGTGGTCAACAAGAATTTCAAGGTGATCAAGGACACGTTTCGCCTGGCCGAG
Organism: Hungatella sp.; assembly: GCA_022795805.1. Taxonomy (GTDB): domain Bacteria; phylum Bacillota; class Clostridia; order Lachnospirales; family Lachnospiraceae; genus UBA3402. The sequence continues at coordinate 22,318 of JAAWHK010000032.1, read as the reverse complement.
GGGCGGACCCATGTGGCGGAGGAGGTGATCCGCTGTTTCCAGGGGGAGAGCAGCAGCCGGCTGGAGCGGGATAAACATTACTTTGCCCTGGCAGTGCCTGTCTATGACAATACGGAGGAGAAGCATATCGAAGGGGTTCTGGTGGCCACCGCTTCCACGGAGAATCTTACAGGCATGGCGGAGAAGGTATCCGAGAAGGCGGCTTTTTTTCAGCTTCTGACCTGCGGCATTCTGGCCCTGATCTCCATTGTGCTGGCGCTTCTTCTGGTAAAACCTTTCGGCAGGCTTCAGAAGGTTCTCAACCAGGTGGCTGAGGGAAGCCTGGATCAGGTGATCTCCGAGGACGCCTATCAGGAGACAAGGGAGATCTCGTCGGCCATTCAGAATACCATAAATAAACTGAAGACCGTGGACCAGTCCAGAGACGAGTTCGTGTCCAATGTATCTCATGAGCTAAAGACTCCCATCACGTCCATACGGGTCCTGGCAGATTCCCTCATGAGCATGGAGGAGGCGCCGGTGGAACTGTATCAGGAATTTATGTCCGATATCTCCGATGAGATTGACCGGGAAAGCAAGATTATTGACGATCTTCTGTCCCTGGTGAAGATGGATAAATCCGTGGAAGAATTAAATGTGGTCCAGCTGGACATCAACATACTGGTGCAGCAGATCATGAAGCGGCTGCGCCCCATAGCCAGAAGAAGGAATGTGGAACTGATCTATGAGAGCATCCGGGAGGTTACCGCGGATGTGGATGAGGTAAAGCTGTCTCTGGCGGTCAATAACCTGGTTGAGAACGCGATTAAGTACAATGTGGAGAACGGCTGGGTGCGGGTTATCCTGGACGCGGACCACCAGTTTTTTTACATCAAAGTGGCGGATTCGGGTATCGGAATTCCGGAGGAGTATCAGAGCCATGTGTTTGACCGGTTTTATCGGGTGGATAAGGCCCGCTCCAGGGAGACCGGGGGAACCGGCCTGGGACTTGCCATTACGAGAAAAGTGATCCTGATGCATCACGGGGCGATTCGGCTTGTGAGTAAGGATGGGGAAGGGTCCACATTTACGGTGCGGATTCCGCTGAATTATATTTCCCGTCCGGTGGAGCGGACATCGTGACGATGTACCAGCCGCGCTGCAGGCGGCGCGCGCCAGGAACGATGAAGCCAAAAAGGCAGGGACAGGAGGCAGAAGATGGGACGAAAAATGTGGCTGTGGCTGCTTTTTCTGATGATGGTAATTACCTTGGCGGGCTGTTCTGTACGAAGGAAAGAGTCTGGGGAGCCGGAGGAAGGAACTTACAAGATATACTATCTCAACTCCTCCATGACGAGGCTGATGCCCCAGGAATACCGCACGGGTACCCGGAAAGAGGAGGCGCTGATTGAGGAACTGATGAATGAGTTTCTCAATGTGCCCAACGATGTGGACAGTCAGGTGGCTTTGTCCGACAAGGTGGGATATCTGGGATACCGCCAGGAGGAGCGGGTGCTGTTTTTATATTTTGACGGAGGGTATACCAACCGGATTAACATGAACGCTACGAGGGAGATATTGTGCAGGGCTGCCCTGACAAAGACTATGACCCAGATAGAGGGGATCGATTATATCAGCATTTATGTAGCGGATCAGCCCCTTTTGGATTCCTACGGAAATCCGGTAGGCGTGATGGCGGACTCTGATTTTATCGAAGGCATCAGCGATATCAATTCCTTTGAGAAGAGTCAGCTTCGGCTGTTTTTCACGGATGAGAGCGGTGAACGGCTGGTCGAGGAGAGCCGGGAGGTGGTTCACAGCATTAACACATCGCTGGAACGGCTGATTGTGGAGGAGCTGATCAGCGGGCCTCAGGCAGCGGGGCATTATCAGACTTTGCCGGGGGATACGAAGCTTTTAAATGTGTCCCTGAACGAAAATATCTGTTATATTAATTTTGACGAGACATTTTTAAACAACACGCTGGAAGTGAAAGAGTATATACCCGTTTACTCCATCGTAAATTCGCTGTCCGAGATTTCCACGGTCAGCAAGGTGCAGATTACAATCAACGGTTCCCAGGATGTAATGTTCAGGGACGCCATATCGTTAAATACCCAGTTTGAAAGGAACCTGGAGATCGGAGAGGAGTAGAAAGACAAAATCGAATATGAAAAGACCACTGGAATGTTTAGCAGGGGGATTCGTACTTGGAGAGGTATTGGCTCTGCTGCCTGTGGCATGGATGGCGGGGATTCTGGCGGCTGCGGCTGCCGGGGGCTGTTATCTGAGGAAAAGAATCGGCAGGAGCCTGGTGTGGCGGCTTCTGCCGGTTTTTGTCCTGTGGGGAATGGTGTGGTATGAGAGGGATATGAGACAGGTGTCTGTGTATGAAGCCGCCGCAGAGGCATATGCGGGAAGGAACGTGGAGGCGGAGGGAGATGTGGCCGGAATTCAGGACAGAAAGAGCGGAGACGGCCTGACGCTGAGGCTGGCGGATACCGTGATTTTGGGGGAGAGTGGGAGGAGAAGGTACGGGGATATTCTGGTGTACATAGACGAAGGTGAAGAGTTTCATGTGGGGGAGCGGGTGCGGGTACAGGGCAGGCTTGAGCGGTTTGACAGACCGGGGAACCCGGGTGAGTTTGATCGTAACGGCTATTATCACAGCATGGGGATCGAGGGATGTTTTTTCGGAGAGAGGACCGAACATCTGAACGAGGGCTGTTCCCCTTTTCTTGACGGACTTTACAGGCTGAGACGCATGGGCTGCGGCATGGTGGACCGCATATGCACAGAGGAGGACAGAGGCGTCTTCAAAGCTATGATTCTGGGGGAAAAGACGGAGCTGTCAGAGGACATAAAGAATCTGTACCGGGACAGCGGGATTGCCCATGTTCTTGCCATCAGCGGGCTTCACATCTCCCTGATCGGCATGGGATGCTACACCCTTTTGAGGCGGGCGGGGATGGGGATTAAAGGGGCGGGAGCCGTGGGAGGAGCTGCCGTCATCAGCTACGGGATTCTGGTATCAGGGGGAGGGATCGCCGCCAGTGTGAGCCGTGCGGTCTGCATGGTGTTCATGAAGATGATGGCGGACTGGAAAGGGAGAACCTACGACATGAGAACCGCCGCGGCCGTTGCGGCAATGCTTCTTCTTCTCCAGTCGCCGCAGCTTCTGTTTCAGGCGGGATTTCAGCTGTCCTTCGGGGCGGTGGCCGTGTTGGGGACAGCAATGCCTGCGGCCGAGGCGTGGATGGGGACTGAAAGAGGATGGCAGAAGACGCTTCTGGCAGGTGCCGTGATCCAGCTGGCCGGCTGTCCTGTGACTGCATACCATTACTTTGAGTACCCTGTTTACGGGATTCTGCTGAATCTGGCTGTGATCCCCCTGATGCCGCTGGTGCTCATTTCAGGGATTCTCGGCATAATGCTGGGAGGTGTTGACGTAAGGGCGGGAACGGCGGCGGTGGGGGCCGGGCACTACGTGCTGGGATTTTACCGGTGGATCTGCGGGAAGGTCCAGGGGCTTTACGGGGCCGTTCGGGTGACAGGAAGGCCTGCGGGATGGCAGATTGGTGCGTATGCGGTGATGTGGTGTGTGTGTTTGTCATTGGCGGCTTTGTGGGCGAAGAAAAGCGGGGCGGCCGGGATAAGCAAAGTGACGGGAGAAGGGAAAGGAGCGGGCAGAGGGGAAGCAGGGACAAAAGGTGTGTGGAGCCGCAGAGCCTTTGGGATGTTTTTTGCGGCAGTGAGCCTTGCAGTCTTATTGCTGCGTTTTCCTGTAAAGGGGATGGAGGTGACCTTTCTCGATGTGGGGCAGGGAGACGGGATCTGTATCCGGACAGGGGACAGCGTAATCCTGGTGGACGGCGGCAGCACGGACAGAAAGGAGCTGGGGGCACAGGTGCTGGAGCCGTTTCTGAAAAGCCGGGGCATATCCCGGGTGGACTGGGCCATTGTCAGCCATGGGGATCAGGATCACATATCCGGACTGATGGGACTGATGGAGGAGGACTGCGGGATCGAAATCCGCAGCGTGGTTCTGCCGCAGCGCGGGCAGAAAGGCGGAGATGAGGCCTATCAAAAGCTGGAGCAGGCGGCCGCAGGACATGGGACAAAGGTGGAATGGATGAAGCGGGGGGACATGATTTTGGAGGGGGGAGCTGGAGATAGAGTGTCTGTATGCGGGGGAGGAAGGGACGGGAGGTGCAGACCGAAACGAGCATTCCCTGATGCTCCATGTCCGGTTCGGGCAGGCAGGAATTCTGCTTACAGGGGATATGAGTGCGCAGGGGGAGAAACGGTGGCTTAAATCGGGGGAAACCCCCAGGATTCAGGTACTCAAGGCGGCGCACCACGGGTCATCCTACTCCACGGGGGAGGAATTTTTGGACAGGCTTTGTCCCAGGTGGGCCGTGATCTCCTGCGGAGAGGGAAACCGGTACGGGCATCCGGGGGAGGATACTTTAAAAAGACTGGATGACAGGGGAATAAAATGGTATGTAACCATGGATACAGGGGCGGTGACGGTCAGGACCGACGGCAGAGAGATGAGCGTGGAGACGTTTATTACATGCCGCTGACGCGCAAAACAGCTTGAAAACCGTAAAAGTCTTGAGTATAATAGAGAAAAAAGTGTGCGAGACACAGATAAACGGTATGAGGAGGAACTGCTCCATGGACAGGGACGGTGGATTTTTTACAGACGGAACACGCTATATTATGCTGGGAATATTTCTGATATTTTTTATCGGAATGATGATGATTATACCCAGGCGGGAGGATAATCATGACACCTGGCTGGTGGAAGTATATATAGTGGGGAAAGAGATTGTGGAGATGGACGAGGAGGCGGTGTATCTGCTTTACACAGAGGACAGCATCGGCAACGAGGCGGTCTATGAGATGACCCAGAAGACCCTTAACGAGCGTCTCAAAGTAGAGAATGCCTACAAGGAGATAAAGAAAGGGAAATATTACCGGCTGAGAGTGGCTGCCGCTGAGGATTACGGCTGCCATTACCCCTGTGTCAGCGGGGCGGCTACGCTTATTGACGGATTTCCGGAGGAGACGACACAGGGAAAGTGACCGACTGCAAAAAACCTCAATCCAAATATTAAAAATTTAGAAAAAGAAAAAATTAACTTGTGTATTTTGGGAAAACAGGTTATAGTGTTATATGCAATCGGAGTATTGTATAAGTATCCGGCGGAGATGCTCCCCGGAGATATAGGAGGAAACGGTTATGAAGAAAAGAAATCTTACAATGACGATGCTGATGCTGGCGTGCAGCGCTTCTCTGGCTGCCTGCTCAGGCTCATCCGATAATGCATCTACGGAGGCGACTACTGCAGCGGAGACTACCACGGCAGCAGAGACAACGACAGCAGCAGAGGAGACTACAGAGGCCAAGGAGGAGACACCGGCAGGTCCTGTGCAGCTGAGGATCGGCCAGGTGGAGGGCGCCGCCCATGGCGACAAGTGCTTCACGGTGGCTACTGCCGTTATCGACGAGAACGATACGATTGTGGCGGCCTACATTGACGAGTATCAGTTCCTGGATGCGGAGCAGGAGGGTGTTCCCAACAGCGAGGCGTTTATCGCGGCAGGGAGTGTTGCGGAAGGCCAGGTACTGGCTTCCAAGAGAGATAACAACGATTACTATTCAGAGATGATGGAGAAGGCCGGTTCCACGATGATGATCGCGGCCAACTTTGATGAAATTCAGACATTTGCAGCGGGAAAGACCATCGCGGAGCTGGAAGAACTGGCCGGCAAGCCTGTTGAGGAAGTGCTGGATGCGGTTTCCAGCGCCACTTTGGCGGATACCCCGGGATATCTGGGCGTGATCGCGGATGCGGCCAAGGCTGCCAAGGAGAATAAGGCCGTGGAATATGACGGTGATCTGAACAATGTTCTTCTGTATGCGGATGAGTTTGCGGCTCACGGAGATAAGTGCTTTACGCTGGCAGCTACCCTGTCTGACGGCGACACCATAATCCTGTCCTACATTGACGAGTTCCAGTTCCTGGACAGCGAGCAGGAGGGTGTTCCCAACAGCGCCGCGTTCACGGAGGCGGGAAGCATCCTTGACGGCAAGGTGCTGGCGTCCAAGAGAGTGAACAACGCGTATTATTCCGAGAACATGAAGAATGCGGGCGCTACCATGGAGATCGCAGCCAATTTCGACGCGATCCAGGATTTCGTCAACGGAAAGAGCCTGTCTGAGCTGGATGAACTGGTGGCACAGAACTATGTGACGGAAGAAGAAGCTGAGGTTTCGGAGGAAGAGTCGGGAGCCGATGACAGGACTGCGCTGGAAGACGGGGAGGAGGAAGTTGATGCCATCTCCGGAGCGACTCTTGTGGACAAGTGGGGCTATCTGGCAGCTATCTTAAACGCAGTTGGCTAATGGCCGGTGAAACGAGCGGGGGGCATCGCACATCGTGGGATGTCCCCCTTTTTATAGGGTGGATGAAGATTTTATATGCGGCAGTGCAGTGCACCTGGGGAGGGATTCAGACCTTACTGGGGCTTTTTATATTCGCTCCCAATAAGGAGGAGGCGTGGTGTCGGCAGATGGCGGTCCATGAGTACGGTCACACATGGCAGTCCCCTGATGCTGGGGCCTGCCTATCTGGCCGTGGTGGGGCTTCCGTCCATCATATGGGCCAGATCCGGGGCATGTATCCGGATGCGCAGGGAGAAAAAGATTCCCTATTCGGCCTTTTACACGGAGAGCTGGGCAGACAGACTGGGGGAGAAGATGACGTCTTTTTTGGAGCGGAGGGAAACACATGGACATGTATAAACGTATGGGGATCGTGTGCAGGAGTATCCCCAGGGGCACGGTGGCCACTTACGGCCAGGTGGCGCTTTTGTGCGGAAAGCCGAAGAATTCGAGACAGGTGGGATACGGACTTAAGAACGGGCTGGCGGGGGAGGGTACTCCCGCATACAGGGTAGTAAATTCCAAAGGTATCCTCAGCGGGGCCCCATACTTTGAGACCTTTGACATGCAGAGGATGCTTTTGGAGGCGGAGGGCGTGAGGGTGTCGTGGACGGACCGGGGGTGGAAAGTGGACCTGAACGCTTATGGGTGGAAGAATACCGCAGAGGATGCAGTCCGTCTGAAAACGCTGTTTGAGCAGGAGGGGGAGTTTTCATGAAAATCCTGAACCAGGATATTAAGAACAGGCAGTTTAAGCCGGTGTACCTGCTTTTCGGCGAGGAGGATTTCCTTAAGAAGAGCTATAAGAATCGTCTGAGAGAGGCCATTGTCGGAGACGATACCATGAATTTTCATCAGTTTGACGGGAAAGGGCCGGATCTGAGAGAGATCGTAAGCCTGGCGGACACCATGCCTTTTTTTGGAGAGAGACGCCTCATTCTGATAGAGGACAGCGGACTGTTTAAGGGGAAGGGCGCGGAGCCTCTGGCAGAGTATCTGCCGGATATGCCGGAGACGTCTTTCATGGTATTCGTGGAGTCGGAGGTGGATAAACGAAGCAGACTCTACAAGAAGGTGAAAGAGCTGGGCCATGTGTCGGAGATGGGAAGACAGGACGCAAGACAGCTGTCAGCCTGGGCGGGAGGTATCCTGGCCAGGGAGGGGAAGAAGATCACGGGTCGGACTATGGAGCTTTTTTTGAGCAAGACCGGGGACGACATGGAAAACATCCGGACGGAGATGGAGAAGCTGATTGGGTATACCATGGGGCGGGAGATTATTACGGACGAGGATGTGGAGGCGATCTGCACCGTAAGAGTCACAAGCAAGGTATTTGATATGGTTGCGGCTATTGTCACCAGAAAGACGCGGCTGGCCATGGATCTGTACCAGGATTTGCTGACTTTGAAAGAACCTCCCATGAGGATTCTGTTTCTAATCGCCAGGCAGTTCAACCAGATTCTCCAGGTAAAGGAACTGATGGCCCAGGGGATGGACAGGGGCAGCATCGCCTCAAAGCTTAAGATACAGCCCTTTGTGGTGGGGAAGATAATGCCCCAGGCCAGATCCTTTACCAGGGAGCAGATCCTGTCCTGCGTGAATTTGTGCGCGGACACGGAGGAGGCGGTGAAGACGGGGAAGCTCAATGAACGTCTGGCCGTGGAGCTGCTGATTACGGGAAAATACTGATATAAAAAAGGCCCTGAGAAACCGCCACACCCACGGTTTCTCAGGACCCTGCTTATTAATCAATCGCTCTTGTAAAATTAAGCCATGGCGCTTACAGCTTTGCTCAGGCGGGCAACTTTTCTGGAAGCGTTGTTTTTATGGTATACACCTTTTGTGCAGGCCTTGTCAATCTCGGAGATTGCGTTTACTAAACATGCCTGTGCAGCAGCCTTGTCACCGGCAGCGATAGCAGCGTCAACCTTCTTCATGGAAGTCTTCACTTTGGATCTGATGGATTTGTTTCTGGCAGTCTTGGTCTGTGTAACTAAAATTCTCTTTTTAGCAGATTTAATGTTAGCCAATCTGGGCACCTCCGATTAAAATTAATATTATTAAAATTCTTTGGTTTGCATCAAAGTCTGGACACGGACAGATTAATGTAAACATGCTTTAATATTTTATCCAATAAGAGGTGGAATGTCAATACATATTTCCCGTTTTTTTGGAAAAAATAGCGATAAAAGCAGGTTTACCGGGCGTCGGTATACCCAAGCAAGCAGAAAACAGCAGGAGGACAGATATGTTTGAGATTCGGACGGACCTGGCAGTGGAGGAGAAGGAGAGTTTTCCCGGAGACGGCGGGGAGGTGACAGGGGTCTCCCTGAGGGAGTGGAGTAAGGCCAACAGCAAGATCAAACTGACGGAAGTGGCGATTTTGGACGCGCATGGCGCCAGGGCTATGGGAAAGCCAAAGGGTACTTATGTCACCATGGAGGCCAGAGCTCTCATCAGGGGGGATGAGGATTACCACCGGGAAGTGGCAGGAGAACTGGCCATGCAGCTGAAAAAGATGGTAAAGGAGTTAAAGAGGCAGAAAAAGGTGGCCGATAAAACGAACATCCATGTGCTGGTGGTAGGGCTGGGCAATCCGTCCGTAACCCCCGACTCTCTGGGGCCGCAGGTGCTGGGCAACCTTAAAGTTAACCGAAATATGGATGAGGGGGAGGATGTAGTGCTCAGCGGCATTGTGCCGGGCGTTATGGCACAGACCGGGATGGAGACGGCGGAAATCCTGAGGGGAATCATCCGTGAGACCCGTCCGGATCTGGTTATTGCCATCGACGCGCTGGCGGCCAGGAGCATACGAAGGCTGGGGACTACGATTCAGCTCACCGATACGGGCATTCATCCCGGCTCAGGGGTGGGCAATCACAGGCACAGCCTTACCATGGACAGTCTGGGGATTCCGGTACTGGCCATAGGAGTCCCTACGGTAGTGGGGGCGGCGGCCATTGTCCATGATACGATTGCGGTACTGATCGAGACGCTGGCGAACAATATGGAGACCAGGGGGATGGGCGATTTTCTGGAACATCTGAATCCTGACGAACAGTATCAGCTGATCAGTGAACTTCTGGAGCCGGAGTTCGGGGCGCTGTATGTGACGCCTCCGGATATAGACCAGACCGTAAGAAGACTGAGCTATACCATATCCGAGGGGATACACATGGCATTTTATCCCCTTTTCGGCGCTTCTTAGGAAAAATACGGAGAAATCTTCATATGATAGATAAAAAGGCCCTTCGGGGGAATCAGGATCATGAGAAGGTTTCGATATAGTACAGTTCAGGTATTGAGAATCCTTATGCTGGCGGCAGGCGGAGTCCTGATTCTGGCATTGGCGGGAACATATGAGAAGGAATCGGACAAGGAACCGGGGACAGAGTTTTGGAGAGAGTACGGACAGAAGATGGCCGTGAAAGGCGGGGCGGCCCTCTTTAAGTATATCTATCCCGGGACTGCCGCCGCAGGCAGAGTGGAAAATGGGGAAGGGGAGGAGGAGAGCTGGGCGGGGAAACTTCTGATCTGGCTGAGGGAGCGGGATCCCAGGGTCAGGTTTGAGCGGATGGCAGGAGAACCAAAAAGCAGCTGCCGGGATCCGGACCCGTCTTTTGACGCCTATCTGGAAAGTCAGAAAGTGGTGAGGGAATCCAGTTTCCTGCTGTTTGGCGGCGGGGAGGAGACAGGCACGGACAAGGCGGACATGGCGGGCGTCTGCGCGGCGCAAGAAGGAGGGAAAGAGGAAACGCACACCCTGCAGCCAGGGGAAAAGGCGGCGGGCCAAAATCTGCCGGAGGCTACCATGGTCCATCATGACAGCGAAAACCTTCCCGTGGTGGGAACCAGATACGTGCTGGAGCAGCTGGCGGACTATGATTTTCTGATGAAAAATTTCTACAGTGTCCATTCGTCCACCACCGCAGGAAGGGAGGAGATGAATGCGGCCAGACTGCTGGAGGAGGATCTGTCCCTGGAGAAGGACGGGGAAAATCCACAGATTCTCATCTATCACACTCACTCTCAGGAGACGTTTGCAGACTACGGAGCCGACAAACCGGAAGCTACGGTGGTGGGAATCGGAGAGTATCTGACCCAGCTTCTGGAGGATAAAGGTTACAAAGTGATCCACGATACGCAGGTGTACGATCTGGTAGACGGAGAACTGGACCGGAGCAGGGCTTACGACTATGCGCTGAAAGGAGTTACCGCTGTTCTGCAGGAGAATCCGTCCATAGAGGTGGTGCTGGACATACACAGGGACGGTGTCAGAGAGAACTTACATATGGTGTCGGAAATTAACGGAAAGCCTACGGCCCCCATCATGTTTTTTAACGGCATGAGTCAGACGCCGGAGGGGCCCATCGAGTATCTGGCCAACCCGTATAAGAAACAGAATCTGGCTTTCAGCCTTCAGATGCAGCTGGACGCGGCAGCGTATTTTCCCGGGTTTACCAGAAAGATATACCTGAAAGGATTTCGGTATAACCTTCATCTGCGCCCACGGTCAGCCCTCATCGAGGTGGGGGCCCAGACCAACACCTGGGAGGAGGCCCGGAATGCCATGGAACCCCTGGCCGAACTTTTGGATATGGTGCTGGGAGGCGGGCAGAGTTACGGTTTATCGGGGGAGCCATAAAGGGAAACGCAACAAAACAGGTTGCAAGGTTACAAAAAAAATGATATATTCTTCTATAGCCGTGAGCCGGTTTGTATAACGGCTCACTATATTTAACCATCAGGAAAGGACAAGACACTCATGGCAATCGTTGACCAGAACAAGATCCGCAATTTTTGCATTATCGCCCATATTGACCACGGCAAATCCACCCTGGCGGACAGGATTATCGAGATGACGGGGCTTCTCACCAGCCGGGAGATGCAGTCCCAGGTATTGGACAACATGGATCTGGAGCGGGAGCGGGGCATTACCATCAAGGCTCAGACGGTCCGCACCGTGTACAAAGCCAAAGACGGGGAGGAGTATATTTTTAATCTGATAGATACTCCGGGACATGTGGATTTTAATTATGAAGTATCGCGAAGTCTGGCGGCCTGCGACGGAGCCATCCTGGTGGTGGACGCGGCTCAGGGCATCGAGGCCCAGACGCTGGCCAATGTATACCTGGCTTTGGACCACGATCTGGATGTGTTTCCGGTTCTGAATAAGATTGATCTGCCCAGCGCGGAGCCGGATCGGGTGGCAGCGGAGATCGAGGACGTTATCGGCCTGGAGGCTCACGACGCGCCCCGGATTTCCGCCAAGACGGGAATCAATATCGAGGAGGTTCTGGAGTCTATTGTGGAGAAGATTCCGGCGCCCAAGGGGGATCCGGCGGCCCCCTTAAAGGCGCTGATCTTTGATTCCCTGTACGATTCCTACAAAGGGGTGATCATCTTCTGCCGCATCAAGGAAGGAACCGTGAGAAAAGGAACCGCCATCCGCATGATGGCCACAGGCGCCCAGGAGGAAGTGGTGGAGGTGGGGTATTTCGGTGCGGGGCAGTTTATTCCCTGTGAGGAGCTGAGCGCCGGCATGGTAGGATACATTACAGCCAGTATCAAAAACGTGAAGGATACGGCCGTGGGTGACACGATAACGGACAAGAACAACCCCTGCAGGGAGCCTCTTCCCGGGTACAAGAAGGTCACCTCCATGGTGTACTGCGGCCTGTATCCGGCAGACGGGGCCAAATACAACGACCTTCGGGACGCCCTGGAAAAGCTTCAGCTAAACGACGCATCCCTGTTCTTTGAGCCGGAGACCTCCGTTGCGCTGGGATTCGGGTTCAGGTGCGGGTTTTTAGGCCTTCTGCACCTGGAGATCATTCAGGAGAGGCTGGAGAGAGAGTACAACCTGGATCTGGTGACCACGGCGCCCGGGGTTGTCTACCGCGTCCACAGAAAGAAGGGCGACATGATCGAGCTGACAAACCCCTCCAATTTGCCGGATCCGTCGGAGATCGAGTATATGGAGGAGCCTATTGTCACCGCGGAGATCATGGTAACCACGGAGTTTGTGGGCGCCATCATGACCCTGTGCCAGGAGCGGAGAGGCGTCTATCTGGGCATGGAATACATCGAGACCACCCGAGCCCTTCTGAAGTATGAGCTGCCTCTCAACGAGATTATATACGACTTTTTTGACGCCCTGAAATCCCGGTCGAGAGGGTATGCCTCTTTTGACTACGAGATCAAGGGATACGAGCAGTCAGAGCTGGTGAAGCTGGACATCCTGATCAACAAGGAGGAAGTGGATGCCCTGTCCTTTATCGTACACGCCGCGTCAGCCTATGACAGGGGAAGGCGGATGTGTGAGAAGCTGAAGGAAGAGATTCCCCGCCATCTGTTTGAAATTCCGATTCAGGCGGCTGTAGGGGGGAAGATCATTGCCAGGGAGACAGTGAAAGCCATGCGCAAGGATGTGCTGGCCAAGTGTTACGGCGGAGATATCAGCAGAAAGAAGAAGCTTCTGGAAAAGCAGAAAGAAGGAAAGAAGCGGATGAGGCAGGTGGGCAGTGTGGAAATTCCGCAGAAAGCCTTTATGAGCGTGCTGAAACTGGACGAGGAATAGATATTGAGAAAACCACTGGAATTATATATTCATATCCCCTTCTGTGCGAAAAAATGCGGTTACTGTGATTTCCTGTCGGGGCCGGCCGCGGCAGACGTGCAGAGGCGGTATGTGGAACAGCTGACAAAGGAGATTGCCTGTCAGAGTGCCCACTATCCGGGATACACGGTTACATCCCTGTTTTTGGGAGGAGGTACGCCATCCCTGCTGGAGCCGGGGCAGATTCTGGCGATTATGGGTCAGGTCCGAACGTATTTCCGCTTTGGCGAGAATGTGGAGGCCACCATGGAGGCCAATCCGGGAACGGTGACGATGGAAAAACTGGAGGCCTGCCGGGAAGGCGGAATCAACCGGATCAGCATCGGGCTTCAGTCTTCCGACGATACGGAACTGAGAGAGCTGGGACGGATACACACCTACGACGAGTTTCTGAAGACGTATCAGAGGGTGAGACAGGCGGGATTCTCCAATGTGAGTGTGGACCTGATGTCGGCTCTTCCGGGCCAGACCGTGGCTTCATGGAAGGCGACTCTGAAAAATGTCACCATGTTAAAGCCGGAACACATTTCCGCATACAGTCTGATTATAGAGGAGGGAACCCCTTTTTACGGCCGGTACCATGACCATCCGGAGCTTCTGCCGGATGAGAATGAGGAGAGGGAGATGTACTACCTGACGAAACAGTTCCTTCACAGCCACGGGTATGAGCGGTATGAGATCTCCAATTACGCCAGGCCGGGATATGAGTGCCGCCATAATACGGGCTACTGGACCGGAGCCGAGTATCTGGGACTGGGGCTGGGAGCTTCGTCCTATATACAGGGGTTCCGCTTCCGCAATGAGGAGAATCTGAGCGTTTACTGCGGGCTGGACATGGAGGGGCAGGATGTGGATCGGCGCCTTCACAGGGAGATCGTCAGACTGACGGAGAAAGAGATGATGGAAGAATTTATGTTTCTTGGCCTGCGGATGATGAAGGGAGTGTCGGAGCGGGAGTTTGGGCGACGGTTCGGCGTGGGCATAAGGGACGTGTACGGAGGCGTGCTTAACCGGCTGGAGAAAAACCGTCTTATTGAGACCGACGGAATCCGGATAAGGCTCAGCGAATTCGGGATTGACATCAGCAATTATGTGCTCAGTGAGTTTTTGCTGTGATTGTACAAAAGTGCCCGGCAAAAGGGACTGCCGCCCCGCTGCCGGGTAAATTCTATACAAAACCGGAAAACGGATAGAACAGAAAATTCTGTGCTATCCGTTTTGGATGTGATGGTTTAATCGGCTACGGCAAAAACTTCCGTGGTGGTGGTGCCGTGGGCCACAGCCTCCTCGTGGGTGGCGTAGAAAATATCGATCTTGTTCTGCACAACGCTGGATCCGACATCCTCCACCGTATAGATAATATCATCAATCATCAGACGTGTCCCGATGGGGAAGATATTGATATCGGCAGAGATAGTATGGTCAGCCTGAGGCACGGTGCCGCTGTAGGTCAGATTGGAACCGCCGGAGCAGGACTGACAGTTGCAGTAGCCTGTGATAGTGAACATGCCCAGGGACTGCTTCTCAGGTTCCGCCTTCTTCTTGGGAGTAACCCCGGGGCCTCTCTGCCAGGGGGGAACCGGCTTGTCCGATGAGGAAGAGGTATCGGCGGCGGGGGAGGCGTCAGCAGTCACCGCAGTGTCTTTCACGGCACTTTTTACGGGCGCCTGGGTGGAAACGGCGGCTTCGTCCGTCCGGAGTGACTGAGCCGTGACGGAAACTTCTCCCGGTGCCTGTGTGGAGACCGAAACCTGTCCGGGTCCCTGAACTTTGGTCGAAGCCGATTCGGGCCCCTGAGGGGAAATCATCCCGGACGGAGTATCCTGTGAGGAACCGATCATGGTGAACGTACCCGAAACCTTATTGTATGTAAGCTCTCCCAGACAAACTCTGTCCTCGTCCGTGACGGCGCAGGCCGTAACCCGCAGCTCATCCCCGTCAAACTTGTTCCAGTCCACTTCGTAGCGGAAACCGTGGTATCCGTCCCCGATGGTTTCCTGGAGCTTCTCCTGATAGTAATCGGCTTTTATCGTGTCTGATTTTAAAATCTGTGAGGAACCGGCAGAGAATATGGAAATCTCTACGGGAATCACATGTCCATAACTGTCACTGTCCCAGACCCAACCATAAACGGAAGCGTTATCTGCGCCCTCTAAAGTTCCTGACGGAACAGCAGCCATGGCAGGAAATGAAACTGCAAGGCTGAGTGCCGCACCGGCGAAAGCAAATGATAACTTTTTTAAAATTGAGTTTTTCATAGTCTTTCTCCTCGATAATTAATGTTCAAATGTCAGCAACGTACATTACAATTATATTACAAATATGTTAAAAGTCAAGGAAATCATGATAAAGTGGGGGAATATTGGTAAAAATGTAAGATTTTCCAGGGAAAAGTGGTTGAAAAAGGGAGAGATTATCCTTGTGGGACCCATACGGAAAACTTTCAAAAAAGGTATTGACAAAAAGAAGGCAAAGGGCTATATTAAGAACATAGAAATTAGCACTCAACCGAAATGAGTGCTAACAAGCCAAAACCACAGGGAAAGGGCAAAGGATATGGAGCTGGACGAGCGAAAGATTACCATTTTAAAGGCTGTCATAAAGAATTATATGGAAACCGGCGAACCGGTTGGGTCCAGAACTATTTCCAAGTATGTGAATTCCAAGTGGAGTTCGGCCACCATACGCAATGAGATGTCCGATCTGGAGGAGATGGGTTATATTGTACAGCCTCACACTTCCGCAGGAAGGATCCCCTCCGATAAGGGGTACCGCTTCTATGTGGATCAGATCCTCCTGGAAAAGGACAGCGAGGTGACGGAGATAAAGGAGATGATGGTTCAGCGCATGGGCCGTCTGGAGCATGTGCTGAAAGCACTGGCCAAGAACCTGGCCAGCAACACCAACTATGCGGCCATGATAAGCAGTCCCCAGTACCACAGGAACAAGCTGAAGTTCATCCAGCTGTCCAAAGTGGACAGCCGCAAGCTTCTGATCGTCACCGTGGTGGAGGGGAACATTATCAAGAACACGATGGTGACCATCCAGGAAGAGATCAGTGATGAGGAGCTTCTGAATCTGAATATCCTTCTCAACACCAACTTAAACGGGCTGACCATCGAGGAGATCAATCTGGGAGTCATCAGCAGGCTGAAGGAGCAGGCAGGGGTTCACAGCCAGGTGGTGGATCTGGTGCTCAATGAGGTGGCGGCGGTGATTAAGGCGGATGAAGACGAACTCCAGATCTACACCAGCGGAGCCACCAATATTTTCAAATATCCGGAACTGAGCGACAGCGGCAAGGCCAGCCGGCTTCTCAGCACGCTGGAGCACACGGAGACGCTTCAGGAGCTGGTGGATACGGTGGGATCGGACAGCGAGACGGGCATTCAGGTATATATCGGCGACGAGTCGCCGGTTCAGGCCATGAAGGACTGCAGCGTGGTGACTGCCACCTATGAGCTGGGGGAAGGACTTAAAGGTACCATCGGTATCATAGGGCCGAAGCGCATGGACTACGAGAAGGTGCTTAAGACTTTGAGAAATCTGATAACTCAGTTAGACGCAACCTTTAAAAAAGAAGAAAGGTGAGAGTGCAGTGAGCGAAGAGAATAGAAGAGAAGAGAGTGTGGAGCAGGCCGAAGACATCGTGAGGGAGGCGGCAGAGCAGCAGACGGCCGGCGAACCCGGCGGGGATCCGGCAGGGGATGGGCAGGCAGAGGAAGAGACCTGTTCCCCGGAGGAAGATTTAAAGGAGCAGGCGCCGGGGGATGCGAAAGAGTCCGGGAAAAAGAGCTTTTTCGGCAAGAAGAAGGAGAAGAAGGATCCCAGGGACACCCAGATCGAGGAACTGACGGACCGGCTCAAGCGAAACATGGCCGAGTTTGATAATTTCAGAAAGCGGACGGAGAAGGAGAAGTCCGCCATGTTCGAGATAGGAGCCAAGGACATCATCGAGCGGATACTGCCGGTGATCGACAATTTTGAGAGAGGCTTAAACTCCATGCCTGAGGATGCGAAGGGAACTTCGTTTGCCGAGGGGATGGAGATGATATATAAGCAGCTTCTGAAAAACCTGGAGGAAGCAGGCGTAAAGCCCATCGAAGCTTTGGGGCAGCAGTTTGACCCTAACTTCCACAACGCGGTGATGCATGTGGAGGATGAGGAGCAGGGGGAGAACGTGGTGGTTCAGGAATTTCAGAAGGGTTATCTGTACCGGGACAGCGTGGTGAGACATAGCATGGTACAGGTGGCCAATTAGGGAGCGGCGCATAAAAAGGCAGACTGTTTTGTGAGGGTTCCCGTGACGCAGTGCCCGGACCAGGTTCCGGGTTGATCAGGCAGCAGACATATTATAAAAATGGATTTATATAGGAGGAAAAAGCTATGGGCAAGATTATAGGTATTGACTTGGGTACAACCAACAGCTGTGTGGCCGTTATGGAAGGCGGCAAGCCGACGGTTATCGCCAACGCGGAGGGTGTCAGGACCACGCCGTCCGTCGTGGCTTTTACAAAGACCGGAGAGAGGCTGGTAGGGGAGCCTGCGAAGCGCCAGGCAGTTACCAATGCAGACAAGACCATCTCTTCCATCAAGAGACATATGGGAAGCGATTACAAGGTGGATATTGACGGGAAGAAGTACACTCCGCAGGAGATTTCCGCCATGATTCT
Organism: Hungatella sp.; assembly: GCA_022795805.1. Lineage (GTDB taxonomy): Bacteria > Bacillota > Clostridia > Lachnospirales > Lachnospiraceae > UBA3402. Next base: position 4,593 of record JAAWHK010000032.1, on the reverse strand, counting down.
GCAGAAGCTGAAAGCCGATGCGGAGAGCTATCTGGGGGAGAGCGTGACGGAGGCGGTTATCACCGTTCCGGCGTACTTTAACGACGCACAGCGTCAGGCCACCAAGGACGCGGGAAAGATCGCGGGCCTGGATGTAAAGAGAATCATCAACGAGCCTACGGCCGCAGCCCTGGCCTACGGCCTTGACAACGAAAAAGAGCAGAAGATCATGGTGTACGATCTGGGCGGCGGTACCTTCGATGTGTCCATCATCGAGATCGGCGACGGCGTTATCGAGGTGCTTTCCACCAACGGTGATACGAGACTGGGCGGCGACGACTTTGACAACCGCATTACCCAGTGGCTCATTGATGAGTTTAAGAAGGCGGAGGGGGTGGATCTGTCCGGAGACAAGATGGCGCTCCAGAGACTGAAGGAGGCCGCGGAGAAGGCTAAGAAGGAACTTTCCACCGCCACCACTACCAACATCAACCTTCCGTTCATCACTGCCACCAGTGAGGGACCGAAGCATTTGGATATGAACCTGACCAGGGCCAAATTCGACGAGCTGACCCATGACCTGATCGAGAGAACGGCTATTCCCGTGCAGAACGCGCTGAAAGATGCCGGTATTACGGCCTCTGAGCTGGGCAAGGTTCTGCTGGTAGGCGGATCCACCCGTATGATCGCAGCCCAGGACAAAGTAAAACAGCTGACCGGACACGAGCCGTCCAAGAGCCTTAATCCGGACGAGTGTGTTGCCATCGGCGCAGGCATCCAGGGCGGTAAGCTGGCAGGCGACGCAGGCGCAGGGGATATCCTTCTTCTGGATGTGACTCCGCTGTCCCTGTCCATCGAGACCATGGGCGGCGTAGCTACCAGACTGATCGAGAGAAACACCACCATCCCCACCAAGAAGAGCCAGATCTTTTCCACTGCGGCCGACAACCAGACCGCCGTTGATATCCACGTGGTGCAGGGTGAGAGACAGTTTGCAAGGGACAACAAGACCCTGGGCCAGTTCCGTCTGGACGGGATTCCGCCCGCAAGGAGAGGCGTTCCCCAGATCGAGGTTACCTTTGATATCGATGCCAACGGTATTGTGAACGTATCCGCCAAGGATCTGGGAACAGGCAAGGAGCAGCATATCACCATCACATCCGGTTCCAATATGTCCGACTCTGATATTGAGAAGGCCGTGAAGGAGGCCGCGGAGTATGAGGCTCAGGACAAGAAGCGCAAAGATGCCATTGATGCCAGAAACGATGCCGATTCCATGGTGTTCCAGACCGAGAAGGCTCTGGAGGAAGTGGGCGACAAGATCAATGCCAATGATAAGGCTGCCGTTGAGGCTGACCTCAGCGCCCTGAAGGAGGCCATCAACCGGTCTCCGGTTGAGGAGATGACCGACGCTCAGGTGGAGGACATCAAGGCAGGCAAGGAGAAGCTGATGGCCAGCGCCCAGGCACTGTTTGCCAAGGTATATGAGCAGGCCCAGGCGGCGGGAGCCGGAGCGGCAGGCCCGGATATGGGGGCTGCAGGAGCCGGAGCGGCAGGCCAGCCGGATGACGATGTCATTGACGGTGATTTCAGGGAAGTCTAAAGAATCGTTTCGTAAAATAGAGAACGCATAAGCGTTGCAGAAAAGTGTTGTAGCAGTACAGCACTTTTCTGTGGTGTTTGGAGATCGGAAAGGTAGGCCAGTATGGCAGAGAGCAAGAGAGATTACTACGAAGTCCTGGGCGTCCCCAAGAACGCAGATGACGGGGCGATCAAGAAGGCGTACAGAGTCCTGGCAAAGAAATATCACCCCGATGCCAATCCGGGAGATACGGAGGCAGAAAAAAAGTTTAAGGAGGCTTCTGAGGCCTACAGCGTGCTCAGCGACAGCGAGAAGAGGCGGCAGTACGACCAGTTCGGCCATGCGGCCTTTGACGGCGGCGCGGGAGGCGGAGGCTTCGGCGGGTTCGGGGGCTTCGGCGGGTTCGACGGTGCGGATATGGGGGATATTTTCGGAGATATCTTTGGGGATATCTTCGGCGGCGGGCGTTCCAGAGGCAGTTCCAGGTATAACGGTCCCATGAGGGGAGCCAATGTGAGAACCAGCGTGAGGATCACCTTTGAGGAGGCTATCTTCGGCTGTGAGAAGGAGATCGATATTAACTTCAAGGAGGAGTGCGCTTCCTGTCACGGGACGGGGGCGAAGCCCGGCACTTCGCCGGAGACCTGCTCCAAGTGCAACGGCAAGGGAAAGATCATGTACACCCAGCAGTCCATGTTCGGCACGGTGCAGAACGTCCAGACGTGTCCCGACTGCGGGGGCACAGGAAAGGTGATCCGGGAGAAGTGTCCCGACTGCCGGGGCACCGGATATATCACCAGAAGAAAGAAACTGAAGATCACCATCCCCGCAGGGATTGACGACGGGCAGAGCATCCGTATGGCAGGATCCGGGGAACCGGGGAGTAACGGCGGAGAACGGGGCGATCTGCTGGTGGAGGCCGTGGTGTCCAAGCATCCGGTGTTCGTCCGCAGGGAGACCAGCATCTACTCCACGGTGCCCATCTCCTTCGCCGTAGCGGCTCTGGGCGGACCTGTCCGCATTAAGACCGTGGACGGGGAAGTGGAATATGAGGTGAAAGCCGGAACCCAGACCGACACCAAGGTGCGGCTGAAAGGCAAGGGCGTGCCGTCCCTCCGCAATAAGGCGGTGCGGGGCGACCACTACGTGACCCTGGTGGTCCAGGTGCCGGAGCGGATGAACGAGGAGCAGAGGGAGGCTCTGCGGCGGTATGACGATCTGATGAACGGCAGGACACCCAAGGAAGAGGGCGGACATAAGAAGAAAGGGTTGTTTAAGTAACATAGAGCAAAGAAGCAGACTGTGGGATCGGGCAGTCTGTTTCTTTTTAAGTGGAGATATTTTTGAAAGTATGTTATGATAAACGAAAAGGGTACCTAAATAAAAACGGGAGAGAACGGTGATGAAGAGATTAACGGTAGGTTTTATCGGCTTCGGAAACATGGCTCAGGCCATGGCGGAGGGGATGCTGCAGGTCGGGGCTCTGGAGCCGGACCAGGTTTACGCCTGTGCCGGAAACTGGGATAAGCTGTGCCGCAGCGCAGGGCGATATGGGATACACGGATGTGAGACTGCAGAGGAAGTGGCAAAACGATCGGATATCGTGATCGTGGCGGTGAAGCCCTATCTGGTGAAGGAGGTATTGACTCCCGTATTGGATATTCTGCGGGGGAAGGTGCTGATTTCCGTGGCGGTTAACTTCCCCTTTGACAAGTATGAGGAGTTTTTGCTTCCGGGAACCCATCACCTAAGCACACTGCCCAACACGCCGGTGGCTGTGGGGGAGGGAATCATCCTGTGTGAGGAGAAGCACTCCCTTACGGAGGAGGAGTTCGGGACGGTGAGGGAACTATTTTCCTCCATGGGCATGGTGGAGCTTGTGGACCAGAAACACCTGGGAATCGCGGGAACCATAAGCGGATGCGGACCGGCTTTTACGGCCATGTTTATTGAGGCCTTAAGCGACGGGGCGGTGCTTCACGGATTGTCCAGGGAACTTTCTTATAAGCTGGCCAGTCAGATGGTGGCGGGGACAGGGAAGCTGCAGCTGGCCACAGGCCGCCATCCCGGAGTTATGAAGGACGGGGTGTGTTCGCCTGGCGGCACCACCATAGCCGGGGTCACTGCCATGGAGAGAAAGGGATTTCGGGCGGCGGTGATCGACGGTGTGGATGCGGTAATGAAGAGATAGAAGGGCGGAGGTGCAGGAAAATGAAAAGGAGCGCGCGGGGATCAAGATGGCTGCAAAGGACGGCCGTCATGGCAATCGCGATTATTTGCGCGGGAATTTTTATGTGGGGGCCGGATACGGCCTTGGCAAAAGTAAAGGCAAAGGGCCCCGGCGGTATTGATGTCTATGATTACCCGGGATTTAAAGGGGCCGGGCCCGGGGAGAGCTCGGTGAGCAGCTGGAACTATGAGAGCGACGATCCGTGGGGACCGGCCTACAAAGGCGGCCCTTATGACAGAGGCTGGAGATATACGCCGGACGGATGGTGGTATCGGTTCGACGACGGATCGTGGCCGGCTAATGAATGGGCCTGTATTGACAGCCGCTGGTACTACTTTAACGAGGGGGGCCATCTGAGAACCGGGTGGCTGGACAAGGACGGGTATCGGTACTATCTGAATCCGGTGGACGACGGAAGTCTGGGCGCCATGAGAGTGGGGTGGCAGATCATCGGCGGGAAAGCTTACTATTTCAACGGATCATCGGACGGGATGTATGGGGCGCTTTTGACCAACACCACCACGCCTGACGGGTATCGGGTGGGGGCCGACGGGGCCATGGTGAGATGAGACGCTTTTGAGGACAAAAACAGACCGGCAGGCCCTGATCAGAGGCCTGCCGGTCTGCTCTTTCGTTTTCCCGGATTCCCAAAAAAGTGTGATTGAGTTTCGTAATGTGTAATGCAGCAGGAATTTCAAAAAGCATGGTTATATTGTTTTTTTGAATATACAGTTGCGCTTTCAGGATTCCGGTGGAACAAAATTTGTTTTCACCCGTTCAATAGAATAATGCGGGAACAGGG
>JAAWHK010000125.1 GCA_022795805.1 Hungatella sp. | reverse complement strand
GTGCCGAAGGAAGCTTTGAAAAATTTCATAAAATGGGACTGGCTGAACCCGCAGGTTTCGGCCATTTCTTTTATGGTCAGGTTTTCCGCGTAGTGGGTCTCAATATATTTGAAGATCAGCTTGGCCTTGTCCAGGGATCTGTTTTTGGCCGGGGCAAAAGGCAGCGGGACTGCCGCGGCGTGGGAAAACAGGACGAAGAAAAACTGGAAAAGCTGAGCTTTCACCGACAGCTCATAGGCAGGGGGGCGCATGTCGCACAGCCTGTCGGCCTCATCTAAGCAGGAGGCTGCGGCATCATAGAATTCCAGCCCCCTGCAGAGATACACGGGGATTTGCAGCTGCCGCTGCAAAAGGGGGAGGAAATACTGATTGACGCACACATCTTCCTGGCGGGGAAACAGCATGTCCGGCTGGAAGATGATATTTTCATATTCCATGGACAGATCCATCTGCTGTTCAATGGAGTGGAGCTGGCCGGGAAGTATGATTACGATGTCCCCGGAGTTTACTTTGTAGGTGATAAAATCCACGGTGACAATGCCGTCTCCCTTTTTCACATACACAAGTTCCATGTCGTCATGCCAGTGAAGGGGGACTTTTGAACGGTCCAGGGGGATGGAGCAGGGGTAGGTTACATAGGGGAAGGCAGGGGAAGCGTGGGTTCGCTTCTCTTGATAGTTTTCGTATTCATTGATCTTCATAGACACCTCATTTTTCTGGAAATTACATGACGGCTTTCCAATAAATTGATAGGATTGTACCATATTTTGCTATGATATGACAAGAAAAAAGCGTAAAATTAAGCGTATACTTAACATCATAATATGATACCAGGGTTAAAGGGTCTGAAATCCGACGGAGCACAAGGCACGGAGCAATCCGGTATCAAAACAAATCCGAAAAGGAGTTATTTATGGTTTCAGTAAAAGAGTATGTAAAGGGATTGTACAACCAAGATATCAGCCAGTGTACGGACCGGCAGCTGTATCACGCACTTTTGGAGATGACTCAGAAGGCAGCCGGGGAGAAGGAGAGCAGCCAGGGGAAGAAGAAGCTGTACTATATTTCGGCGGAGTTTCTGATTGGAAAATTACTGTCCAACAACCTGATTAATCTGGGGATGTATGACCAGGTAAAAAAGGAACTGGAGGAAGCCGGAAAGCACCTGGCCCAGATTGAGGAGGCGGAGCCGGAGCCGTCCCTTGGAAACGGAGGCCTGGGGCGTCTGGCGGCGTGCTTTTTGGACTCTATCGCGACCCTGGGGCTGAGCGGGGACGGGATCGGCCTTAACTATCACCTGGGATTGTTTAAGCAGGAGTTTGAGAACAACCTGCAGAAGGAGACGGTGAACCCGTGGATGGAAGAGCACAGCTGGCTGACCCGCAGGGATGTGAGCTACCCGGTGAAGTTCGGCGGTCTGACCGTACATTCCTGCCTGTATGATATTGCGGTTACAGGTTACCGCAACCGCACCAACCAGCTGCATCTGTTTGACATTGACACGGTGGATGAGGGGATCGTGACAGAGGGGATATCCTTTGACAAGGAGGATATTGAGAGGAATCTGACTCTGTTCTTGTATCCGGACGACAGTGATGAGAAGGGGCATCTGCTGCGTATCTTCCAGCAGTATTTTATGGTCAGCAACGGAGCCCAGTATATTCTGGATGAGTGTATGGCCAAGGGGTGCAGCCTCCATGATCTTCCGGAATATGCGGTGATCCAGATCAATGATACCCATCCCACCATGGTGATCCCAGAGCTTATCCGGCTTCTGATGGAGAAGGGGATTGATATGGACGAGGCGATTGACATCGTGTCAAAGACCTGTGCCTACACCAACCATACCATTCTGGCGGAGGCATTGGAGAAATGGCCCATCCGGTATCTGAAGAAGGTGGTTCCTCAGCTGGTGCCGATCATTGAGATTCTGGACAGCAGGGCCAGGCGAAAAGTGGAGAAGTGGCAGAAGGAAGAGAAAAAGGAGACGGACAACAGCCTTTCCGTCATTGACGGCGACGACAATGTCCATATGGCCCACATTGACATCCATTACGGCTTCAGCGTCAACGGGGTGGCTTATCTGCACACGGAGATCTTAAAGAAGGATGAGCTGCACAAGTTCTATGAGCTCTATCCTGAGAAGTTTAATAATAAGACCAACGGCATCACCTTCAGGCGGTGGCTTCTCCACTGCAACCATCTGCTGGCAGACTGGATTACCTCCAGGATCGGCAACGGATACAAGCTGGATGCTATGGAGCTTAAGAAGCTGGGAAGCCTGGTGGATGATGAGGAGGCTTTGAGGCAGGTTCAGGCCATTAAGCATGAGAACAAGAAGCTTTTGAAGGATTACCTTCTGCGGACCCAGGGGATTGAGATTGACGACCACTCAATTTTCGATATCCAGGTAAAGCGGCTTCATGAGTACAAGAGACAGCAGATGAACGCTTTGTATGTGATCCACAAGTATCTGGAGATCAAGGGCGGGAAGCTGCCGGCAAGGCCAATCACCATTATGTTCGGGGCAAAGGCGGCTCCGGCTTACGTCATCGCCAAGGACATTATTCATCTGATCCTGTGTCTGCAGCAGCTGGTGAACAGCGACCCGGATGTGAGTCCTTACCTGAAAGTGGTCATGGTGGAGAACTACAATGTGACTCTGGCTGAGAAGCTGATCCCGGCATGTGATATTTCGGAGCAGATTTCCCTGGCGTCCAAGGAGGCCAGCGGAACAGGGAACATGAAGTTTATGTTAAACGGAGCCGTGACTCTTGGCACCATGGATGGGGCCAACGTGGAGATCGCCCAGCTGGTGGGCAAAGACAATATCTACATCTTCGGGGAGCACAGCGACACGGTGATTGAGCACTATAAGAAGGCGGATTACTGTTCCCGGGATTACTATGAGAAGAATGAGGATATCAAGGAGGCTGTGGACTTTATCACAGGGCCCAAGCTTATGGAGATCGGACAGAAGGAGAATCTGGAGAGACTGTCCAAGGAGCTTCTCAACAAAGACTGGTTTATGACTTTGTTGGATTTTGAGGATTATGTGAAGGTGAAGGAGCAGGCTTACGCGGACTTTGAGGACAGGGACGCCTGGATGCGGAAGATGCTTGTGAATATCAGTGAAGCCGGGTTCTTCTCCTCCGACAGGACCATTATGCAGTACAATGAGGATATCTGGAAACTGGGATAAGAGGGGATACAGAGGAATAGGAACAGGAAAAAGGAAAAAAGCCGGGCGGGGAGAGATCCCTGTCCGGCTTTTTATAAACTTGTGGCGACAGGGGAGGCATTTATAGATTGGATATTGTTACTGTTCACACCATGGCTAATCACTCCGCTGATTAGCCATGGGCCAGTACCGTTACGGGGGCAAAGCATATGCCCCATCGCCGCAGGCGATTTTA
>JAAWHK010000031.1 GCA_022795805.1 Hungatella sp. | reverse complement strand
GGCATTTCAAGAATCATTATTAGGATTCACCGCCTAATAATGATATCTTAAGCGATTCCATAAGATTTTTCAAGGCATAGTACCCGCTATGTCCAATGTATATGTCCATTTTTCTCAAATTTCTTTTCTTGCACGATATTCAGTTGTCAATTTTCAGTTGGTATCTCATTCATTGAGATTCCGAGAAGTTATTGTACATAAAAATAGTTAAAATGTTAACTCAATTATAACAGGAAACGCCGGATATGAACAATTTGATTATTTGATTAATTGAAAAAATATTTTTATAATCAGATTTATAAAAAAGGTTTTCTTTGTTTGGTTTTGGGGATTTTCGTGGTACAATGAAAAAGAGAAATGGCAAGGGGAGGAACGGATTCTTGAATTCTACACAGATTACCTGCTTTCTGGAGGTGGCCAAAAGCCTCAGTTTTGTCCGGGCGGCAGAGACATTGTACACGACGCAGCCTGTGATCAGCTATCAGATAAAATCACTGGAGTCTGAGCTGCAGGTCCAGCTTTTTACCAGGAACAACCGGAATGTGGCGCTGACGGCGGCGGGGGAGTATCTGTACGCTCACATGGAACCTGTCAGCCAGGAGATCCGGGAGATCATAGGCGTCGTCCGGGAGATACAAAAGGAGGAGCGTCCCGGCATCCGTCTGCTGGTGCGCCGTCTTGTGGATTACTCCTGCCTCACCAGGACCCTGAAGGTCTTTTCCGACAATTATCCCCTGGTTCAGGTGGATATTCTCACCCACAGCGAACAGCGGACAAGGGATCTTCTGACTGCCAATGAGGTACAGCTGGCCTTCGGTTACGGTTATGAGGTCTGCGGGAATCCCAGACTGAGCTTTTTGGCTCTGGACCACGCCGGCTACTACGTGCTGGTGAATCGGCAGCACCGCCTGTCGGCCTACAAATACCTGACTTTTGAGGATCTGGAGGGGGAAAACCTGATCGTGAGCAACACGGAGCTTCAGAAGAATACACAACTGATCTCCATGAACGAATTAAAGCGGCAGAAGATTACGGTCTGTCAGCAGTACCCGTCCTTTGACAGCATGCTGCTGGCCGTGGAGGCGGGAGTCGGCTTTACGGTGCTGCCCTGCGGAAAGGCCAAAAAATTCTCCGGTCTCATAAAGATTCCTCTGAAAAATGTGCTTCCGGCTCAGCTGGGGCTGGCCTGGGTCTGCGGTTCGGGACAGGAGGGGAGTGTGGTGAGACAGTTTGTGGATACGGCAGCACAGTGCCATGGCATATCCCTGCAGCCAGGGCCGTCATAGAACATGCTTTTGGTGATGGGGCCCTGGCTGCACAGGGACGGGGCAGCAGCCGCGGCGCGGAGACGGACGCGGACTGCACGGAGGCTGAAAGACACATAAGGCCCGGAGCATCAGCTCAGGGCCTTTTTAACGATCTTTCGGCGGTTGGAAACGTAATTCTCGCCGTAAACCAGCGGGTACAGCGTGTAGGACATGACGATGGCTCCGAATCCGTCTACGACGGAGTGCTGCTTGAGAACCACGGTGGACAGGCAGATAGCCACAGCCGTGACAAAGGACAGCCGTACTACCCAGGGCTTGCTCTTAAAACAGCTGCTCTTAGCTACCGCGATGTGAACCCCGATGGAGTTGAATACATGGACACTGGGGAAGATATTGGTGGAGGTATCCGCCTTGTGGAGGAGAGAAACCATCCATGTAAATATATTCTTATCCGGGTCAACCACAGGGCGCAGATCCGTGCCGTTGTGGTAGAAAGTGCAGATCATGAGACTGAGGGTCATGCCTGTAAACAGAAAGGTACACATCCGGTAGTACTCCTGGGGATTGTTAAAAAAGAAGTACAGGATGGCGCCTCCCACATAAAAAAACCAGAGATAGTAGGGTATAATAAAATACTCGTTGAAAGGAATCAGATCATCAAGCCAGGTGTGTATAATGTGATAATTCCTCGTAACCGTTTTCTCCAGGTATAAAAACCATGGAAGATAAATAAATCCGTAAGACAAAATCCACGCATGCTTGTAGCGTGACAAAAAACTTTTCATACGTTCACCTTTCTTCAAACACGTTCGCTCCCCCCGAAGCGCACAGCCGGGCCGTATGCCGGCCTTTTTATAAAATATGATCGGCTTTTGTGGATTATAACACAACCTGATGGTGAGGGCAAGGGGGTTTAACAAATGTTGAGAAAATGTTAAGAAAGAGAAAATAAATGGAAAGATAAAATTTATACGGTGATGAAAGGACATTGACCTGAAGCTTTTTTTACTATAAAATAGGGAAAGTGTGCCGACAAAATAGTTTGTTAAGGAGATAGTTCCATGAGAAAGAGAAGATCCGTTGCGGCGGTGCTGGCCGCGGCCATAACAGCCATATCCTTTATGCCCCTGTCCGGCTGCGGGAAGAAGGAGCCGGAGCTGAACCGGTATGACGCCCAGTTTCTGGACCTGTTTGACACGGTGACCAGCGTCATAGGATACACAGAGGACAAGGAGACGTTTCAGGCGTATGTTCAGGAGTTTTATGATGAGATGAAGACGTACCACCAGCTGTACGATATCTACAACGAGTATGAGGGCATCGCCAATATAAAGACGATCAATGATCAGGCAGGCATCGCTCCGGTTCAGGTGGATGAGCGGATCATCGCCATGCTGAAGGAAGCAAAGGATATGCATCAGCAGACCGGCGGGTACATGAATGTGGCCATGGGAAGCGTCCTGTCCATCTGGCATGAGTACCGGACTGCAGGGATCAATGACCCGGAAGCTGCCGTGCTGCCCCCCATGGAGGAGCTTAAGGAGGCGGCGAACCATACGGATATCAGCCGTATGATCATCGACGAGGAGGCTTTGACGGTCTATCTTCCTGACAGGGAGATGAGCCTGGATGTGGGCTCCATCGCCAAAGGGTACGCCACGGAGATGGCCTGCCGAAAGCTGGAGGAGGACGGGCTGGAATACGGCCTCGTGAGCGTAGGCGGGAACGTGCGCGCCATAGGGAACAAGGCGGACGGCAGCCTGTGGAAGGTGGGGATCCAGAATCCGGACCTTTTAAGCGATGTGACCTATCTCCACACGGTGGAGTTAAAGGATATGTCCCTGGTGACCAGCGGCTCCTACCAGAGATACTACACGGTGGAGGGGAAAACGTACCACCATATCATTCACCCGGAGCTTTTGATGCCCTGGGATCAGTACCTCTCCGTGTCCATTTTGTGTCCCGATTCCGGGCTGGCGGACTGCCTGTCAACGGCGGTATTTAATATGAAGTTTGAGGACGGAAAAAAACTGATCGAGAGTCTGGACGGCGTGGAGGCCATGTGGATCTTCGGGGACAGGACGGAGGCGTACAGCTCCGGGTTCAGGGATTTTATGGGTGAGGAGAAAAAATGACAGACAGGAATCTGCAATCAAAAAACAGAACAAAGACAGGCAGCAATCTGCTGCTGGGGCTGGCGGCGCTGATCTGGGGCGTTGCCTTTGTGGCCCAGAGCGTGGGCATGGAGTATGTGGGGGCGTTTACCTTTAACGGCTGTCGGTTTCTCATAGGAGGAGCGGTGCTGCTCCCTCTGATCGGGGCCATGAGGGGGCGACGGGCCAAAGGTCCCGGGGAAGGCAGCTGGTGGAAAAGAGAGAAGACGGGGATCACAGGCGGTCTGTGCTGCGGCGCGGTGCTGTTTGTGGCCAGTTCCTTCCAGCAGTTTGGCGTGGCGGAGACTACGGTGGGCAAGGCGGGTTTTATAACCGCCCTCTACATAGTCATTGTGCCCCTTCTGGGAATCTTTTTGAAGAAAAAGATTCCCTGGAGCGTGTGGGTCAGCGTGGCCCTGGCCACGGTGGGTATGTACCTGCTGTGCATGACGGAGGGGCTCAAGATCAGCAGAGGGGATATCTACGTGTTTTTATGCGCCGTATGCTTCTCCTTTCATATTCTGATCATAGACTACTTTTCGCCGAGGGCTGACGGAGTTATGATCTCCTGCGTGCAGTTTTTTACTGCCGGGGTGCTCTCCGCTCTGGCCGCGGTGATACTGGAGACGCCGAAGCTCTCCTCCATGGCGGCAGCCTGGGCGCCGATTCTGTACGCCGGGATCATGTCCTGCGGTGTGGGTTACACCCTTCAGGTGGTGGCGCAGAAGAACACGGATCCGGTTCTGGCCTCGCTGATTCTCAGCCTGGAGTCGGCATTTTCCCTGCTGGCCGGCTGGGTGATACTGGGACAGAAACTGTCGCCAAAGGAGCTGGGGGGCTGTGTCCTGGTGTTTGCGGCCATTATTCTGGCACAGATTCCCGCCAAAAACGCGGGGCAGGGCAAAGCTTCGGAACAAAACGCTTAGAAAGACGGACAGAGATCACGGCTCATGGCCCAGCCACACCACAAAAAGCAGCGCGGCCGTAAAGCAGAAAAACCCTGCTGCCGCTGCCGGGGCAGTAAAACAGGCCGGGGGAAGGCCTGCCAGGATCCCTATGGGTGATGAGAAGACCAGTCCCAGCACCCCGCAGTAGGTGATGCGGGCAAACCTGGCAAAGAGGGTCTCCATCAGGAGGGCAAACAGATAGAAACCTGTGAGGAGGCCCAGCGCGAAAGGCAGGAGAATGATTCCCTGGGTCAGCAGGGAAGGAAAATCCGCCATGATAAAGGACAGAAGGGTCCGGTTGACAGCGGACAGAAGGGGCTGATAGTAGCCGATCATCATGAGGATCATGGTGCCGCTGATGCCGGGAACGATCATGGTGCCTGCGGACATGACCCCGATGAGAAACAGGATAGCGGACGGGAAAAGGCCTGATGTAAGGGTCACTTCCGGTCCGTGTTTTGCTTTAATGAGGGACAGGGCCGTGGCGGTCACCAGAGTCAGGAAGAAAGCAGCCGCCAGGAGCGCGAGATTGTCCGGGGAACGGTCGCTTTCCTCACGGCGGCGGATGCGGCCTGTGAGGGCGGGAAGTCCGCCGAAGATCAGCCCCATAAAGGCCATGTTGGTCTGCAGCGGCCAGGTGTTAAACAGATACTCCATGGAGAAGGAGAGGCCGGCGATCCCTGCCAGAATGCCGATTACATAGGGAAACAGGGTGGACAGGCTCTTTTTCGTCTCTGTGTGCAGGTGGGTCAGAGCGTGAAGGACCTGCTCATAGACCCCCATGGAGATGGCCAGGGTTCCCCCGCTGATGCCTGGGAGAATGTTGGCGGTTCCGATGAGTACCCCTTTAATGATTTCGGACAGGTAATCCATAGAAACTCCTGGGAAAGAAGCGTTTATTCAGTATATGGCAGGGCAGGGAACTTTCATGCCCGCCAGGGGAAAGAATTTGTGAAAAACCGCATTGATAGGGAAGGCCGGTTTATGGTAAAATATCTGTGAGTGTTGACTGCTGCTGCAAAGTTTTAGGAGGAGAGATTATGCTTCGGAAGATATGTCCCGTCTGCGAGCAGCCCATGAGGCTGTCCCACTACTGCGCCGGCTGCAGACGGTTTGTAAAGACGCCCTGTGTGAGGGAAATTACCTACTATTTAAATGAGAGCCACCCGGAAAAGGAGACAGACTGCGATTATCACGGCGTCCGTTCCCCAAAGAATCCTGCAGCCGGGCCGTCCCTGTCCCGTCCGGCCGTTCCTGTTATGAAAAAGAAGAGCGTGTTTTTCATTTTGGCGGTTATGGTTCTCATAAGATTGGCGGGCTCTGCCGTGAAGACTGTGGGGAAATTCTCCCCTCAGCCGGAGCCGGATTACGGGGAGTATGAGGACTATGAGCTTCTGTCTGTGGAGGAGGTGCAGGCTCAGGGGACGGCCTGCAGCGGAAACGGCCACTACACGGTCAGCGGTGAGGAGGCGGACATCCGGATGAAAGAGATTATCGAGGCGGCAGGCTATGAGGTGGCCGCCAGGGAGATATCACACTGGAACTATCGGGAGACAGGGGAGGAGGATCCCTGGAGCAATTATGAGACGACCATCAGCTACCTGCTTGAAAAGCCCCGGGGCGGGGAGCAGGGGACGGGTTCTGAATCGGTCATGATCTATTACGACACGGCCACAGACCAGCTTCACGGAATTAACTTTTATGTCACAACGGCAAAGGATGCGGCGGACATGACGGAGGGCGTCTTAAAGTTTCTCCAGGAACAGGGGGAGATTCCCGGGGATCCGGACTACTCCGCGTCGGTGAAGGACGATATGCTCAGGTACACGGACAGCAGAGAGGAGGATGAGGATCTGGGTATGACAAGGGAGATCCCTGAGGAGGGGGAAGGAAGGACAGAAGTCTATTTTAATGAGTCGGACGGAGAGTACTATGTACATCTTTGGAAGACGTGGTACTGAACAGCTGATTACAGAGAAAGGCAAAGCGGAAACTCCGCCTCAATGGGAGTTTCCGCTTTGTGTGTATTACAGATCAAACCCGAAGTACTTTACTGCGTTGGTGTAGGAGATGCCCTCCACGATGTTCTTAAGCGCTTTCATGTCTGCCGGGTACTCGCCGTTTTCCACCCATCCGCCTACAAGTGCGCACATGATCCTTCTGAAATATTCGTGCCTGGTGTAGGACAGAAAACTTCTGGAGTCCGTCAGCATGCCGATAAAGTTGCCCAGACAGCCTAAGTTGGCCAGGGAGGTCATCTGCTCGGTCATGCCAAGCTTGTGGTCGTTGAACCACCACGCGGAACCCTGCTGAATCCGCCCTGAGGTTCCCGCGCTCTGGAAGCAGCCCAGGATGGTGCCGATGGAGGCGTTGTCGTTGGGGTTTAAGGAGTAGATGATGGTCTTGGGGATCTCGTTGGTGCCGCTCAAGGCGTTGAGGAAATCGGCCATCTGCGCCGACGGCGCGTAGTTGTTGATGCAGTCGAAGCCTGTGTCAGGTCCCAGCTTTTCAAACATATAGGCGTTGTTGTCGCGCTTGCAGCCGTAGTGGAGCTGCATCACCCAGTCTCTGCGGTTGTATTCTTTTGCCACAAACAGCATGAAGGCGGTCTTGTACTTTAACTCCTCCTCCCTGGTTACGGTTTCCCCTGCCAGGCCCTTTGCCATGACCGCGTCGATCTCGCTCTCAGGGGCGGGAACGTACATCACGTACTCCAGGGCGTGGTCGGACACGGAGCACTTGTGGGCCGCAAAATAGTCCATGCGGGTTTTCAGGGCTTCTTTTAAGGAGGCGAAATCTTTGATCGCAACGCCGCTGACGTCGGAGAGTCTGGCCATATATGCGGCGAAATCCGGCTTCTCTACGTTCATGGCCTTGTCCGGTCTCCATGCGGGCAGAACCTGCACGTCAAAGGTGTCGTCGGCTGCGATCTTCTCATGCCATTCCAGGGTGTCCGCCGGATCGTCGGTGGTGCAGATAAGCGTCACATTGGACTGGCGGATCAGGCCGCGGACGGTCATAGAGTCATCCTTCTGCAGCTTCTCGTTGCACAGATTCCACACTTCCTCCGCGGTGTCTCCGTTTAAATGGCCTGTGTAGCCGAAATATCTCTGAAGTTCCAGGTGGCTCCAGTGGTATAACGGGTTGCCGATAAGCTTCTCCAGGGTTTCGGCCCACTTCTGGAACTTCTCCCGGTCCGTGGCGTCCCCGGTGATGTATGCTTCCTCGACGCCGTTGGAGCGCATCTGGCGCCATTTGTAGTGGTCGCCGCCCAGCCATACCTGGGTGATGTTGTCAAACCTGCGGTCCTCGGCGATCTCCTGGGGATTGATGTGGCAGTGGTAATCCAGAACCGGCATTTTGGCCGCGTAGTCGTGGTACAGCTTCTTTGCCATGTCCGTGGAGAGCAGGAAATCCTTGTCCATAAACTGTTTCATTGGAATCATCCTCCTTAACATAAAAAATTGGTTGTTTGTTTTTGTATAAATTCGGCGGCAATGGTGGTCTTTGCAGGCACATTGCCCCCGTTGAACACGCTCATAAGTGTGTCCACGGTGGTGGTGCACAATTCCTCTACCTTGGTGTCCACGGAGGAGATCTCCGGGGTGGTGCAGTAGGAGAGGATGGAATTGTTGTAGCCGATGACGGCCAGGCCGTCAGGGATCTTTATGTTCTTCCCCGCGGCATACTTCACCGCGCCTACGGCCAGGGAGTCGTCGGAGGTCATGACCGCGTCGAAAACAAGGCCCAGCCTGTCCAGCTTCTCCAGAAGCTTTCTGGACGCGTTCAGATCCTTGGAGCACTGGTGGATATACTCCCTGCGGACAGGGATGTTGCGGTCGGTGAGGGCGTTCTTGTAACCCTCCACCTTGTTGAGGCCGCTGTAGGAATGGCTGGTGTACAGATAGAGAATGTTCCTTCTGCCGGAATCAATAAGCCGGGCGGCAGCGGTGTACATGGCCTCATAGTCGTTGCACACGGTGCTGTAGATGCCCGGTGCGTCCAGATATCCGTTGACCAGCATAATGGGAAGTTCCTTCGCGGCTTCGATCAGGTAATCGTTGTTCTGGCCGATGAGCTCAACAAACTTGGAGCCGGCCAGAATAACGGCATCCACCCGCTTGGAAAGGAGAAGCTCAAAATAGGTCTTCTTGTTCTCCAGGGAGGGGCCGGTGCAGCACAAAAGAGAATCGTATCCATGGCTGCGCAGCTGCCGCTCCAGGTGGTAGATGGCTCCCGCCAGATAGGGGTCGGAGGAGTCGGAACACATGATGCCTATGGTCTTCATGGTGCCCAGCCCCAGCCCTCTGGCAAATACGTTAGGTGTGTAACCCAGCTCATCCATGACAGCCAGGACCCTGGTTCTGGTCTTTTCGCTGACATTGGGGTTGCCGTTCAGGACCCGGGATACGGTTGCGATGGAGACCCCCGCCCGCCGGGAAACGTCGTAAATATTCAAGTGATCACCTCGGTGGAAAGTTGAATCGTTAAGTTCTGTAAGCGCTTACAATCTCATACTATTATACTGATATTGTAAGAAAAATGCAAGAGATAATTTGTTGATTTTTCATAAAATGTATCATAGACTTAAATTAGTCGTAAATTGTTAATTTTTACATTATTTAAGGAGGTTGAGTATGATAGACATTTTGATGCCCTGGATTGTCCCGGCTGTCGTGGCGGTCGTACTGCTTTTGATTGTGGCCTGCGGGTATGTGAAGGCGCCGCCGGACCAGGCCTACATCATTTCGGGCCTGAAGAAGGAGAGCAAGGTTTTAATCGGACGGGCCGGCATCCGCATTCCGTTTCTGGAGAGGATGGATAAACTGTACCTGGGACAGATGACCGTGGATATCAAGACGGAACAGTCGGTGCCCACCAACGATTTTATCAATGTAAACGTGGACGCGGTGGCCAAGGTGCGCATATCCCTAACCAGCGAAGGGATTAAACTGGCGTCCAAGAACTTTTTAAACAAGCAGCCCGCAGACATCACCAGGGATCTGCAGGACTCCCTCCAGGGCAACATGCGTGAGATCATCGGAACCCTGTCCTTAAAGGAGATCAACACGGACCGTGATTCCTTCTCCGATCAGGTTATGTCCAAGGCTTCCAAGGATATGGATAAGCTGGGAATCGAGATCCTCTCCTGCAACATCCAGAATGTGACGGACGAGAACGGACTGATCAAGGATCTGGGCGCCGACAATACATCCAAGATCAAGAAAGACGCGGCTATCGCCAAGGCTCAGGCGGACAGGGATATCGCCATCGCCCAGGCGGAGGCAGACAAGGCGTCCAATGACGCCAGGGTTCTGGCTCAGACGGAGATCGCCCAGAAAAACAACGAGCTGGCCATCCGCAAGGCGGAACTGCAGAAGGAGTCGGACACCAAGAAGGCGGAGGCCGACGCTGCCTACGAGATTCAGCGGCAGGAGCAGGAGAAGACCATCCAGACCGCTACGGTCAACGCTCAGATCGCCAAGGCGGAGAGGGAGGCGGAGCTGCGCAAGCAGGAAGTGGCGATCCAGCAGCAGGCTCTGGAGGCCGAGATCAACAAGAAGGCGGACGCCGACCGCTATGCCGTGGAACAGAAGGCGGCCGCGGAGCTGGCCAAGAGGCAGAGAGAGGCGGAGGCCAAGAAGTACGAGATGGAGACGGAGGCGGAAGCTTTGAGGGCGCAGGCCGTGAAAGAAGCGGAGGCACTGAAGGCCAGGGCGGAGGCGGCCCGCTACGCTGCGGAGCAGGAGGCGGCCGGAGTCCGGGCCAGAAGTGAGGCGGAGGCGGCGGGGATCCAGGCCAAGGGCGCGGCGGAGGCGGCCACCATTCAGGCGAAGCTCCTGGCGGAGGCGGAAGGCATGGAGAAGAAGGCGGAGGCCTATGCCAAGTACAACAACGCGGCGGTTATCGAGATGATGGTAAACATTATGCCCCAGATGGCGGCGGAGATCGCCAAACCGCTGTCAGCCATCGACAAGGTGAACATCTACGGCGGCGGGGAAGGTTCAGGGGGCATCGGCCAGGTGTCCGGCAGCGGCGCCACGGTGATGCAGCAGGTATTCGACACCATGTCGGAGGCTACGGGGGTGGACTTCAGAGAGATTTTAAGGGCCCAGACATTCGATGCCAAAGTCACCAGGAACATTAACGTGACGGGAATTGACATGCCCGGCCGGGATAAAGAGGACGGCGGCCAGGAATCGTAAAATTTACTAATTAAGCGCTTCCCTATTTGTGGATTGTAGGGTATAATACCATCATGAAAACAAAAAACATATCTTATGAGGTGAGCGTATGCACAAATTAGGAATTTCCGTATACCCGGAACACTCCACACCGGAGAAGGACTATGAGTATATGAAGCTGGCGGCAAAGTACGGATTCAGCCGCATTTTTACCTGCCTGCTGTCCGTGAACAAGCCAAAAGAGGAGATCATCAGAGAATTTTCCGATTTTGTGGGAAAAGCCCACGAGCTGGGGTTCGTGGTGGCGGCGGACACCAATCCAAATGTATTTAAGCATCTGGGGGCTACCCCTTACGATATGTCCGTGTTTGCCAGGATCGGGCTGGATATCATCCGTTTGGACGGCAACTTCGGCGATCTGGAGGACCGGCTTATTACCCGCAATCCTCAGGGGATCAAGATCGAGTTTAATGCCAGCAACGATATCAGCGTGGACCATCTGATCCGTCACGGCGCCGACCCCCGCAATATCCTGGTGTGCCATAACTTCTATCCGGAGAGGTACACAGGGCTCAGCCGGGATGTGTTCGCCAGGTTTAACAGGAAGTGGAGGGAACTGGGGCTTCACACGGCCGCGTTTATCTCCAGCAACAATAAGGATACCTACGGGCCGTGGCCGGTGTACAACGGGCTGTGCACGATGGAGATCGACAGGGGGCTGCCCGTGGAGCTGCAGGTGCGTCACCTTCTGGCCACAGAGGCCATAGACGACATCCTCGTGGGCAACGCTTACGCGTCGGAGGAGGAGCTTAAGGCCATGTCGGAGGTGGACATGACCAAGACCAATGTGACCGTGAAGGTGGTGGACGGGCTGTGCGAGCCGGAGATGAAGGTGCTTAAGGAGTATCACCACGCGGGACGTACGGATGCTTCGGAATTCCTGATCCGCTCCAGCATGCCGCGGCTTGACTGCAAGAATGTCTCCATTCCTCACCGGGACTGTGGTCAGGATATGTTCCACAGAGGCGATGTGGTGGTGGTCAACGACAACCTGGGCCATTACCGGGGTGAGGTGGAAGTGATCCTGAAAGACATCCCCAATGACGGGGAGAGAAACCTGGTGGGAAAGATCCCTGAGAACGAGATGATGATTCTGGATCTGATGGAGGAGAACCCGGACCACTTCTGGGATTTCCTGATCCGATAAACGAAAGACGTATGAGGAGAGAGTCCGGGAACCCGGGCTCTTTTCTTTTTGGCGAAATCACGCATTTTTCTGTTGACTTTATCACCATCATTTTGTAAAATGAATGTAAGCGCTTACAATGCAAAAAGAAGCAGTAAAACCGCTGTCTTCTGCCATACTAAAAAAGCAGAGAAGACAGCAGAATCTAATCAAGGAGAAGAGTGAAAAACATGCAGGATGTCATCAGAATTAACAGGGAGGACAACGTAGCCGTTGCCCTGCGGACTGTGGCAAAGGGGGAGACGCTTACCATAGGCGATCTTTCCGTGACCACGGCGGAGGAGATCCCCCAGGGGCACAAGGTGGCTCTGATGCCGGTGAAGGCGGGGGAGGAAGTGATAAAGTACGGATTTCGCATCGGCTTTGCCCAAGAGGATATCGCGGCAGGCCAGTGGGTGCACGTGCACAACCTGAAGACGGCTCTGGGAGATTTGCTCACGTATCGGTATGAGCCTGTGGGGGGAGCCCTTGAGAAGGGGGAACGCGCCGTGTTTCAGGGATTTCGCCGCAGTGACAAAAGTGTGGGCGTTCGCAACGAGATCTGGATTATCCCCACGGTGGGCTGTGTAAATTCCATAGCCAAGGCCCTGGAAAGGGATGCCCGGAGGCTGGTGGGGGGAAGCCTGGAAGAGGTGGTGGCGTTCCCGCACCCCTACGGATGTTCACAGATGGGGGATGACCAGGAGTACACCAGGACGGTGCTGGCAGACATGATCCGCCACCCCAATGCAGGCGGTGTTCTGGTTCTGGGTCTGGGATGCGAGAACAGCAATATTCCTGTATTGAAAGAATACATCGGCCAATATGACGAGCAGCGGGTGCGGTTCCTCCAGTGCCAGGACGTGGAGGATGAACATGAGACGGCCATGGCCATACTGGAGGAGCTGGCTGCCTACGCAAAAGGCTTTGTGAGAGAACCTATCGATGCCGGCGAGCTGGTGATCGGCATGAAGTGCGGAGGTTCCGACGGACTGTCCGGCATCACGGCAAACCCTACGGTGGGGGCATTTTCCGATCTCCTGATCGCAAAGGGCGGAACCACCATCCTGACGGAAGTGCCGGAGATGTTCGGGGCGGAGACGATTCTCATGAACCGGTGCGAGACGGAGGAACTGTTCGGGAAGACGGTGAACCTGATTAACGATTTTAAGAACTACTTTACCAGCCACAATCAGACCATTTACGAGAACCCGTCCCCGGGGAACAAAAAGGGCGGTATCTCCACCCTGGAGGATAAATCTTTAGGCTGCACCCAGAAGTCGGGCAGCGCGCCGGTGAGGGGCGTTCTGTCCTACGGCGAGCCGGTGAAGGTCAGGGGGCTTAACCTTTTAAGCGCGCCCGGCAACGATCTGGTGGCCTCCACGGCGCTGGCGGTTTCGGGGGCACAGATCGTCCTGTTTACTACCGGAAGGGGAACGCCCTTTGCATCCCCGGTTCCCACGGTGAAGATATCCAGCAACTCCGCGCTGGCGGAAAAGAAGAACAACTGGATCGACTTCAATGCGGGGCGCATGGTGGAGGGCAGGTCCAGGGAGGAACTGGGCCAGGAGCTGTTTGACTACGTGCTGGAGGTGGCCTCCGGGAGAAAGGTAAAGGCGGAGGAGGCCGGGTTCCATGACATGGCTATCTTTAAGCAGGGAGTGACGCTGTAGATATGAAGCTGAACCGAACGACACAGAGAACCGTAGAGATACTGAAACTGATTTCCCGCAACCCGGACGGGATCACCCTGGATGAGATCTGCGCCCGGCTGGATCTGCCCAAGACCAGCGCCTACGACATCATCACCACTCTGGTGGAGATGGGGATGGCCAATGTGAAGAAGGGGGCCAGACAGACATACACCATCGGCCTGACAGCCTACCGGATCGGGATCAATTACACCAACAACCTGGATTTTCTGGGGCTTATTGAGCCGGAGCTCAGGGCGTTTGCCAAGTCCGTGGGAAAGACTGTGTTTTTCGGAGTGCGCTCAGACCACGACGTAGTGTACATCTGCAAGTTTGAGCCGGAGAACCCTATCATCACCACAGCCACCGTAGGCACCAAGAACCCTATGTACTGCACGTCCCTGGGAAAGGCCATACTGGCGTACACCGATGAGGAGACGAGACAGCAGATTTTGAGCCGGATAAAATTCCGCAAAAAAACAGACAATACCATTATGAGCCGAGGAGCTCTGGAGGCGGAGCTGGACAAGGTGAAAAGGCAGGGATATGCCCTGGATGCCAGGGAGATGGAGGACCACATGGAATGTGCCGGGGCGGCGGTGTTCGGCCCTGACGGCAGCGTCATGGGAGCCATCAGCGTGTCCAGTCTGTACAAGCAGGGAGAAGACTATGACGCCCTGGGGAAGGTGGTTTCCAGGAAAGCGGAGGAAGTCTCCAGGCTTCTGGGATTTCTGGGAAAAAAGTAGGGAAAGTTGTTGACAAATTCAACGGAAACCGTTAATATTTAGTATAAGAATCGTGTTTGCGAAAGAGAATCGCATATACGAATTTATAAAAAGGAGAACAAAGCCATGAAAAAAGAAAAAGTGTTAGCAAGGATGAAAGAGGACTGCCTGGTGGCCGTAGTGCGGGCCAAGAATCTGGAGCAGGGCGAAAAGGTGGTTGACGCTATCATCGAGGGCGGCATCAACTTTATCGAGATCACTATGACCATGGATGAGGGCAATCCCATTGAGTTCATCGCAGCCATGGTGAAGAAGTACAGGGACAATGACAAAGTAGTCATCGGAGCGGGTACGGTTCTGGATCCTGAGACTGCAAGGCAGGTGATTCTGGCAGGTGCCAACTACGTGGTAAGTCCGGGACTCAATGTGGAGACCGTGAAGCTGTGCAACCGCTACAGAGTACCCATGCTGCCGGGCGTTATGACTCCCACAGAGGCGATCACGGCCATGGAGGCAGGATGCGACATTATCAAGATCTTTCCGGGCAACATCGTGGGACCGGCAGCTATCAGTTCCTTCAAAGGGCCTCTTCCCCAGGGCGAGTTCATGCCTTCCGGCGGCGTTGACGTGGACAATGTTGACAAGTGGATCAAGGCAGGCGCCTACGCGGTGGGTACCGGTTCCAGCCTGACCAAGGGCGCCAAAACAGGGGACTTCGCGGCTGTGACGGCCAAGGCTAAGGAGTTCGTTGAGGCGGTTGCGGCTGCGAGAAAGTAGTGCAGGCGGTACAAAAAACCGAAGCGATACAGAAAATCATATAAAAAACGCATCATAAAGGAGATAAGAGAATGGCAAAGATTGTAACCATGGGCGAGATTATGCTGAGACTGTCCACACCAAACAACGAGAAATTTATTCAGGCCGACGAGTTTGACATCAACTACGGCGGCGGCGAGGCCAATGTGGCCGTATCCCTGGCTAATTACGGCCATGACGCAGAGTTCGTGACGGCGGTTCCGGCCAATCCCATCGGCGAGTGCGCCGTAGCCGCCCTGAGAAAGTACAATGTGGGCACAAAGCATATTGCCAGAAGCGGCGAGCGTCTTGGAATCTACTTCCTGGAGACAGGGTCTGCCATGAGAGCATCCAACGTGGTCTACGACAGGGCCCACAGCTCCATCTCGACCGCCACACCGGACGAGTTTGATTTTGACGAGATTTTCAGGGACGCCGACTGGTTCCACTTCACAGGTATTACCCCGGCGGTCAGCGACGCGGCTATTGAGCTGACGGAGGCTGCCCTGAAGGCAGCCAAGGCTCACAACGTGACGGTTTCCGTTGACTTAAACTTCCGCAAGAAACTGTGGTCCTCAGAGAAGGCTCAGAAGGTTATGACCAACCTGATGCAGTATGTTGACGTCTGCATCGGCAATGAGGAGGACGCAGAGAAGGTTCTGGGCTTTAAACCGGGCAATACGGACGTAACCTCCGGTGAGCTGGAGCTGGCAGGCTATGTGGATATCTTTAACCAGATGGCTGACAAGTTTGGCTTCAAGTACATCATCAGCTCCCTGCGGGAGAGCCACAGCGCTTCCGACAACGGATGGTCCGCATGTATTATGGACGGCAAGACCAGGGAGTTCTACCACTCCAGAAAGTATCACATCACGCCGATTGTCGATCGTGTAGGCGGCGGCGATTCCTTCGCGGCAGGCCTGATCTGCGGTCTGGTTGACAAAAAGGACATGAAGGCCGCTCTGGAATACGCGGTGGCAGCCTCCGCTCTGAAGCACACGATTCCCGGCGACTTTAACCTGGTTACCCGTGCCGATGTTGAGAATCTGGCTGGCGGCGACGGTTCAGGGCGCGTGCAGAGATAGATACGGCAGCAAAGGACAGCTTCATGCTCAGGGACGAGTATTGAAACTGTCCTTTTAACAATCGAAGACGAGAGGAATAAGGTATGCCATGAACGATAAACGGACGTTTGATTTGCTGACACTGGGGCAGCTTCTGCTGCGCCTTTCCCCTCCGGGCAACGAGCGCCTGGTGCGGGGAGATACATTTGAGAAGCAGGTGGGAGGAGCGGAGCTGAATGTGGCCGTGGGCATGTCCCTTCTGGGGCTGCATACAGGCGTTATTTCCAAGCTGCCGTCCCACGATATGGGAAGCTTTATGAAGAGCAAGATCCGCTCCTACGGCATCAGCGACGATTTCTTCCTGTACGACCATTCCCCCTCTGCCAGGGTGGGGATCTACTACTACGAAAACGGCGCCTACCCGAGAAAGCCCAAGGTGATCTACGACCGCAGCAACAGCTCATTCTACTCCCTGAGCATTGAGGAGATACCCAAGGAGACATACAGCGCCAGCCGGTGTTTTCATACCACAGGCATCACGCTGGCCCTCAACGAGAAGATCCGGGAGACCACGGTTGAGATGATCAAACGGTTCAAGGAGGCCGGGACTTTAGTCTCTTTTGACGTAAACTTCCGGGGCAATCTGTGGACCGGGGAGCAGGCAAAGGAGTGCATCGAGAAGATCCTTCCCTACGTGGATATATTTTTCTGCTCGGAGGATACGGCCCGCCTCACCTTTAGGAAGACGGGGACTGCCAGGGAGATGATGAAGAGTTTCACGGATGAGTACCCAATCTCCATCGTGGCGTCCACCCAGAGGGTGGTCCACAGTCCCAAAAGACATACCTTCGGATCCGTGATGTACGACGCCAAGAGGGATATGTACTACGAGGAGGAGCCGTACAGGGATATCGAGGTAGTGGACCGCATCGGAAGCGGGGATGCCTATATATCAGGAGCCCTCTACGGGCTTCTCACCGGCGACTTTGACTGCGCGAAGGCGGTGCGCTACGGCAATGCCACCAGTGCCGTGAAGAACACCATACCGGGCGATCTTCCGTCATCGGATTTGGAAGAGATTGAGAGTATTATAAAGGCCCACAGCCAGAAAGGGCCTCAGAGCGAGATGGCCCGGTAGAAAAGGGTGGACGTTAAAATGTATGGAGGTAAATTATGTCAGCATTAATCAAGGGTAATGTAATCGTAGGACAGTCAGGCGGTCCCACCGCAGTAATCAATTCCAGCCTTGCAGGCGTCTACAAGACGGCTATTGACCGGGGGGCGAATAAGGTCTACGGAATGCTCCACGGGGTTCAGGGACTTTTGGAGGAGCGGGTGGTGGACATGTCCGAGCACATAAAGAGTGATCTGGATATCGACCTGCTGAAGAGGACGCCCTCCTCATTTCTGGGCTCCTGCCGCTACAAGCTGCCGGAGATCCGGGACAACACGGAGATTTACGACCGGATTTTCGGCATACTGGATAAGCTGGAGATCAGATATTTCTTTTACATCGGAGGCAACGACTCCATGGACACCATCAAGAAACTTTCCGACTACGCGATTTTAAACGGCAGTCCTATCCGCTTTATGGGAGTTCCCAAGACCATTGACAATGACCTGGCGGTGACGGACCACACACCGGGCTTCGGAAGCGCGGCCAAGTACATAGCCTCCATCACCAAGGAGGTGATCCGCGACGGCCTGGTGTACGATCAGGAGAGCGTGACGCTTCTGGAGATCATGGGGCGGAACGCGGGCTGGCTCACAGGCGCCGCGGCGCTGGCCACAGGGGAGGACTGTGAGGGTCCGGATATGCTGTTTCTGCCGGAGATAACCTTTGACGTGGATCATTTCATGAAGAAGGTGACGGATCTGCAGAAGGTGAAGAAGTCTGTGGTGGTGGCCATTTCCGAGGGCGTCAAGGTGGCGGACGGACGATATGTGTGCGAACTGACGGACAATATCGACTATGTGGACGCATTTGGCCACAGACAGCTGACGGGAACTTCCCGGTATCTGGCGGGGCGGATCTCCAGGGAGATGGGATGCAAGACCAGGGCCATAGAGTTTAACTCCCTGCAGCGGTGTGCATCCCATATCGTGGGGCGCGTGGATATCACGGAGGCTTTCCAGGTAGGCGGCGCCGCGGTGAAGGCGGCGTTTGAGGGGGAGACGGGAAAGATGATCATTCTCAAGCGGGTTTCCGACGACCCCTATATCTGTGTCACGGACATCTATGACGTGCACAAGATCGCCAATGTGGAGAAGACAGTTCCCAGAGAGTGGATCAATGAGGCCGGAGACTATGTGACCCAGGATTTCGTAAACTATGTGCGGCCTCTGATACAGGCAGAGCTGACCCCCATCATGGTGGACGGCCTGCCCAGGCATCTGCGGCTGGAGGATGCGTAAGAGATATGCGCTAGAGTTCCAGTTTCAGATCGCCGTCCTTAATCCATCCCGTCTTTCGAAACACTTCGCCGAACCCCCAGGTGAGAAGGGCGGGAAGCGCGAAGCATACCAGAAGAATCCCGGCCCACACGGCCGTGCCGCCGCCCATGGCCGTGTACACGCCGATGGGGCCCACCAGCCCGCAGGTTCCCATGCCGGAGCCGGCGGGGATGTTCTCCATGTGAAACACCATGGTGGCTATGGGGCCGGTGACCATGGAGGCCAGGGTGGGGGGAAGCCAGATCCTGGGGTTTTTCACGATGTTGCCCATCTGGAGCATGGAGGTGCCCAGACCCTGGGCCAGAAGTCCGCCTACGCCGTTCTCACGGAAGCTTAACACCGCAAAGCCGATCATCTGAGCGCAGCAGCCGGCTGTGGCGGCGCCGCCGGCCAGGCCGTCAAGGCTGAGCATGATGCAGATGGCGGCGCTGCTGATGGGAAGGGTCAGGGCAATGCCGATTAAGGCGGACACCAGGATTCCCATGAAGAAGGGCTGCATCTGGGTGGCTGTCTTGACCATGCTGCCGAAGGCGGTCATGAAGGCGGACACACCGGGCCCCGCAAATTGGGCCATGAGAACCCCGGAGATAATGGTGACGCCGGGGGTCACAAGGATATCGATTCGGGTCTCCTTTGACACCAGCTTGCCCAGTTCCACAGCCGCGACGGATGCCACGAAGGCCCCCACGGGTCCGCCCAGGGCATTGCCGGCGATTCCCACGGTGGCGGCGGATAGAAGAACCAGCTGGGGGGCGTTCAGGGCGTAGGCGATGGATACGCCCAGGGCGGCTCCGGTGGCGCCTTTGGCATATTCGGATATGACATGAAAGATTAAAATATGGGTCTTTTCGCCGAGGGTGGCGAAGATGGTGCCTGTGAGCAGGGAGGCGAAGAGGCCGAAGGCCATGGCCCCCATTGCGTCGATAAAATACGTCTTAAGAGTCGGATTTACATTCTTTTTCTTCAACCATGCTTTGATTCCTGTTGTTTCCATGTGACAGTCTCCTTTTTGTTGAGAGCCGCGCAAAGGGGCCGGTTCCTGGGCGCCTGGCGTCCGGACGGCAGCCGTCGGCTTGTTGGCGGGGATATACACACATTTGACTTCCCGGGGTCAAAGCAGTTTATAATGTCCTCGATTTTACCATATATTTTCCAAAATGCAATAGATTGTTAAATACATAACGAAAACAGGGGTTTAATTACGTTGATTCCAGCAGGTAATGAGCCAAGTGCCGTGCCTGCACGAGCATTTGGCGAACGCCGCGAGGGCTGCATATCTCGCTGCTTAGCAGCGGGGTTGTTGACTAACAGGCCGGCTGGCTATATAATAGAGAAGTATAAATTGCGGGAGAAATCACGGTTATCAGGAGGTCTTTTATGGGAAAATCAAAGAAATACGAATACGATTACGAACAGTATGAGGCGGGCAAGGGGCCTGATTCCATGGTCCGGGATATTCTGGCGGATCCGGAATTCGGGGAGGTGACCGATGTGGTTATCGGAAGCTGGGGAAGCGCCTGGGAGGACGGCTGCCAGAAGATTCTGGACGAAATTGCGGACAACGGGGCCGGATTCGCCCACGTGGAGAAGCTGTTTGTGGGGGACATGGATTACGAGGAGTGCGAGGTTTCCTGGATCATACAGGGCAATTACAGCAGACTGTGGAAGGCCCTGCCGGACTTAAAGGAGTTGACCATCAAGGGGAGCACGGATCTGGTTCTGGGGCAGGTGGAGCATGAGAATCTGGAGTCCCTGACCATTATCTGCGGAGGTCTTCCCGCTTCGGTGATGGAGGAGATCGGGAATGCCAAGCTGCCTAACCTGAGGAAACTGGTTCTGTACATAGGCATTGACAACTACGGCTTTGACGGGGACGGGGACACGGTGCAAAATCTTTTGGAGAAGTCGGATTTTCCGAAGCTGGAGTATCTGGGGATTGAGGACAGCGAGATACAGGATGAGCTGGCCCATGTGGTTCTGGAGAGTAAATACATGAAGCAGATCCACACCCTGGACCTGGCCAACGGCACGCTGACGGACAAGGGGGGACGGATGCTTCTGGAGAAACTTCCGTCATTTCCCAACATAAAGATGCTTGACGTTCACTATCACTATATGTCGGATGGCATGGTGAGCAAGCTGAAAGAACTTCCCGTGGAGGTGGACGCCGCGGAGCCCAATGAGCCGGAGGAGTATGGGGGCGAGATCTGGATGAATGCCATGCTGACGGAATGAGCCGGCTGATTTTGCTGGGCAGCCCGGGGACAAAACGGACTTCCTACTTCATGAAAGGGGCAGCCCGGGCAGGGGCGGACGTAGAACTGCTGGACTGGGAGGACTTCCCCCAGGGGCTTTGGGAGAGGGTCCCGGAAGGGGAGAGGGCCTTCTTAAAGATTGACCCGCCTCAGTGGGGCAGCTGCTGCCTGGGTGAGCTGGACGGCCTGGTGAGGGAGTATGAGGGGAAGCTTAAGGAGCTGGAGGCCTTTGGAAGAGGCAGAGAGCTGTGCTTCCTCAATGCCCCGGACGGCATCAGGGCGCTTCTGGATAAGAGAAGGTGCAAAAGACGGCTTTTACAGGCCGGTATACCGGTTACGGAAGAGGTGGAGCCGTGGGAGGAAGAGAAAGACAGGCCTGCGGATGATATGGGGAAATATCCGCTTCTTGGAAGGCTTATGGAGACCATGGCAAAGAGACGGATCTTTCAGGTCTTTATAAAGCCCAACTTCGGCTCCGGGGCAGCGGGGGTCATGGCCCTGCGCTACGAGCCGGCAAGGGGGGAGATGGCGCTCTACACCTGCGGGATGGAGGAGACGGGAACAGGCCGCCTGGTGAATACCAAGCGGCTTCGGCGCTTTACGGACAGAGAGCGGATCGGGTCTCTGACGGAGCGGCTTCTGGAGCTCGACTGTATTGTGGAGCGATGGTACCCCAAAGCGGAACATGAGGGGTTTTCCTATGACCTTCGGGCCGTGGTCCAGGACGGGGAGACGGACTTTATTCTGGCCCGCCTGTCCAAAGGCCCTGTGACCAACCTCCATCTCAACAACCATCCCTTAAAGGCCCGAAATCTGGGACTTCCCTCTCAGGTTACGGAGTCCGTTGAGGATATATGCCGGCGGGCCGCGGCCTGCTATCCGGCTTTAAGGAGCGTGGGGATCGACGTTCTGCTGGAGAGAGGAAGCCTGCGGCCCAGGATCATTGAGATGAACGGGCAGGGGGATCTGATCTATCAGGATATCTACGGGGAAAATCGGATCTACACAAAGCAGGCCCGGATGATGAGACAGTGGATCATGCAAAATGTGTGAAAGGTGCAGGGAGAGATTATGGACTTGAGAAACTTACAGGAAGGGGTTATGGAGAAGACAGAAAAAGAGACGGGAGAAGTTCCTTTCCGCATGTTTTCCTCCACGGTGAGGCGGGGAGAACCGTCCGTTGACATGAACCGGATTGTTGGGGTTATGGATATTCTGTTTATCTGTCTGGACACGCTGCGGTACGATGTGGCGGTGCGGGAAGCACAAAGGGGGAATACGCCTGTGCTTGAGGGATACGGCCCGTGGGAGAAGTGTCAGGCGCCTGGGAATTTTACGTGGCCCTCCCACCACTCCATGTTTTCCGGCTTTCTGCCGGCGCCATGTGAGGCGAAGAATCTGGCGGACCGGGAGATGCTGTTCTTCCCCAGGCAGATTGGCATGGGCAATAAAGTACCGAAAGGGGCATACGGATTTTCGGGCAGCACCATCATGGAAGGTCTGGAAAAGGACGGCTACGACACCTGGTGCGTAGGCGGCGTGTCATTTTTTGACAAACGATCGGATATGGGAAAGGTCTTTCCCGGATATTTTCAGAAAAGCTACTGGAGACCGTCTTTTGGATGCGCGGTGAAGGACAGCACCAGGAATCAGGTTGATTTCCTTCTGAAGAAGATGGAGGAAGCGGAGGCGGACAGGCATATCTTTCTGTACCTCAATGTGGATGCCATCCACTACCCAAACTACTTTTATCTGGAAGGGGCGGACAAAGACAGCATAGAGAGCCACGGGGCGGCCCTGGCCTATGCGGACCGGGAGCTGGGCCGTCTGTTTGAGGGGTGGAAGAGAATCCGGAAAGAGGCCTTTGTCATCTGCTGCTCGGACCACGGGACATGCTACGGGGAGGATGGATGTCAGTTCCATGGGATCAACCACCCGGCAGTCAACACGGTTCCGTATAAGCATTTTCGCCTGTAGGCGTATTATAAAGTCAGGAGTTTTCGCTTTCATGAACCCATATATTCAATACATGTACAGTTATCCCCACAAGACGGCCTACAGGCCTCTGAGTGGTGTGAATCTCAAGGACTATGGGGAGCGGATTAAAGGTCCGGGCCGCGGGCTGTACCTCCATGTCCCTTTCTGCAGGAGCAAATGCGGTTACTGTAATCTGTTCTCTGTCACAGGGGCCGGGGAGGAGGAGATGGATTCCTACCTCAACGGAGTGGAGAGGCAGATAAGCCAATACGGGCAGGTGCTGGCGCCCGGCGGGACTTCCTTTGCGGAGTTTACCATAGGAGGCGGTACGCCCCTTCTCCTTACGCCGCGGCAGCTGGACAGGGTTTTTGCCATGACAGAGCAGTATCTGAGGATGGAGGAGAACCGGGATGTCATCATAGAGACGGCCCCCAACCAGACGGACAGAGAGAAACTGAGTCTTTTAAAATCTGCCGGTGTCACCAGGGTCAGCATGGGGATTCAGAGCTTTCACCAGGAGGAGCTGAAAACGCTTAAACGGGGCCACAGCGCAAAAAAGGCCAGAGAGGCCCTGGATCTTCTCATGGCCTTTGACTTTCCCTGTGTGAACATTGATTTTATCTACGGAATTCCGGGGCAGAAAACGGAGACGCTGCTTAAATCCCTCAGAGAGGCCGTGGCATTTGAGCCACAGGAGATCTTTCTGTATCCCCTCTACGTAAAACACGGGGTGAGGCTGGAGCGGGAGGGTGTGGTGCCGGAGCCGGAGAATGCGTACATGCAGTACTGTGAGGCCAGCAGATTCCTGAGAGCGGAGGGCTTCCGCCAGGACTCCATGAGACGGTTCGTCCGGCCGGGGAAGGGCGGGGCAGCACAGGAGAACAGAGAATTTTCCGACTGCGGATTTTCCGCCTCCCTGGCTCTGGGATGCGGCGGGAGGAGCTATCTGGGCAGGCTTCATTTCTGCACGCCTTACGGGGTTACGCCGCAGGAGTGCGCAGGGCAGCTGAGACGCTTTGAGGCCACAGAGGACTTTACCGCGATTACCCACGGCATTCTGCTCTCAGAGGACGAGGAGAAGCGGAGATACGCGGTGCGCCATCTGCTGATACGGCCGGGAGTCCATACGGGAGAGTACAGGGAGCGCTTCGGCCGGGATATTCGGGAGGATTTTCCCTTCCTTCTAAAGTGGGAAGAGCAGGGGCTGGTGGGTTTGGAGGGCGGAACGTATTTTGTCCTGACGGACAAGGGCATGGGGTTTGCCGATTGTCTGGGGCCTCGGTTTATCTCCGATGATGTGCGCAGAAAGATGGAGGAGTGGGAGGAGGTGCATGGACTTGGAAGGTCGTACGGTTCTGTACAGGGGAAGTCTGAAGAGCTGTAATTACCGCTGCAGCTACTGTCCCTTTTCCAAACATCCCCGATCGGAGCGGGAGCTTCTAAAGGACAGGGAACAGTGGATGCGCTTTTGGCCCAGTCTTTTGGAAAGGGCGGGAAATCTTGGCATCAGGGCCCTGATGGTGGTTCCCTACGGGGAGGCGCTGATCCATCCCTGGTACTGGCAGGGGCTGGGGCGCCTGGCAGAGTCGGGTTACATAGATGCCGTGGGCGCTCAGACCAATCTGAGCTTCTCCGTCGAAAGCGCCCTGGAAATGTATGAGAGGGCGGGAGGAGACTTTGGGAAGCTGAGGCTCTGGGCCACGTTTCACCCGGAAATGACCACGGTTGAGAAATTCGCGGAAACATGCCGGCAGATTCATGAGAGGGGGATCCTTCTGTGCGCGGGGGCTGTGGGCGCGGTGGAAAACCGGCAGGTGATCACGGAGCTGAGAGAGCGGCTTCCCGGGGAGATTTACCTCTGGATCAACAGGATGGACGGTCTGGGCAGAAGGTACACAAGAGAGGAGACGGAGGCGTTTGAGGCTGTGGACCCGTATTTCGGGCGGGAGCTGGAATGGGTGTCTGCGTCCTGTGACGCATGCCGGGACAGGCTGTTTGCGGAGGGGGACGGCAGGCTTAGAAGGTGCGTTATAAGCCGTCCTCTCACAGGAAACTGGTACGATGTACGGGAGAATCAGTTTGCGGAAGGCAGGCAGGAGGGCGAAGGGAGCGGCTCATGCGGCAGAAAGATATGTTCCTGCTATCTGGCCTACGGGGGGAGAGGGGATATGATGAACCGGATTCTGTTCGGACCCTATCCCCTTTTTCGGATACCCAGAAGGCCAAAGGCCGTGTTTCTGGATATCGACGGATTTCTGATTCCCGGGGG
Source organism: Hungatella sp. (assembly GCA_022795805.1). Taxonomy (GTDB): domain Bacteria; phylum Bacillota; class Clostridia; order Lachnospirales; family Lachnospiraceae; genus UBA3402. The sequence goes on along the minus strand of JAAWHK010000031.1, from coordinate 4,327 downwards.
AGAGACGCATGTTTCAGGCAGGATGGAGGCCGATGTCCGCGCGCTGGCCATGGGCGGAAGCCGGTTGTTTTTTGCCACTTCGCTGCCCCTTAGAGAGGCGAAAAGAAAATGCCGGGAGATATGGGAGCTGTTCGGGGGCGGGGTTTTTGCATGCGGAGCCCATACGGTTTTAGAAGGGGAGATGGGAGAGAGGGAAGTGTTTTTGGCCCTTGAAAAAGGTCTGGATGAGATGGTGGGGCGGCAGCAGAAGCGATATGGGTGTCGGATGACGGTTTACAGGGACGGGGACAGTGTATACAAAATCACGCTGGTGCGTCCAAAACATATGGGCTGGAAAGAGGAGGAGACAAAGGAAGTAGGAGATATGTGCAGGCAGTGGGCCGTGTCCCGGCCGGCAGCAGAAGCCGGAGAGAAGGAGAAGGGGGACAGGGTCCGCTGTTTTGCCGAGGAAAACTGTCTGGAGATCGTCTCTTCAAAGGCCTCCAAGGCCCGGGGGGTGAAGCGGATCTGCGGCTGGCTGGGCATCTCGCCCAGGGAGGCGGCAGCCGGAGGAGATTCTCCCGAAGATGCAGAGATGACGGAGATGTGCGGCCTACTGAGCCTGCTCCCCGTCTCCGCTTGCCGGTGATACTGCCCACAGCGGACCGCCGCTGTCGTAACTCTTTTTCAGTTCCCCCATCAGCTGATCCAGATCCCACTCCTTCGTGCTGTTTTCATAGCTGGCGGGATCGGCGATGTAGACATTGCCGCTGGGACTCAGCTGGGCGATGATGATAAAATGGCCGTTCTGAGTCAGCGCCCCTCTTCCCATGAGCGCCACCAGTACATGGCCGCTGTTAAGCAGGCTTCTGGCATTGTCCGCCGTCCGATCGGTGACGCTTTCCACCTGGAGACCGAAGGCGGAGAGGCTGCCGGGAATCAGGCCGTGGTAGGAGCCGCTCTGGGGAGCGTGATAGCCGTTTGCCGCGGACCAGTCGGCGATCTCCACCGGGGAGACGCTGACCGGGGTAAAGCTGTTGATCAGCATGGACACGCACACAGGCCCGCACCCGTACTTGGCCAGACGGTCCTGGCCGCCGTAAAGGTATTCTTTCCAGCGGATATCTCCCTGATTGTAGTACAGAAGAGGCCCCATGGCGGTGTCCAGCATGCAGGAGTAGACGGCATCCTCCTGGGGAGGATATATGGGTTCGGCGGTCATGTCGGAGATGTCGCCCAGCTGGGGAGAGTGGTCCATGTAGGGGAGTTCCTCCGCGGTCTCCAGGAGAGGAGGCTCTGTCTGGTCCTCTTCGGTTTCGCCGGAAAGCGTTTCGTCGGAAGACGACCGGCCTTTTACAAACTCCGTCACCTGATCCTTTGCGTAATGGCCGGCATTCATTGCGGCATTTATGAGATCCCGGCCGAAAGAAGGGCGAAAATAAATAAGCAGACTGAGGGAAATGGCCAGTACCGCAGCCAGGATTCCGCCTGCTAATAATCGTTCGGTTCTGCTTTTGCTCTTTTTGCCTCCGAAGTTGTCTGAAGGGCGCGGCGGCAGACCCGTCTCTCCCGGAGGGGGAGGGGGCATCCTGCGCCTGTCTGATCTGGGAACTCTGTTTTTTTCTCCATGCATATCGCTGTGTATCGCCACCTTTATATCCTGCGTTTTCCGGTAACCTTTCCCGGAGAGAAAAATACCCGAAACTTTTGGATTCATATGTTGAAGACAAGAAGTTTCGGGTCAGTTGATTCTTTATGATGGTTTGGACAGCCGGGCCATCACCAGCTGAGGAATATTGAGAAGGGATGCCTGCTGGCACACGGCACCGATCTTGTAGGCTTCCATGGGCATGCCATAGACGACACAGCTTTCCCTGTCCTGTCCGATGGTATAGGCCCCGGCTTTTCGCATACGGAGCATACCTGCGGCTCCGTCGGCGCCCATACCTGTAAGGATTACGCCGATGGCCTTATTCTTCACATTGGCAGCCACGGAGGTGAAGAGCACGTCTACGGAAGGCTGATGGCCGCTGACTTTCTCTTCTGCGGTGCAGCTGACGCTGTAGCCCACACCCATACGGACAACCCGCATCTGAAGACCGCCGGGAGCCAGAAGAATCAGGCCCGGCTGAACCCTGTCGCCGTGTTTGGCTTCCTTTACCTCCAGCTTGCATATGCGGTTTAAGCGCTCCGCATACATGGCGGTAAAACCGGGCGGCATATGCTGGGTGACCACGATTCCCGGCATCTTGGCAGGGAAATGGCGCACCACATCCAGGATGGCCTCGGTCCCTCCCGTGGAGGCGCCTATGGCAATCAGGTCGACTCCTGCCGTGTTTATATTGACCGAAGAAGGGGTAAAGTGAGGAAGGGAGGCTGTGGTCCTGGGCGCAGCTGCCTGTGCCTGCTGAGGGAGCCGCACGCGGGCGTTGGATCCGATGGCCAGTTTAGCCTTCAGGTTCCTCAAAAATACCTCTTTCTGGCCTTCCTCCGGCTTGCGGACAAAGTCCACAGCCCCGGCAGCCAAAGCGTCAAACACGCGCACATTAAGGGAGGATACTAAAATCACCGGAACGGGGTGGGAGGGAAGGACCTCCTTCAAAAATTCCAACCCGGTCATGCCAGGCATCTCAATATCTAAAGTCATGATATCCGGCTTTAAAAGAGGAAGCTTGTTTTTTGCATCAATGGCGTTGATGGCATAGCCGACCACCTCAAAGCGAGGATCCGCGCCAAGACTCTGAACAAGCCAGGTTCTGAACACAAGGGAGTCGTCTACCACCATTACACGGATTTTCTGTTGCATAATCTAACCTTCTTTCTTTGCAGGCCTTGTTGTCTGAAGACAGCGTCCATGGCATAAGCTTATTTGTCCTTTTTGCGATATATGGCCGGCTGGACATAATCGTAAGGGCAGGTGGCCTTGGTCAATCCCTCGGAATGACCGATAAAAAGATGGCCGCCGGGGACTGTAGCATTGTAGAAACGGCGCACAAGGGCATCCTTGGTAGCCTGGTCAAAATAGATCATCACATTTCGGCAGAAGATCAGATCGAATTTCTTTTTAAACTGAATCTGATCCATAAGGTTAAAGGGACGGAAGATGACGTTCTGCTTAATGGCGGGAGCTACCGTGTACTTGCCCTGATCAGCCCGGACGAAATATTTCTGCTTCCATGTAGACGGAAGGGAGGACAGGCTTTCCTCACTGTAGGAGGCTGAGATGGCCGTGTTCAGAATCTTCTGTGATATATCCGTGGCCAGAAGCCTGGTATCCCACTGGGAAGCCTGGGCACCGAAATACTCCTTTAAATACATGGAGATGGTGTAGGGTTCTTCGCCTGACGAACAGCCTGCGCTCCATATGCACAGAACCTTGTCTCGGGCATGCTTTTTCTCCAGATCGGGAAGAACCACATCCCAGAGGTACTTAAAGTGATCTTCCTCCCGGAGAAAATAGGTGTAATTGGTAGTAAGCTTATTGAGCATGGCCGTAACCATCTCAGGGTCACGGCCGGACAGAATCTCGTCCACATAGGCGCTAAAATCTTTAAAACCCTGAGAAGCCAGCGTGTTGGAAAGGCGGCTTACAATTAACTGCTTTTTCTTACTCAGATCAATCCCGTAATGCTTCTTAATATATGTATAGAGGCGCTGAAAATCACTGTCTGTCAAGTTCAGCACAACAATCCCCCCTGTCTTGTTTCTTAATTAAATTTTGCTGCTGTCGGGGGATTTCATCCCCTTCACAGCAGCTGATTTTTGCGTGAGATTACTGGGGTACGGCCAGCGCCTGACAGTCAACGGACATAAAGACGCTTCCGTCCTCCATGTTTACCATTCCGTTAAGCAGCTTCTGCTGATGCTTAAGCGGGATGGGGCGGACATTCTTTAAGTCAATGTCCATTACCTGGCGCACAGAGTCAACGATGATGCCCAGTGAGACGGTATCAATATCCAGGACAATGATACACACGTTCCCGGTGGACTGGGTAGGTCCTTTGCCCATGCGCTGCTGGATGTCCACCACGGGGAGAATCTGACCTCTCAGGTTGATGATGCCCTTGATGTAGGACGGCATCAGCGGGAGAGTGGTTATGGAATGATTATTGATAATCTCAATTACGTGCTTGGTGCTGATGTATAAAATCAAACCTGCGGATTCGAAGGTGAGGCAGCGATCTATTGTAGAAATCTCTTCTGCTGTTTCCACCTCAGATACATCCTGAATGTCCTCCTGATTGTTAAGTTGCTCAGACATATTTCATCCTCCCTTCTGTTATACGTTCTCCAGGGCCGCGGAATGGAGGCTCTGGATATCCAGAATAATACTGATATTGCCGTCGCC
>JAAWHK010000030.1 GCA_022795805.1 Hungatella sp. | reverse complement strand
GGGGCTATTAGTGTTCGATTTCGAAAAACCAAACATTGAAATTGCAGAAATCTCCGAAGATAAAAAATACGGAAAGTTTGTAGTAGAACCGCTTGAAAGAGGATACGGCACCACGCTGGGTAACTCTCTGAGGAGAATTATGCTCTCCTCTCTGCCGGGGGCCGCAGTCAGTCAGGTGAAAATCGACGGCGTTTTGCATGAGTTCAGTTCCATCGCCGGAGTGAAGGAAGATGTAACTGAGATCATTATGAACATCAAAAGTTTAGCAATAAAGGACAACAGCGACAGCAATGAGGCCAAGACTGCCTATATTGAGTTTGAGGGCGAAGGGATTATCACGGCTGCTGATATACAGGCTGATCCGGATATTGAGATTCTCAATCCGGAACAGGTGATCGCCACCCTGAGCGGAGGCGCTGACAGCAAGTTTTACATGGAGCTGACCATTACCAAAGGCCGCGGGTATATAAGCGCCGACAAGAACAAGAAAGAGGATCTGCCCATCAGCGTGATCGCGGTGGATTCCATCTACACGCCGGTTGAGCGTGTGAACATGTCGGTGGAGAATACCCGTGTGGGACAGGTTACCGATTACGACAAACTGACACTGGATGTCTATACCAACGGTACGCTTGCTCCGGATGAAGCGGTAAGCCTGGCAGCCAAGGTGCTTAGCGAGCATCTGAATCTGTTCATTGATCTTTCCGAGAATGCCAGAACCGCAGAAATCATGGTAGAGAAGGAAGACAATGAGAAGGAAAAGGTTCTTGAGATGAATATCGACGAGCTGGAACTGTCCGTTCGTTCCTATAACTGTCTCAAGAGAGCCGGTATTAATACGGTGGAGGAGCTGTGCAACAGAACCTCTGAGGACATGATGAAAGTCCGTAATTTGGGACGGAAATCCCTGGAAGAGGTGCTGGCCAAGTTAAAGGAACTGGGCCTGCAGCTGAATCCAAGCGATGAGTGACACAGAGATAAGCAGCAGTCTTAAAATGAGACATGCCTGTTTTCGTAAGTCCGATGACGCGGAAGACAGGTATGAATAAAAAAGGATGCCGGGGTTTTTATAAGTCCGACGATGCGTAGAACCCTGCTCCGACTATATGGAGGAAAGAAAGATGGCAGGATATAGAAAACTTGGAAAGACTTCCAGTCAGAGAAAGGCACTCCTGAGAAATCAGGTTACCGCTCTTCTCCACAACGGGAAGATTGTTACCACAGAGGCGAGAGCAAAAGAGGTGCGCAAGATTGCAGAGGGCCTTATCGCTCTGGCTGTGAGAGAGAAAGATAACTACGAGACCGTAAAGGTAACTGCCAAGGTTGCCCGTAAGGACAAAGACGGCAAGAGAGTAAAAGAAGTAGTTAACGGAAAGAAAGTTACGGTTTACGATGAGGTAGAGAAGGAGATCAAGAAGGATAAGCCTTCCAGACTTCATGCCAGAAGACAGATGCTTAAGGTTCTCTATCCGGTAAAGGAAGTTCCGACAGCCGCTGCAGGAAGAAAGAGAAACACCAAGATGGCTGATATTCCGGCCAAGCTGTTCGACGAAGTTGCACCTAAGTATGCAAACCGCAACGGCGGCTACACCAGAATTGTTAAAATCGGACTGCGTAAGGGCGACGGAGCCATGGAGGTTCTGCTGGAGCTGGTATAAACTGCATAGCAAATGATATTGTGAAGCCGGGAGAGGAATCTTCCGGCTTTTTGGACGTATAAAAAGATTTTTTGCTCTGTTTCTTAAAAAGAACGAAAGGATATCGTAAGTTGACGCTGAGCCAGGCATTGCGTATAATAAAATCAGATAGGGAAATTACCGGCATCAGAGCGAAACAGGGGCGGAGGTAAAACATATGAAGATTAAGAGAGATAAAATACTGGGACTATTTCTTATGATATGTGTGATGGCCACAGGAAGTGCAGGGATAGCATTTGGTGCGACCAAGACGATTACTTCTGTGTCCATCCGTGTGGGAACCGACACGCGGGCAGGGGAGACGCTGAATGAGAACATTTCCGTGTACTCCCACACCAGCATGTCCCAGAGCGGAACCTATGGGGCGACAAACTCCAGCCGGTATTATCTGCAGGATGCCGAGTGGACCAGCTCCACAAAGAAAACCATGACCGTCGGTGAGGAACCCAGGATGAAGCTTTACCTGGCTGTTGAGGATACGAACTACGCATTCAAGGGAACGTACTCTTCCGGCAACGTAAGCGTGAAGGGAGGAACCTTTATGTCGGCCCGGAAGGATTCCCAGGGCAGGCTGGAGGTTACGGTCAGGCTGGACGGAATCCGGGGAGCGTATAACCCGCCGATTGACGCCAGATGGAAGGATTCCGGATACGGCAGGGCGGAATGGGTCGCAGATGAGAAGAACCAGAGCATGACATCCGGATACTACGATGTCTATCTGTATCGGGGCAATGGAGTCGTGAAGAAACTGGAGGCTTATCAGGGCACCAGCTACAACTTCTATCCCTATATGACACAGAAGGGCACATACAGCTTCAAGGTGCGCACTGTACCGTACACGGACATTCAGAAAAAGTACGGGGAGAAGAGTACATGGATCGAATCCGACGAGGTTTACATTGACGCGGAACATGTCTCCGACGGCACGGGGCAGGTGGACGGCAACGGGATATCCACAGGCGTTGCGGCACAGGTAGGATGGGTACAGTCCGATGAAACCTGGTATTATCGCTATCCGGACGGCTCCTACCAGAAGGATTCCTGGCTGAAGCTTAATGAAAAGTGGTATCTGTTCGATAAAGACGGAAGGATGCTGACCGGGTGGCAGACCAAGGACGGGCTTGGATACTACTTGCTGGACAGCGGCGAGATGATCACAGGCTGGATCAAAGGGGGAGACAACTGGTATTACCTGAACACCGCGGCGGACGGCGTGGAGGGAGCCATGCATGTAGGCTGGCTTCAGAATAACGGTAAAAGATACTGCTTAGGTCCAAACGGGACCATGCTGGAAGGCTGGAATCAGGTGGACGGCAACTGGTATTACTTCTATCCCGGATCCGGTAATATGGCGGTCAATACGACCATTGATACATTTTATGTGGATACCAACGGGGTGTGGAAAAAGTAGGCGGATTTCCGGAGGAGTATTCGGAAAGACAGAATGAGAAACGGAATGACAGAAGGATGCACGGATACAGGGTGCGTCCTTTTTTGCATTAGCAGGAATATGCTTGACTATTAACATAAATTCATCTAAAATTGAGAAGCATATGAGATTGCACAGAGAAAGGCTGAATATGGGAATTATAAAGGCGAGCAGATTAATATTTGATTATATAAGAAGAGACGAGAACGAGAATGTCACGGAAGTGGACCGGGCCATCGACGATTTGAACGTGGATATTGACAAAGGAAGTTTTGTGGCCATACTGGGACATAACGGTTCCGGCAAGTCCACGTTTGCCAAGCACATTAACGGGATTCTGATTCCTACGGAGGGGACAGTCTGGGTGTCAGGGATGGACACGGCAAAGGAAGAGTCTGTCTGGGAGATCAGAAAGAAGGCCGGGATGGTGTTTCAGAACCCGGACAATCAGATCATCGGAAACGTGGTTGAGGAGGATGTGGGGTTTGGCCCCGAGAACATAGGCGTAGCCACCGAAGATATATGGCGGAGGGTGGATGAGAGCCTGGAGGCCGTGGGAATGACGGCGTACCGCTATAAATCTCCCAACAAACTGTCCGGGGGGCAGAAGCAGAGGGTGGCCATAGCCGGAGTCATGGCCATGAGACCGGAGTGCATAGTTTTGGATGAACCTACGGCTATGCTGGATCCCAACGGAAGGAAGGATGTAATAAGAACAGTCAGGGAGCTGAATCAGCGGGAAGGGATTACCGTACTGCTGATTACCCACTATATGGAGGAAGTTATAGACGCCGACAGGGTGATCGTAATGGACGACGGAAAGATCGTGATGGACGGAACTCCCAGAGGGATCTTCTCTGACGTAAAGCAGCTGAAATCGTACCGTCTGGATGTCCCGCAGGTGACGGAGCTGGCCTGGGAACTTCGGGAGGCAGGACTGGATATTCCCAGAGGGATTCTGTCTCAGGAGGAGCTGATGGACCATTTGCTTCCCATTTTTAAAGAAAAATTTCCGGGGAAGATTGCCCTGTGAAAGGCTTAGGAGAGAGTCATGTCAATAAAAGCAGAGAATTTGACCTATATATACGGAGAGGGGACAGCCCTGGAGCAGTATGCCCTGAAAGATGTAAGCTTTGAGATACCGGACGGCCAGTTTGTGGGGCTTATCGGACATACAGGCTCCGGCAAGTCCACGCTGATTCAGCATCTCAATGGCCTGCTCAAGCCTACCAGAGGAACGGTCTACTATGAGAACGAGGATATTCACGGCGAGGGGTATGATCTGAGAACACTGCGCTCCAAGGTGGGGCTGGTATTCCAGTATCCGGAGCATCAGCTCTTTGAGGTGGATGTGTTCTCCGACGTGTGTTACGGGCCGCGGAACCTGGGACTGGCCAAGGAGGAGACCGAGGAGCGGGCCAGGCAGGCCCTTAAGCAGGTGGGGCTCAAAGAAAAGTACTGGGAACAGTCACCTTTTGAGCTGTCAGGCGGTCAGAAGCGGAGGGTGGCCATCGCCGGGGTCCTGGCCATGGAACCTAAGGTACTGATTCTGGATGAGCCGACGGCCGGACTTGATCCCAGGGGCAGGGATGAGATCCTGGAAGAGATCAGCGGGCTTCACAGAGAACGTAAGATGAGCATCATTCTTGTGTCTCACAGCATGGAGGATATTGCCCGGTATGCGGACAGGCTTATGGTGATGAACCGTGGCGAGAAAGTGTTTGACGGGGAACCCAAGAAAGTGTTTGAGCACTGTAAAGAGTTGGAATCCATAGGCCTTGCAGCCCCTCAGGTGACGTATATCGTCCATGAGCTGAGAGAGAGGGGAGTCCCTCTGGGAAGCGGTATCACAACGATAGAGGAGGCCAGAGAAGCGATCCTGCGGCTTCTTGAACAATAAGCTTTGCAGGCGTAAAGCCGGAAGCTATGGAGGGAACGATGATCAGAGACATTACATTAGGACAATACTACCCGGTGGATTCCGTGCTGCATCGCATGGATCCGCGGACTAAGCTGTTTGGAACCATGGTGTTTATCATATCGCTGTTTCTGGCGGACCATATTGGGGCATATATTACTGCCACCGTGTTTTTGACTGCGGCAATAAAGCTGTCTAGGGTGCCGTTTAAGTTTATGGTGCGAGGGCTGAAAGCCATCGTATTTATCCTGCTTATCAGTGTCAGTTTTAACCTGTTTCTGACCGACGGGGAGGTGCTGGTCCGGCTGGGCTTTCTGAAGATAACGAGGGAGGGACTTCGCATGTCCTGTTTCATGGGACTGCGGCTGATCTATCTGGTAATAGGGTCGTCCATCATGACCCTGACCACCACGCCTAATCAGCTGACGGACGGCATGGAGAAAAGTCTGGGATTTCTCAAGGCGGTGAAAGTTCCGGTTCATGAGATTTCTATGATGATGTCCATTGCCCTGCGTTTTATCCCCATTCTGGTGGAGGAGACGGATAAAATCATGAAGGCACAGATGGCCAGAGGAGCTGATTTTGAGACGGGCAATCTGGTACAGAAGGCGAAAAGCATGGTGCCTCTTCTGGTGCCGCTGTTTATCTCCGCATTCCGGCGGGCTACGGATCTGGCCATGGCTATGGAGGCGAGGTGCTACAGGGGAGGAGAGGGACGGACCAAGATGAAACCGCTGCATTACAGCAGAAGGGATTACCTGGCTTACGGATTCTATGCCGTGTATCTGGGATGTATGATGGCAATACGGTTCGTGTTATAGAGGCGGGCGGATCATCATGGGGCAGAGCGGGGACGGGAAGTAAGAAAAAGGGAAGGTGCAAAGGCATCCGGAAAGGAGACGTATGAAAAGAGTGAAAATGGTTCTTGCCTATGACGGGACCAACTACTGCGGCTGGCAGCTGCAGACCAACGGTATTACCATAGAGGAAGTGCTCAACAAGACCCTGTCAGAGCTTTTGAAGGAGCCTGTTGCGGTTATCGGAGCCAGCAGGACAGACTCAGGGGTCCATGCGGAGGGAAATGTGGCAGTGTTTGACACGGAAAACCGGATGCCGGCTGATAAGATCTGTTTTGCGCTGAATCAGCGTCTTCCTGAGGATATCCGGGTGCTTTCTACGGAGGAGGTGCCGGGGGACTGGCATCCCAGGAAGCAGAACTGTGTCAAAACCTATGAATACCGGATTCTGAACCGGAAGATAAATATGCCCACTCTGCGGTTGTATTCTCATTTCTGCTATTTCCCACTAAACGAGCATCACATGCGGAAAGCGGCTTCCTACCTGATGGGGGAGCATGATTTTAAAAGTTTCTGTACTGCGCGAGGGCAGGCGGAGGATACGGTGCGGACCATTTACAGGGCCGATGTGGTAAAAGAACACGACATGATCACCATTCGGGTAAAAGGCAGCGGTTTTCTGTACAATATGGTGCGCATCATCGCGGGAACTCTGATGAAGGTGGGAATGGGCGTATATCCCCCGGAGCATGTGAAGGAGATTCTGGCGGCCAGGAACCGGAAGGCGGCAGGACCTACGGCGCCGGCCAGAGGGCTGACCCTGATGGGGCTTGAGTATGAGACGGAGATCAAAAAAGAGATCGCCGGGAAGAATGAAGACTGGGATTATATGCTGATTCAGACGGAGATACCGGAGAAGGGGAAGGCATACCTGTTCATTAACCGGTGCAGGGAGGAAGATTTTGACAGACTTTTGACGAGAGTCACGCATCAGGCGGTGAGGAACGGGGCCAGGCAGGTGTATGTGTGTGACAGGGAAAATGACAGCCGGATCGCGGCGGGGAAGGCCTACGGATATTATACATTTTTCCACGGCTACGACATGGTGGCAATGAAGAAGAGGATTGTGCTGTCGGCTGTCGGTGAAGAGGATCTGACAGGGCAAAAGCAGTGCCAGGTGTTTCAGGGAGAGTGGGAGAAGGTAAGTATCTGGCAGACATCTCTGTTTTGCACTATTTACAATCAGGTTTTTTATGCGGTGCCTAATTCGGCCACGCTGACGGAGCGGGAGGCGAGGCAATACATGGTTAACAGCAGGTGGCAGCTGTTTTTTACAAAGATTCGAAATAAAGCCGTGGGATTCGTGATTCTGGTGGAAAAAGACAGGGAGCTGGAGGTTGACAGTCTGGGGGTTCTGGAAGAATACCGGGGCCGCGGACTGGCCAGGGAGATACTGGAACGGGCGGAGATGACGGCGGCCCAGATGGGGAAAGAGTTTTTGACCCTGACTGTATCCAGTATCAATACTGCGGCGGTTTCCCTGTACACGAGTGCAGGTTTTCAGGATGAAGGTATGATTTCCAGATGGTATGTGACAGAGAACGTATATGGAGAGGAGTAATAAGGCAATGGAGCAGATGAACTGCTGGGAGATACTGGGGATTGAGAGGACAAAGAATCAGGAGCTGATCCGGGAAGCATATCTGAGGCGGCTGCCGGAATTCCATCCGGAGGAGGACGCGAAGGGATTTCAGATGCTCCGGAGCGCTATGGAGGAGGCCGTGAGGGAGGCTCTGGACACAGAGGCCGGGGCAGAGGAAGAGGATGGAGCCTGCGGCCTGCGAGAGACGGATATGATGGACAGCAGGGAAATACGGGAATTTCTGAAAAGGGTTCAGGAACTCTACCAGGACTTTGGAAGAAGGATCCGGCCCGAACAGTGGAAGGAACTGCTGGCCTGTGACGTTTGTCAGGATCTGGAATCCCAGAAGGAGGCGGGGTGGGCACTTATAGGATTTCTGATGAACCGCTTTCACATCCCCCACAGCTGTTTCGTGGTTATGGATCAGGTATTTGGCTGGACGGAGACCCGGGAGGAGCTAAAGGAGCATTTTTCGGAGGGATTTGTCCGATATCTTCTGGAGCGGATCGAGGAGGAGGACAGCTTTAGGTATGATAAAATGCCTGTGGCGGAGGATTTTGATTACGACCGGTTTTTCGAAGCTTATTTTGAACTTCGGACGGCAATCGGGGAGAAAGAACGGGACAGAGTGGAGGAGAGCCTCCAGGCGATAGAAGCCATGGGAATGGTTCACCCGGATCTTACAATCCTGAAAATCCGCCATGTTTCCATGATAAAAGGCATGGAGAGAGAGGCCTGGGAGATGGCCAGGCAGCTCTATGAGACGGATAAGGACTGGAGGGCTACAAGATATTGGTATGTGCTCACCGCTATGGAGGCGGGAGAGTCGGAGACGCGGTCACAAGAGTTGGAGGAGATTCTCGCCGGCCTGGTGGATAAGGAACCGGAGAACCCTGGTTTCTGGCAGCTCTGCGGCCGGTTTATGAGGAGTCAGAACCGTCTGGATCAGGCGCTGCAGGCCTTTCGCAGGGCGGATGACTTCAGCCAGGGCGACTGGAATTATCTGCAGGAGCAGATCGCCGATACGGCGGATGCACTGTCCAGACAGATGGAGGAGGATGGCTGTGAAGACACCTGGTCTCTGGCTAACCTATGCTGGATGGGACGGCGGTATGACAGAGTGCGGGAATTGCTTAAAGGCACCGAGCCGCCTGAGGACAGAGAGATAACATGGATGATTCTCATGGCCGGCAGCTGTCATAAGCTGGAGGAGTATGAAGAGGCCCTCCTGTACAGGCAGAAGATATGGGACGGGTACAGGCCTCAGGACAGGCCTCTGGAACTGTATATGGATCTGGCTGAAGAGTATGGCCTTGTGGGCGATCGGGAGAAGGCGCTGGAGATTTATGGTCAGGCCGCGGAGACGTTTTCAGAGAACGGGGAGATTTACTACAGGCAGGCGAAGCTTCTGGAGGAGGACGGGCGCCGGGAGGAGGCGGCCGAGATGTGCAGGAAGACTCTGAATGCGGGATTTCACAGGGAAGCTTTTAATTTGTGGCTGGAACTCCTTCTGGATATGGAGGAGTATGAGGAGGTTACAGAACAGGCAAGACGGGTGATGGAGCAGGGATACCGGCCTGCCCAGGTGCTTTTCGACTATGCCAGAGCGCTGAGAAAGCTGGAAGAGTATCAGAAAGCGGGGGAGGTTCTGAAGGAGCTTTACGACAGGACAGAGGGGGCCGACATCGTATGTGAGGAGTTTGCGTCCCTGTATTACGATATGGACAGAGCTCTGGATGCCCTCAAGTGGATAGAAGAAGCCCTGGCCAAGCGGGAGACGCCCCGCAGACTGTACATGCAGGCGGATTACCTTCATGACCTGGACCGGTTTGAGGAGGAGACAGACGTATACAAAAAGCTGCAGGACCAGGGATATGACGATTACTATATGCATTACCGCCGGGGGCGTGCTCTGGAGCAGGCGGAGCGGTTTGAGGAGGCTGAGACCGATTTCAGAACTGCCATCGAAAAGCAGGCTGATTACGGGTCTGCCTGGGATGGGCTGGGGGATATTTACCAGAAACAGGGCAGATGGAAGGAGGCTGCATCCGCCTATGAAGCGGGTATGGAACTGGGGCATCTCCAGGCAGCCAGAGACCTGTGCCGTATTCTAAAGAGGATTCATGAGGACGACAGAGCCATAGAGTGCCTGAAAAAGGGGCTTAAAAGATGGCCGGAGGACGGAAGCCTCCTGCTTCTGTACTCGGATATGCTGGTCAGGACAAAAGAGTATGAGGAGGCCGTGCGCTGCCTGAACCGGTACATGGAGGTAAAACCTTCCCAGACGGGGCGGGCTTACAGGGAGATTGCCATGACCTATGAGCGGGCCAAGGATTTGGACAGGGCGCAGGAGTACTATCAGAAATCCGTAGATCTGGAACCGAAAAACGCCAGGGCCTGGAGGCTTATGGGCAAATTCATGGCCAATGAGCGGAAAGACCAGGAGAAAGCCCTGCCGTATTTGGAGAAGGCTGTGGAGCTGGCTCCCGACAGCACATACGGATATATGAAGCTGGGGGAGGTATACGAGGCCCTGGGGCAGAAGGCGGAGGCCGAAAAGTGTTACGAGAAAGCCCTGGAAAATTACAGGAGGGAGATAGAGAAGGACCCCAAAGACTGCTGCAATTATGAGGGCATGGCGGATGTGCTGGTTCATCTGGGGAGGCTGGACGAGGCCAGGGAGACGGCGCAGAAAGCGATCTCATTGGAATGCAGGGTGTTTACCTGCAGCTGCCCTTTCTGCTATGAGGCCTATGAGGATATTGCGAAGGCGGAGGAGAAGAGGGGGAATCTGAGGGAGGCCCTTACATATATGGAACTGGCGGGGAGACTGGCGTCTACGGATTATTATCCGGGCCAGATCGAGAGGCTGAGGAAAGCCGTGGAGGCGTAAAAAGACGGGAAGCTGACATGAGTCGGCTTCCCGTTTTTAAGATTATTCCGCATTGAGGTTTTTCTGTGCCGTGGCCAGCATCAGCTTGATCCGGTTCAGCTGATTCACTTCGCTGGCTCCAGGATCATAGTCCACGGCGATAACATTGGAACCGGGATAGACTCTCCGAAGTTCCTTGATAACGCCTTTCCCTACAATATGGTTAGGCAGACAGCCGAAGGGCTGGGTGCATACAATGTTGGTCACGCCGCTGTGGATAAGCTCCAGCATCTCCCCTGTGAGGAACCACCCCTCTCCGGTCTGATTGCCCAGGGACACGAAATCCTGGGCCATTTTTGCCAGATCCTGAATCCGTCCCGGGGCATCGAAGTGTCTGCTGGCCTGAAATTCCCTGCGAGCTACTTTACGGAGATATTCCAAAAGCGCAATCCCCATGTTGCACAGCCGCGCGGTGGAAAGTCTGCCTCCCAGATGCTCCGCCTTGAAATTGGTATTGTAGAAGCAGTACAGCAGAAAATCCATCAGATCGGGCATGACTGCCTCGGCGCCTTCCGCCTCCAGAAGTTCCACAATATGATTGTTGGCCAGGGGGGAGAACTTTACCAGAATCTCACCCACAATCCCCACTCTCGGTTTTTTCACGTCGAGTCTGGGAAGATTATCGAAATCCCGAATAATTCCCTTGATATTCCGGTGGAACTCCATCATGGACGGCGTTTTCTTAGACAGGGCGGTGATGCACTGCTTTTTCCACGCTCTGTGAAGCCTGTCAGCCTCTCCCGGTTCCTTCTCATAAGGCCTGGTGGCATAGAGAACCCTCATGAAAATGTCGCCGTATACCACTGCCTGCATGCATTTGATGAGGAGGGGCACCGTGATTTGGAATCCGGGGTTTGTCTCCATGCCGTTGGCGTTGATGGAGATAACCGGTACCTGGGGCATGCCTGCTTTTTCCAGTGCCCGGCGGATAAAGCCGATATAGTTGGAGGCCCGGCAGCCGCCGCCAGTTTGGCTCATGAATACGGCTGTGCGATCCAAGTCATATTTTCCGGACAGCAGCGCCTGCATCACCTGACCGATGACGATGAGGGAGGGGTAGCAGGCATCGTTGTTAACATACTGAAGCCCCACATCAATGGCGGACCGGTCGTCATTTTTCAGTATCTCAAGATTGTAGCCAAAGGAGCGGATAGCAGGCTCCAGAAGGTCAAAGTGGATGGGGGACATCTGAGGACATAAAAGGGTGTAATTCTTTTTCATGTCCCTGGTGAACAATACCCGGTTGTAGGCGCTGGACACCATCTTCCGGTCAAAGTGACGGCTGTTTCTGACTTTCAGAGCAGCGATGAGGGAGCGCACCCGGATGCGGGCAGCACCTAAGTTATTCACTTCGTCAATCTTTAAAACCGTATAAATCTTTCCGGCTGAGGAGAGAATATCATGTACCTGATCCGTGGTGACGGCATCCAGTCCGCAGCCAAAGGAGTTCAGCTGAATCAAATCCAGGTAGTCGCTGTTCTTTACATAGGAAGCGGCGGCGTACAGCCTGGAATGATACATCCACTGGTCAGTGACGATCAGAGGACGCTCCACCTGGCCCAGGTGGGAGATGGAGTCCTCTGTAAGGACAGCCATTCCGTATGAGGTAATCATCTCCGGAATGCCGTGGTGAATCTCCGGATCGATGTGGTAGGGACGTCCGGCCAGGATGATGCCGTGGCGGTTGTTTTCCCTGAGCCATGCAATGGTCTCCTCGCCTTTTTTCTGAAGGTCAAAGCGGGAATCCATCAGTTCCTGCCAGCCCATGCGGGCAGCTCTGCGGACCTCCTCCTCAGGAATGGAGAATTCTCTGCCAAACTCAGCTACCAGTCTTCTGGTGAGGATCTCTTCGCTGGTAAACGCCATGAAAGGATTCAGGAAACGGATCCCTTTTTCCGCCAGCTCCTCCACGTTGTTTTTGATGTTTTCGGCGTAGGAAGTGACCATGGGGCAGTTGTAATGGTTGCCGGCCTCCGGCTGTTCGTTCCTCTCATAGGGGATACACGGATAAAAGATGGTCTTTATCCCCTGAGCAATGAGCCATGAAACGTGGCCATGGACGATCTTCGCAGGATAGCACTCGGATTCGCTGGGGATGGACTCTATGCCCAGCTCATATATTTTTCTGGTGGACTGGGGGGATAAAACCGTACAAAACCCAAGCTCCCTGAAAAATATGGCCCAGAAGGGATAATTCTCGTAAAAATTCAGCACTCTCGGGATGCCGATGGTTCCCCGTCTGGCCAGGTCGGGGGTCAGGGATTCATAGTCAAAAATGCGGTGGTACTTGTAGTCAAACAGGTTTGGAACCTCTTTTTTGACCTTCTCCTTTCCCAGACCCCGTTCACAGCGGTTGCCGCTGATAAACTGGCGTCCTCCTTCAAAGCGGTTCACCGTCAGGACACAGCGGTTGGTACAGCCTTTGCACCGGGCCATGGAGGTATCGTATTTCAGGTGAATTATCTTATCCAGTGGAAGCATGGATGTGGTGCTCCCCTCCCGATACCGCTCCCTGGCTATGAGGGCGGCGCCGAAAGCGCCCATAATTCCGGCGATGTCAGGGCGTACGGCTTCACAGCCGGATATTTTCTCAAAGCTTCTCAAAACCGCGTCATTGTAAAACGTACCCCCCTGAACCACCACGTGGGATCCCAGATCCCCGGGGGCTGTTATCTTGATCACCTTGTAGAGGGCATTTTTTATGACAGAGTAGGCCAGACCGGCGGAGATGTCGGCAACCGTGGCGCCTTCCTTCTGAGCCTGCTTTACGTTGGAGTTCATGAAAACGGTACATCGGGTTCCCAGATCCGTAGGGTTGGCGGCAAATAGGGCTTCCTTTGCAAAATCCTCCACCGAATAATTGAGGGATTTGGCAAAGGTCTCGATGAAGGAGCCGCAGCCTGAGGAGCAGGCCTCGTTGAGCTGCACGCTGTCAACGGTGTTGTCGCGGATCTTGATGCATTTCATATCCTGGCCGCCGATATCCAGAATACAGTCCACCTGGGGGTCGAAAAACGCGGCCGCATAGTAGTGGGAGATGGTCTCAACCTCCCCTTCATCCAGCATCAGGGCGGCTTTCAGCAGGGCCTCCCCGTAGCC
Organism: Hungatella sp.; assembly: GCA_022795805.1. GTDB lineage: Bacteria > Bacillota > Clostridia > Lachnospirales > Lachnospiraceae > UBA3402. Next base: position 16,085 of record JAAWHK010000030.1, on the reverse strand, counting down.
GGTGGAGCAGGACCAGGCGATCCTGGCGGTGGGGGGAAGCAGCGCCCTTATCTCGCGGACAGCGCGAATGGCCGTGGCCAGGGGGCTTCCATTGTTGTTGCTGTAAAAATGATAGAGAAGCGTGCCGTCCTGGCTCACCAGGGCCGCCTTGGTGGTGGTGGAACCGGCGTCTATGCCCAGAAAGCAGTTGCCCTCACAGGAGGAGAGGGGTGCTTTGCGGACCGTGTGGCGGTTGTGGCGCTCTGTAAATGCATCGTAATCGGCCTGATCTTTAAAGAGAGGCTCCATCCGCTTCACCTCGAAGTCCATCTTGATGCCGTGGACCAGACGCTTTATGAGATCGTCCAGGGAGAAGGTCACGTCCCGGCTGCTGTTTAAGGCAGCGCCCAGCGCGGCAAAGAGATGGGAGTGGTCAGGAGCGATAATCTGGTTTCCTGACAGGTTTAGGGTGCGGATAAAGGCGTTGCGAAGTTCCGGGAGGAAATGGAGAGGCCCTCCGAGGAACGCCACGTTGCCGCGGATAGGCTTTCCGCAGGCCAGACCGCTGATGGTCTGGTTTACCACAGCCTGGAAGATGGAGGCGGCCAGATCTTCTCTGGTGGCTCCCTCATTGATAAGGGGCTGGATATCCGATTTGGCGAACACGCCGCATCTGGCGGCTATGGGGTATATCATCTGATAGTTTTTCGCATATTCGTTGAGACCTGACGCATCGGTCTGAAGCAGTGAGGCCATCTGGTCAATGAAAGAACCGGTGCCGCCTGCGCAGATACCGTTCATCCGCTGGTCAATGCCGCCGGCAAAATAGATAATCTTGGCGTCTTCCCCGCCCAGCTCAATGGCCACATCCGTATGCGGGGCTTCCGTCTCAAGGGCGGCAGCCACCGCCACCACCTCCTGGACAAAGGGAACTTCCAGATGTTTCGAGAGGGTGAGACCACCGGATCCGGTGATTGTGGGCTGAAGTGTCAGTGTCCCCAGTTTCTCCTGAGCCTGTTTTAAAAGCTGGGCCAGGGTCTCCTGGATATTGGCGTAATGCCGCGCATAGTCGGCAAACAGTATCTTGTGTGTTTCATCAATAATGGCTATTTTTACGGTGGTGGAACCGATATCGATTCCTAATGAGTAGTATTTCGTCATATTCTGCGGGGTAAGTCCCTGCCTCCTTTGCATAAAAAGGTATGCACAAAACCGCATACCGTAGGTAGTGTACCATAAAATAAGAAAGAATACAATTGGAGTTGCGTGTTAAAAAATTGTTAACTGGTCATAAAAAAATAGTGAAAGTGCTGATTTATTTGACAAACAGGCGGTCAGAAACTATAATGGTAAAGTCAAGGAAATAATTGACAGACTGGTAGATTGGAAAAGGGTGAGACTATGATTCAGATCTTTATGACAGAGGACGACGCGATCCATCAGAAAGATGAAGTACAAAACGGCTGTTGGATGGCGCTTACAGATCCTACGGCCACGGAGATACTGGAGATCTCGGAAGCTTACAATATAGACCCGGACCATCTGAGAGCGCCTCTGGATGAGGAGGAGCGCTCCCGTATTGAGACAGAGGACAATTATACCCTGATATTGGTGGATATTCCCTCCATTGAGGAGCGCAGCGGCAAGGACTGGTATGTGACGATCCCGCTGGGAATTATTATGACCGAGCAGATGATGATCACCGTGTGTCTGGAGGAAACACCTATTCTCGCGGCATTTATGGACGGAAGGGTGAAGGAGTTCTACACGTATATGAAGAGCCGTTTCATCCTGCAGATTCTGTATCGAAACGCTTCCCAGTTCCTGCAGTACCTAAGGGTCATTGACAAGAAGAGCGATGTGGTGGAGCAGAAGCTTCACAGGGCTCAGAAGAATCGGGAGCTGATGGAACTTCTGGAGTTGGAGAAGAGCCTTCTGTATTTTTCCACTTCCCTCCGATCCAACGAAGTGGTGCTGGAAAAGCTGATGAAGTACGAGAAGGTAAAGAAGTATCCTGAGGATGAGGAGCTTCTGGAGGATGTTATTATTGAGAACAAGCAGGCCATTGAGATGGCCAATATTTACAGCGGCAATCTGAATGTGACAACGGAAGCCGTGGCATCCGTGATTTCCAACAACCTGAATATTGTCATGAAACTTCTGACCACCATCACGCTGGTTATGGCTATTCCCACGATGGTAGCCAGCTTTTACGGGATGAATGTGAAAGGAATACCGTTTGCGGAGCATCCCTACGGATTTTGGATCGTGCTGGGATTTACGGCGGCAGTGTCTCTGGTGGTGACTCTGATTTTTTCCAAGAAGGATCTGTTTTAGAGTTTCGTTTTAGAAAGGGTGCAGAAAAATATGAAATTTTTCCACAAGATGGAGTACAAGTACGGAAAATATGCCATTCATAATCTGATGTATTATATTGTGATTCTGTACGCTGTGGGGCTGGTGATAAATCTTATAAATCCGGCGGTTTACTGGGTATTTTTCTCTCTTGACATAGAGAAGATTCTGCATGGTCAGATCTGGCGTCTGGTAACGTTTCTGGTATATCCTCCGACGCTGGCCACCTGGGCTTTTATGGATATTTTCTTTGGGATTCTTGCACTGTTTATGTACCACAGCCTGGGGCTGACTCTTGAGCGGGTGTGGGGAGCTTTCCGGTTCAATGCTTTCTTTTTTATGGGGGTTATCGGACAGATTCTGGCAGCCTTTGTGGGATATCTGGTGTTTCACCAGTCCTATTTTATCACCACCGGTTTTTTAAACTTTTCCATATTTCTGGCATTTGCAATCTGCTTTCCGGATGTGCAGTTTTTGCTGTTTATGGTGATCCCGGTGAAGGCCAAGTGGCTGGCCATAGCGGAGTCGGCGGTTTATGCCTACAGTTTCTTCAGGGGAAGCGCCAGCACCCGGTGCGAGATTGTGCTGTCGCTGCTCAATGTGCTCGTGTTTGTGGCTATGACGCGGAATTATCAGAAATATTCCCCCAGAGAGATTAAGAGAAAACGGGATTTTAAGGCAAAAGTGAAAGTGCTGCCCAAGGGGAAGAGCCTGCACAAGTGTGCGGTCTGCGGACGGACTGAGGCGGACGGGGCGGACCTGGAGTTCCGGTACTGCTCGAAATGCGCAGGCGGGCTGGAGTACTGTATGGACCATCTGTATACCCACCAGCATGTGACGGAGGATGTGAGCCGGATTGATGACAGGCAGTAGGGTATTTTAGAAGCCGGGGCGGCGGATTTTTGTGTATACGGGGCTGTAGAGAAGACGGAATGGGCAGGGAAAGGAAAGCGAGGAAGAATATGAAAAAGACGAAGATTATTTGTACCATGGGGCCCAATTCAGATAACAGGCAGGTGATGGTTGACCTGGCCCTCAGCGGAATGGATATTGCAAGATTTAATTTTTCCCATGGGGATTATGAGGAACAGAAGGCCAGACTGGACCAGTTAAAGAGCGTCAGGGAGGAGCTAGACCTGCCCATCGCGGCACTTCTGGATACCAAGGGGCCGGAGATTCGGACAGGGCTTTTGAAGGACGGAAAGAAAATTGTGCTGAAAGAGGGACAGACGTTTACGCTCACCACCAGGAAGGTGGAGGGCGATGAGACGGTCGGCCATATTAACTACGCCGGACTGCCCCAGGATGTGTCGGAGGGAAACCGGATCCTTATTGATGACGGGCTGATTGAGCTGAAGGTGGAGAAGTCGGAAGGGACGGAGATTACGTGTACCGTCATAAACGGCGGGGAGTTAGGGCAGAGAAAGGGCGTTAATGTTCCCAATGTTAAGGTGAATCTTCCGGCTTTGACAGAGAAGGATAAGGAGGATATCTGGTTCGGCATTGAGGAGGGCTTTGACTTTATAGCCGCCTCTTTTGTGCGGAATGCAGACGCTATTATCGAGATTAAGCAGATGCTGGACGTGGCAGGAGCCAATCTCAAGGTTATCGCTAAGATTGAAAACGCGGAGGGGATTGACAACATTGACTCCATCATCGCGGTCAGCGACGGCATCATGGTGGCCAGAGGCGATATGGGCGTGGAGATCCCGGCGGAGCGGGTTCCCTATATTCAGAAAGAGATTATCCGCAAGTGCAATGAGGCCAGCAAGCCGGTTATCACGGCAACCCAGATGCTGGATTCCATGATCCGCAATCCCCGTCCTACCAGGGCGGAGGTGACGGATGTGGCCAATGCGGTGTACGACGGTACGGACGCGGTGATGCTGTCCGGGGAGACTGCCATGGGCAAGTACCCGGTGGAGGCTCTCAAGATGATGGCCCAGATCGCGGAGGAGACGGAGAAACATCTTGATTATAACGCATACAGGAAGCGGAATGTGTCGGCGGAGAATCTGCGGAAGATCTCCAATGCGGTGTGTTTTTCTTCCGTGTCTACGGCCCACGACCTGGATGCCAAGGCTATTGTAGCCCCCAGCATCAGCGGCTTTACGGCGGGACTGCTTTCCAAGTACCGTCCCGGCGTGCGCATTATCGGCATGTCGCCCAGCGCCACCGCGGTCCGGCAGATGCAGATTATGTGGGGAGTTACGCCTTTTATGGCCAAGAGAGCGGAGTCCACGGATATTCTTATCGCATCGTCCGTGGATCTTTTGAGGCAGAAGGGGATTCTGGAGTCAGGGGATGTGGTGGTGGTCACTGCGGGCGTGGTGAGCCATGAGAGGCGCCATGAACCGGCTCAGGACACCAACATTATGCGGGTAGTGAATATTTTATAGAAACAGATGGACAAAGAAGTCTGCTGTCGGGTACAATGAGACATCATTATGCCTGTACATGGCAGGCTTTTTGCCGTATTAAAAAACCCGGTCAAAGGACTGCGGGGAAAAGAGAGGAAAGCAGATTATGGAAAAGAGACCCTTTGTGACACTTGAGCAGCTGCAGGAGATAGTGAAAGATTACCCGACCCCTTTTCATCTGTATGATGAGAGAGGGATTCGGGAGAATGCAGGGAGATTAAGAAAGGCTTTTGCCTGGAATAAAGGCTTTAAGGAGTATTTTGCCGTTAAGGCGACGCCGAATCCGTTTATTCTGAAGATACTGAAGGAGGAGGGATGCGGAACCGACTGTTCTTCCCTGACAGAACTGATGATGTCCGACGCCTGCGGCTTTTGCGGAACGGAGATTATGTTTTCGTCCAACGACACGCCGCCGGAGGAGTTTCAGCTTGCCCACGATCTGGGAGCCATCATCAATCTGGATGATTTTACCCATATCCGGTGTCTGGAGGAGACTCTGGGGAAGCTTCCGGAAACCATCTGCTGCCGGTACAATCCGGGCGGCGTCTTTAAGATCAGCAACGATATCATGGACAACCCCGGGGACGCCAAGTACGGAATGACCACGGAGCAGCTGTTTGAGGCATTTAAAGTGCTCAAGGCCAAAGGGGTAAAATATTTTGGTATTCACGCGTTTCTGGCCAGCAATACGGTGACCAATGAATACTATCCTATGTTGGCAAAGGTACTGTTCGAAGTGGCTGTGAAGCTTCAGCGTGAGACAGGAGCTGATATTCGGTTTATCAATCTGTCCGGAGGAATCGGGATTCCCTACAGTCCGGACCAGGAGCCCAATGATATCATGGCCATCGGCGACGGGGTAAGAAAGGTGTATGAGGAGGTACTGGTGCCCGCCGGCATGGGGGATGTGGCGCTGTTTACGGAGCTGGGACGGTTTATGCTGGCCCCCTACGGGTGCCTGGTGACAAAGGCAATCCATGAAAAGCATACCCACAAGGAGTACGTGGGAGTGGACGCCTGTGCGGTGAATCTGATGCGGCCCGCAGTCTACGGGGCTTACCACCATATTACGGTGGCCGGAAAGGAGGACAAAGCCTGCGATCAGGTGTATGATGTGGTAGGGTCCCTGTGTGAGAATTGCGACAAGTTTGCCATCGACAGGAAGCTGCCCAGGATTGAGAAAGGGGATCTCCTGATAATTCACGATACGGGAGCCCATGGATTTTCTATGGGATATAATTATAACGGAAAACTGAAATCCGCGGAGCTGCTTTTAAAGGAGGACGGCTCTGTGGACATGATTCGGAGGGCGGAGACGCCTCAGGATTATTTTGCCACGTTTGATTTCTGTGACGTTATGGGAAAGTACGGGGAACAGGGCGAAAGAAATCCGTAATGAAAATGAAAGGACGGTTTACGAAACAGAAACGAAAAACCTGCAGGCAGGAGAGACGGATTTTTGGAAAACTTTCTCTGCATTCCGGTTTGCCCCAGGGGCGCACCGGAACGCAGGTTTCTTCGGAGTACTCTGCTGCTAAGAGGAGGCGGGATTCCGAAAAAGGGCAGAAAAATCCCCGTATCCTGGTGATACGGGGGATAGCTTTTTCTTTAGGATTAGGATTAAAAGGATTAAGGATTTAATATCTGTGCATTTCTTATGGATATAGTATAGCACAAAGAATCGGAAAATGTTTGTATAATGTTTGAATAGATTATGAAGAAATTCTTAAGTCTGAGCTCTGACGGAGAATCAGGAGGAAGTAGTATGTGGTTTGTATTTGCATTGCTGTCATCTGTGTTTGCAGCACTGACTTCCATTTTGGCAAAAATTGGAATTGATGGGGTCAATTCCAATCTGGCCACGGCAATCCGAACGGTTGTTGTTATGATTATGGCGTGGGGGATGGTGTTTTTGACCCATGGACAAAGCGGTATAGGGGAGATTGGCAAAAAGAGCTGGATTTTTCTGATTCTGTCGGGGCTGGCCACCGGGGCGTCGTGGCTGTGCTACTACCGAGCCCTGCAGATTGGGGAGGTCTCCAAGGTGGTGCCTGTGGATAAGCTGAGCGTGTTGATCACAATGGTTTTGGCATTTGTGTTTTTGCATGAGGAATTGACGGGAAAAGCCTTGCTGGGAGGCGTTTTGATTGGGGCGGGAACGCTGGTGCTGGTGTTGTAGGAGGAAGACGCCAAGGGCAGCCATGACCACGTTTACAGTTATGTTGGCGGCTGAGAGCTTCAGCGGTTTATTTCCCAGGTACAGCCAGGGGAATTTTGCGTATGTTTGATAGTCAGGCACAGAGAGACTGAAAAAGTATATTACGATAAAAAAGGAGGAGAAGGTTATGGCAGGAAAACGGTTTCCGGAAGGGTTTTTATGGGGAGGCGCCACAGCGGCCAACCAGTGCGAGGGTGCGTGGGATGCGGACGGAAAGGGCATGTCTGTGGCAGACTGCAGCATGTACAAAAAACATGTGGATCAGACGGACTACAAAGGGCTCCACACCATCACCAGCAAAGATATTGAGGAGGCCATGAAGAGCCGGGATGTCCGCAAGTACGGCAAGCGCCACGGCATTGATTTTTATCACCGGTACAGGGAGGATCTGGATCTGTTTCAGGAGATGGGATTTAAGACCTTAAGGGTTTCCATCCAGTGGACCAGGATTTACCCCACAGGCCTGGAGGAGGAACCCAATGAGGCGGGGCTTAAGTACTATGAGGACTTGTTTTGCGAGATGAAGAAGCGGGGCATTGAGCCTCTTGTGACACTGCACCACTATGAGATGCCGCTGTATCTGTCCAACCACTATGACGGGTGGTACAGGAGAGAGGTTATCGACCTGTTCCTGAAATTCTGCAGAACCGTGTTTGCCAGGTATGGACGCCTGGTCCGTTACTGGCTCACCTTTAATGAGATTGACAGTGTGTTCCGCCATCCTTTTACCACCATCGGGCTTGTGGAGGACCGGTATCCGGCGGAGAAATGGGAAGAGATTATCTATCAGTCGGTACACAATCAGTTTGTGGCAAGCGCTCTGGCCACAAAGATGCTCCATGAGATGGTTCCAAAGGCGCAGATGGGATGCATGATTACCCGCACGCTGACGTACCCGGAGAACTGCCATCCGGGAAATATGCTGCTGGCGCTGAAGGAGAACCGGAAGAATTTCTTTTACTCCGATGTGCAGGTAAGGGGAGAATATCCTGAGCATATCAGACAGGAGTGGAAGCGCAAGGGGATTACGGTGGAGTTTGGGGAGGATGATGAGAAGGTTTTAAAGGAGTATCCCGTTGATTTCGTGTCATTCAGCTATTATATGAGCCGGGTTACCAGTATTGACGCGGCAAACAGGGAGACGGTCAGCGGCAATGTGACCAGCGGGGTGAAGAATCCCTACCTGGACACTACGGAGTGGAACTGGCAGGTTGACCCTGCGGGGCTGACTATCTCCCTGATTGAGCTGTACGACCGGTATCAGAAGCCTCTGTTTATTGTGGAGAACGGGCTGGGCAACCGGGATAAGATTGAGGAGGACGGCTCCATTCAGGATGATTACCGCATCCGGTATTTTCAGGATCATATAAATGCCATTGCCGACGCCATTGAAGAGGGCGTGGATGTGATGGGGTACACGCCGTGGGGATGCATTGACATGGTGAGCATGTCCACCTGTCAGATGAGCAAGCGGTACGGGTTTATCTATGTGGATGTGGATGACGAGGGCAACGGGACGTATGAGCGGAAGAGGAAGAAATCCTTTGGGTGGTACAAGAAGGTAATTGCCACCAACGGGGAAGATCTGAGCGCGGAGGTGTAAGAAGATGAGAATCGGAATACTAGGAACCGGGATGATGGCAAACCTGGTGATGGAGACTGTTAAAAAGATGGATTTTTCCTATGTGGCAGTGCTGGGAAGACGGGAGTCGGAGGACAAGGTAAAGGCTTTGTGCCTGGAAAACGGGCTGGATGGGTATTTTCTGGACTATGATGAGCTTTTGGACAGCGATGTGGATACGATTTATGTGGCCCTGCCAAACCATCTCCACTATGAGTTTGGGCGGAAGGCCCTGATGCGGGGGAAACATGTCATCATCGAGAAGCCGGTCACGGCCAATGCAGAGCAGTTAAAGGATTTGGTCCGGACGGCTCAGATAAAGGGAGTGATGATGTTTGAAGCCATGAACATCCACTACCTTCCCGCGTACAAGGCTTTAAAAGATCAGCTGTGGCAGGCCGGGGATCCAAAGATTGTCAGTTTTAATTACAGTCAGTATTCCTCCAGGTATGACGCCTTTAAAGACGGGCAGATTCTGCCGGTTTTTGACCCCATGAAGGCCGGGGGAGCCCTGATGGATCTGAATGTCTACAATATCCATGCCATTGTGGGGCTCTTTGGAAAGCCGTGGGAAGTAAGGTATGAGGCCAATATGGAGCGGGGCATTGATACCAGCGGGGTTCTGACCCTGGATTACGGTGATTTTAAGGTTGTGGCCATCGGCGCCAAGGACTGTAAGGCTCCGGTTCGGTGTACCATCCAGGGGACCAAAGGGTGCTTTGTGGTTCCAAAGCCCATGAGCCAGATGGACGGGTATGAGCTGCAGCTTAACAGCGGGGAGACGGTGGAGTACAGGGTTGAGAAGCCGGAGAACCGGCTGTATTACGAGTTTGCGGAGTTTGAACGGATTATCAGAGAGAAGGACCGGGAGAAAGAGGAGGAGATGCTGAAAATCAGCGGGATTGTCAGCGAGATTTTGGAGGAGGCAAGAAGGCAGAACCGGATATTTACCAGATTTCCGGTAATGCTGCCTGCTGCGCCGTAATACAGAAACGAAAAAGGGACAGGAGAAGCCCGTCAGGGTTTCTCCTGTCCCTCCTGCTGCTGTTGTACCTGTGCAGCGCCGCCGCCGTGATCCATCTGATAGCGGGCATAGATTTTGGGTCCGTACATGATTCCCATGAGCACAAAAAACAGGATGACCAGTGCCACGCCTCTTTTCCAGCCGTAGGGTTCCCAGCCGGTTTTTTTCGGCTCTTTCTTTTCAAGAGGCTGATACGCAATTCTGTCGGGAACAGGTGTCAGACAGAGCTTCGCCTCTCCGGTGTCCTCAGAGTGGATTTTTTGGAAGGTATATGTTTTGCTGCACTGGCTGCAGAACTCTATATTTGGATTTTTGCTGTCAGGCGTAAACTTTCCCCCGCAGGAAGGGCATTTCAGTTCGGTCATGTTGCGATCCTCCTATTTGCAGCTGCCGGTTTTTGATTTTTGGCGTCTCCGGCTGATTCTATGAAAGTGTGTTACAGTTTCCCATACACCTGTTTGTGAAGCTGGATAACCTCCTCCGGGTTTTTCACGGCATCGTACTCTTTCCCCTCATAGGAGAAGAAATGATCCGAAATGACTCTTGGGTTGCGCTCACGGATGGCTTTCACAATGGCCAGGCTGGCCTTTTCCGGCGGATTCCTCTGCATAAAGCCCAGCTCTCCTTCTGTGATGTAAGCGATGAGAGCAGAATCGTATCCCCCGTCCTGGCAGAGATATTTTTTAGTGTAGAAGCATGCCACAAGATCCTCCAGACGGAATACGCAGGGGCCTAAGGACGGAAATTTTATGTAGTTGTCTGTGAGAAACCCCATCTGTTTCAGGCTGTTGGTGTCTTTTCCCTTGTCCATGGAAAGCAAAAGGGTTCCCGGTTTTTTAAATTCCTGTTCAATCCGGCGCAGATCCTGCTCCGTCAGGCCGGTTTCCATGTAAGCCTGAGCCCAGCCCCGCTCCTTTTTCTGCTGCATAAAAACCCCCAGCACAGCCAGCAGAATACCGGGAATGATCATAGCCGCCCCAAAGGTTACAGCCCCCTGGGTTCCCATGGTGTTAGTCAGTACAGCCGCCAGCGCCGCGCCGATGACGGCCAGCATAATCCCCAGGGCCATAACTCCCTTTCCCGCTCCTGACACGCTGTACATGTACTGAAGCACGCTGCCGTTCTTGGCCATCTTCTGTTTCAGCCTGTCATCCGGTTCAAATATCATAGCAGTTCCCTCCTGTGGTACAAATCTTCGGAACCCGTTTCACGGATTTCCATAGAAAATATTATATATCAATTTCAGGTACAGGGCAATGACAGGATCGAAGAAAAAGACTGTTTTTGCACAAAAGTTCCGTCTTTTTTCCATGTATAAAATCCGAAAATCAATTATAATGTGTGTATTCAAAGCTGATACAGCGGTAATACTATAGGTGGAATGCAGTTTCAAATGCAACAGAAATCAGAAGAGCAAAGAGAGGGAAAGACGATGAATTCTATCAGGGTTAAATTTGAACAGGCAAAGGATATTGTTGATTTCGTCAAGACTGCCAGCAAGTACAGCTATGATATTGATGTGAGGTGCGGCAGCATTGTGGTGGACGCCAAATCCCTTGTGGGAGTTATGGCTGTGGCCAGCAGAAGGGTTGTGGAGATTGTGGCACATGGGGAAGAGTGCGGAGAGCTGCTTGCAAAAGTGGCCTGCTACGCGGCGTAGTACAGGCGCGGCATGACTGAGGATTATGTGAATCAGGGGAGGGCTGTTTACCTGAAATCGGGGACAGCAAAGGGGAAATAATAAGCCAGGAATCTGCAGACGGGTTCCCGGCTTTATTTTTATGTGTTTTCTTGTCTCTTGTCCTCTTTTTTGGTATGATAGACGTATGAAAGCGGCAGAGATATGTACTGTTTCACAAAAGCTGAAAAGGAGCGTGTTATCATGAAGAAATTGTTTTATTATGCGGACAGATACCTGCAGAAAAGTGACTGGAAAGATATGGCTATGCTGAAATTCTGTCTTTTTTCCATTGGAATTCTGGCAGGGATGAAGATTCCGATAAGAAATAAAAAGAAAGCGGCTGTCCTCGCCCTTCTTGTTTTTCTTATTACCTATATCCCCCTTATGACAAAGTTTGTGGGGGTTGTGACCGAAAAAAGGAAGGCGGTTTGATACAGCCGGCCAGGAAGGGGACGGCAAAACTGCACTGTAAATTTGTAATAACGGAAGGAATTGGCAGAAAATAATATTGACGGCCAAGGAAGAACTTAATATAATAATACAAGGGGCAGGCTTTTGCCGCCGCGAGAACAATATGAAAAAGCAGGGGGAGAACCATGGTTGAGACACTCAGGAAAAAGGCAAGAAAGTCCAATATGACAAGGTTCATACTGTCGGTAATCGGCGTTATCGGATTGCTGGCAGTCACGAAATTCGCAGTATTTCAGGTAATGACCGGTCCGAAGAAGATGGACATTACGTTGGATCCTGCGACGTATGAGGGAAAGTATGTAACCATTGACGCAGAATATTTTCTGTATGATTACATAGAGCACACCACGACCACCACCAGAAAATACGGCGGAAAGACTACCAGCACCAACGGATACAGTTATCTGGTGTTCCAGTCCGTAGATGACTATGAGAATGAATCCTCTACCTGGTATTTTTACAGTATTTATCTGGACAAGGGCAGGCAGAGTGAGCTGAATCTCAAGATTGATGAGGCGTTTACTTACTTGAGCGATGAGACAGGGAATGTGGCTCCGCCGGAACCGGTTACGGTTACGGGATTCTGGAATCCCATGGATGCCGAGACTGAGAGATATTTCAGACAGGCCCTGGCAGAGCTGGAGATTACGGAGACAGAATTTGACAAGATGTATTTTTATGAGCTGGACACGGAGAATCTGGGCGGTTCCAACAAGCTTATGTTCTGGACATTTATGGCTGTGGCCGCAGGCCTGGCAATTTACGCAGTGATGTGTGCAGTTGGATTTTTTGGCAACGGGTACATGAAAGATATTCAGAATTATCTGCAGAAGGACAGTTCCGTTTCCCTGGCAGCCATTGAGGCGGATTTTAACCAGGCGCGCATTTTTGAGAAGAGCGTATGGGTCGGAAGGAAATGGACCGTGTACATGCAGGGGAGGAATGCGTTTATTCTTCCTAATAAGGATTTGGTGTGGGGATATTACTTCAGGCGGACCGGACGCAACAGTGTAAGTGAGATGCGGCTGTATACAGCAGAGAAAAAATTGCACCACATCAGCCTGACTGAAAAAAATACGCAGGATGCCCTCAAGATCTATCTGGAAGAACAGCCTCATATGGTGATCGGGTACAGCAAAGAACTGGAGAAGCTGTACAATAAGAAGTTTAACGAATTTTTGGACCTGAAGTATAATCCGGCTAAGAGGGATATTTCGGGGGAAGGGTTACCGATGTAACGGCCGGGCTGTCGGCGCTGCATCTCATTGAATCAGGGCAGCGGGTTAGATTTCCGTGTGAAAGTCTAACCCGTTTTTAATACACACCGTGTGGAGAAAATAATGATGGAGATTCAAACGATTATCGTATTCTGTATGGAATTAATGGGAACCGTAGCCTTCGCCGCGTCCGGCGCCATGACCGGCATCAACTGTCGGATGGATGTGTTCGGTGTGTGCGTGCTGGGGGTGATTACCGCCGTAGGCGGCGGTATGACAAGGGATGTGATCCTGGGCAATGTGCCGGGGGCGCTGACGCGTCCGGTGTACGTAATTGCCGCCATGGTTACGGCTGTTGTGGTGTTTGCCGCGGTGTATTTTAAGAGACACCTGCTTCAGGGGGCAGTGGGAATTCTGTACGATAGAATTATGCTGATTATGGACTCCATAGGTCTTGGGATATTTACGGTTGTGGGTGTGATGACGGGAATCAATCAGGGGTATATTGACAATACATTTTTGCTGACTGTGCTGGGAACCCTCACCGGAGTCGGCGGGGGACTTCTGCGGGATATGATGGCAGGACAGCCGCCGTACATCTTCGTGAAGCACATTTATGCATGTGCATCGGTGGTGGGGGCTGTCAGCTGTGTGTATATGTACCGGATATTCGGACAGATTCCGGCTATGGTCACGGCATCTGCGCTGGTTATCTGCATTCGATTTCTTGCGGCATATTACCACTGGAATCTGCCGCGGATTAAGATGGAGGAGTGAATGAAATGAGTCGGAGCGCCGGATTCAGCGCTCTGACTCATTTTTTCGGCTAAGCTCCGGCCATACGGTTACCAGCATAGTCCCGAAGCAGGCCAGCCCTCCCGCAAAGTTGGAGACAGGTTCCGCCATAAAGATGCCGCTGACCCCAAGGCCAAACAGTTTCGGCAGAATCATTATCATGGGAATGACAATGATAACCTTCCGGAAGATGGAGAAAAACACCGCGTTTTTTGATTTGCCCAGGGCCACGAACACGGACTGTCCGGCAAACTGCAGGGACATCATAAAGAATCCGAAATAGTAAATCTGCATGGCCGGGATTCCCGCCTCCACCAAATCTCCCTCATGATTGAAAATACGGATAAAGAACTCCGGAAAGCCGTGAACCAGACTCCACATAAAGGTAGTGTAGGCCACAGACACCACGGACATGAAGACAATGGCTTTTTTCACCCGTTTGTACTCCCCGGCTCCGTAGTTAAAGCCCATAACCGGCTGGGCGCTGTTGGTGAGGCCGCTGATGGGCAGGGAGATGACTTCACGGACAGAATTTATGACGGTCATAATCCCCACATACAAATCTCCTCCGAAAAGCGCCAGGTTGGCGTTGTACATAATCTGCACCAGGCTGTTGGTGATGGCCATGGTAAAGCCGGACAGGCCAAGGCCCACGATTGCAAGGATGCGCCCTGGCTTTAAGCGAAACGCCTTTTTTCTCAGCTTTAAAATGGCTTTATCTCCCGTGAGAAACCAGATAATCCAGGCAGCGGACAGGCCCTGGGAGATGATGGTGGCCCAGGCAGCTCCCTGTACTCCCAGGCGGAAGGTGAAGATAAACAGCGGATCCAGGATAATGTTTGTGACGGCCCCCAGAAGAACGGTGAGCATGCCGATTTTCCCGAAGCCCTGGGAGTTGATAAAGCTGTTCATGCCAAGGCCGGTCATGACGAAAATGCTGCCTAAAAGGTAAATGGTGATATAGGAGTCGGCGTATGGGATGGTTTCGTCGGAGGCGCCGAACAGGTACAGCATGGGGCGCTTCAGGATAAGGCCCAGGATTGTCAGGATAAGGCCGCTTAGGACCATCATGACAAAGGAATTGCCCATGATGGCCTCCGCCTCCAGGTCATTTCCCCGCCCCCGCTCTATGGAGCACAGAGGAGCCCCGCCCATGCCGAACAGGTTGGCAAAGGCGATGACCATGGAGATAATGGGAAGGCAGAGGCCAAGACCCGTGAGAGCCATGGTAGCGTTCTCCGGAATCCGGCCGATGTAAATCCGGTCCACGATGTTGTAGAGCACGTTGATGAGCTGCGCCAGGGTCATGGGCAGGGCAAGATTCAGGATGTTTTTAATGACGCTTCCCTTGGAGAAGTCGTTTTTGGTGTCTGTGTGCATGGCAGAGGACATGGTTGATACCGCCTTTGGGGGTTTTGTTTATTTTAAGAAGAGTAGTTTGCCTGTATATAATCCGGACAGTACACTAGACAAAGAATTCTACCGGGGTATACTCCTGAAGGTTTTTTACAGCGGAGGAGTCGTAAAATTCTTTGAAGATGTCTATGCATTCCTGTTCGGAACAGATTTTTTCTACAAGTTTTGTGGTGTTGTTCTGCTCCATGCCCAACTGAACCACAATGCCTTCGTCACACTGGGCTGCCTGCACATAGCGGATGTTGTGGCTGATTTGCTGAAGGGTCAGCACCAGAAACTGGTTGCTGTCGTCGAACACGTCTTCCAGACCGTGCTCCACCTGCTGCCAGGAGACATTGTGCAGTTCTCCGTTCTGGCTTCCAAGGGCCGTGGGACTGGGACAGGCGACGGTTCCGAAGGTGACGTCGGTTGTGGTCTGCTTTTTGGGTTTTGGTGAGAAAAGGCCCATGAGTTTTTCCTCCTGTGAATGACTTTGGTATTATTTTATCACGAAGGGGAAGGAGATTCAAGAACAGAGACAGAAACAGAGCAAGGCAGGTGAGGCAGCAGTGCATAGTTTAAAACCTTTAAATGATTTTATATTTGGGAAGACCTTTGGGGAAAAGGGTGACGAGGAGCAGCTGCTATCGCTGCTGAACGTTATTTTGGCAAAGACAAAACACAAGAGGCTGATCAGAATTGAGATTGTAGAGCACAGGACGTCTACAGCAGAGGCGGTTGGACAGGAGGAGCCTTTTCTATTGGAGCAGGGAGTTTGCCAGCGGCTTGGATAAGGGAGATGATTACAGCCGGTTAGCCAATGTGATAGCGATTAACATAGTAAACTTTGAAGCCGTGCATGTAGATGATTTCCATACGGTATTCCATCTCTGGGAGGATACCCATAGG
>JAAWHK010000124.1 GCA_022795805.1 Hungatella sp. | reverse complement strand
CAGGCAGACGGGAGCAAAAACGTTATTGTCCTAAGGGAGAAGGGCAGCTTGTGGGTCTATACAAATCTGCCCAAGCAGGCCGTGGAGATTGACGAAAAGGTAAAAGGCTCTCAGGTCAAAGTCGTTAACTTGTGCGGCGACGGGGAGAAGGCGGGGAGGATGCTGTCTAACGGAGACGGTTTTTACGACATCACCAGCCTTTATATGACTAACAGCAGCTACCATCTTCTGGGCGGCTCTTCATCCCATAAGGGACTGAAAAGCCTGGTTTTCAGCCCGGTCTCCCTGAAAGCCGTGTCCGGCACTTTTTTTGAAAGCATCTGTCCTGAGGGCAGACGGCTGCAAAAGAACAGACAAACGCCCAATCTTCTTTGGCTGTACAGCTCCTTTTTAAAAGAGCAGAAGGGCGAAGGGGAGTTTCAGCAGATGTGTGATGTGCTCTTTTATCACCGTCTGCTGGAGTCGGGAGCTTTCAGAGAATATGCGGGATTCGTCCAGACCGATCTGATTGTCAATGTAAAGTCCGTTTACGACGTGTTTCCCGGAAGATGGGAGGACGGGGAGGGGAGAACCGGTCCGGCAGAGGCGTATGAAACAATCGGGGACAGGTTTGGAAGGCTTCTTAATGCTTACAACCGGAGGCTGGCAAAGCAGTCGCCAGCCTATGTATTGAAAGCTGATTTTATAGCGGAATATTCCCTGATCCATGAGGATATTTTAAAAGGGGCCAAAACAGCAGTGCCGGGGAATGATGCAGAGACAGGGGCAGTTCCGGGAAAAGAGGAGGGAGCAGTGGCTGTCCCAGGGCGGGAAACAGGAACGGCAGCGCCAAAACAGAGACAGAAAGCCGGTCCGGAATGGATCGAAAAGGTTTTCGATGAGCTTGGGAGGCAGTTTGATTCAGCAAGCAGGCGGGAGCAAGGAGAGGAGGATTTCTACTTTGAGGAGGCTTACTGGGAAGTTCAGGAGTTCTGTGAGCTTATCGAAAAGCTGGAACCCTGTGAAAATCTGGTTCCTGTGGAGGATATGGCCTACAAGTCAGGCGTACATATGACCCTGGATTCCCAGGGAGGGGATCATTGGCGGAAAAATATACGTCCGGAGGATCTTGGAAAGTCGTCCTACGCAAAGATATGCTGGTTTCTGGCAGAGAGAATCCGTGAGAACAGCAGAACACGCAAAGGAGAACGGCTTTACGGCTCTTTTGTGCTCCGGTATATTGCGGTGGGAAATCTGCTGTTTTCTTCAGGGGAGAGGGCATTTCAGAATCTGATGTCCTGGATGGCAATGGGGGCGGAGCTGTGGGAGACGGCAGGCACAGAGGAGTACGTTCCCAAAAAGAATGTTCTGCTGTGTATGGATGAGATTGATCTGTACTGCCACCCGGCCTGGCAGAGGGATTTTATAGACAATATGCTTCGGATTATGAGGCAGGCGTACAGGGATTATTCTGTCCAGGTGCTCCTGACCACCCATTCGCCTCTGTGCCTGGGGGATGTGCCCCGTGAGAATATCATTTATCTGAGGAATGAGGGCGGAAGGACCGTGGTGGACAGAGACGAACACCGTCAGACATTTGCCTGCAATCTCTATGAGCTTTTGGATGACGCCTTTTATCTGGGACATGACACCATGGGCCGTTTCGCCAAAGATTACGTGGACAGGCTGATCAGGGACATTGACACCATACAGAGCGGCAGGGACAGTAGCTACAGGGAGCTGCAGGTGAGAATTGAGCGCATAGGAGACAGCTTCCTGCGAAGAAAGCTGGAACAGCAGCTGGAGAGGCAGTGGCGCCGGATGGCGCCTGTCAGACAGCAGATTAGTCGGCTGGAGGCTGACAGGGAGAGGCTGGACAGGCAGATCGATAAGCTGAGGCGGCAGGAAGAACAGAAATGGAAGCAAACATAAAGAGAATGAAACAGAGAGGACGGGACTGGTATGATTCCGCTGAAATACAGACCAGATAAGAAGAGGGAGGCAGAGTATCTGCAGCTTGTCACAAGTCACAGAAGCAGTGCTTACCTGAAGGATATTGACACAAAGTGCAGGAAATATCTGGGACTTTCCTTTGAGCAGGTTATTCTGCTGCCTCCGGACGGCCTGATGGCTGTAGGTGCGGATTTTGACGGCCGGACCGCTTCGGAACAAAACCAGATAAGAAAGGAATTTGACAGCATCGGGAAGAGAAAAGTGAACAACCGGTATATACAGAAGGTTTTGTATAAAGATATGCCCTCCCATGCCCGAAAAATCGCTTTTGACAATGCGGGGGTCAGAACATGCCCCTACTGCAACCGCAGTTTTATGCAGACAGTCAGAGTGAAGACCACGGGGGAGTACCGCAGCTTTTTTCAGCTGGACCATTTCCTAAATGAGAGCACATACCCCATGTTTGCGGTCTCCCTCTACAATCTGATACCGTCGTGCCCTTCCTGCAACCTGGTAAAGCTGACGAAAAGGTTTCCGTACTATCCATACGATGCGGAAAACAGCAGTGATGATATCCGGTTTGGGTACTCCGTAAAGGGAGGGGATTACCTGACAGATGAAACTCAGATCGAGATTAAGCTGGAGATGCTCAGTTCAAGGATCACCGGTAATGTGGACAGCCTGTATCTGGAAGAACTGTACACCACTCACCGGGATGTGGTTCAGGAGATCGCCAAAAAGGTGAAATTCTTCGGGGATGGATACCTTGACTCCATGTGCGGGCAGTTTCCCACGCTGTTTCCCGACAGGGCGGAGGCCTACAGGACGCTGTACGGAAATTACTATGAGGCGGTGGACTTCTCCAAACGGCCTTTGGCCAAGTTCACCAGGGATATCTATGAGGATTCTGTGGGGAAGAGAGGGAGTTGAAAACGGTCCGGTCCGGAAGAAGGGCTTTTGGGACCTTGTAGGGGCGGTTATAAGTGCAAATGGGTGAAAAAGTGTCGCTTAACTGGATGTTAAGCGACACTTTTTATGCGTCCAAATTAAAAAATTCATGATTCTGTAACGTTTCTCATTGTAACATCATTTCTGATGGATGTCAACTGCATCAAATTGCTAATTCCTCCATAAAAAGTGAAAGAAAATCTTAAATTCCCCCTCCTGTTTCAGGTGTTCGGCAGGAAAGGGAGGCGGCTGTACGAAAAAGTGTCGCTTAACATCCAGTTAAGCGAATCTTTTTAGAGAACTCTGTAAAGGGGATGGAGACGATCTGGTATCTACTGAAATGTTCTGAGAGAGATGAGCCAGATTTCACAGAGAAATGCCAGATGCTTGCGGGGCAAGGGCAGCTGGAGGAGATAATCAGCTTCCAATATCAGCGGCTGATGCGCTACAAAGGCGAGTGGCACTTGGAGAGACGGACGCTTTTGCCGGGATGTATTTTTCTCCACAGTTCCAAAACGGATGGACTGGGGAATGGTGTTGTCGACAGTGGCGCGGAGGGAAGTTTTTCCCTGATTCCCTGTGAGGTTCCCTATGTAAAGGTAATGTGCCGGGAGGAGAATGTGATCGGCATGTCGAAAGGGGTCATAAGGAACGGAAGGCCTGTTATAACCAGCGGTCCTTTGAAGGGCCGGGAGGGGCTG
>JAAWHK010000123.1 GCA_022795805.1 Hungatella sp. | reverse complement strand
ATAGAGCAGTAAAAATCTACTCTTGGCTCTACTATTATGGATCACTATTTAGGGCTATTCAATACGCCCAGTATTTATGCGCTTACCTTTCTTCACCCATAAAGACAATCAGGATTCGTCGATTCCTCCGCATTCAGAAAAAGTTGCCAATCCCACTTGATTTTTAGGAAATAAATGCTATAATAAAAAAATATAGTAAACCTAGGAAACTATAAAGTAAATAAAAACAACAAAACAACCGGCAAAATACCATCTCAACCACCCACAGGGTTACAAAAACCCGTCACACATCTGATAACGGAGGATAAAAAGTGGATAACAGATCAAAGAGAAAGGCGGCCAGGGGAGTCCTTCTGGCTGTGGTTTTGATGCTCATAAGCATGGTCGGAGCATCCTTTATACAGACATCAGCAGGCAGAGTGGAGGTGAAGGACCTTCGCTTTGAGACATCTCTGGGATATGAGATGAGTGCGCTGCTCTATAAGCCCAAATGGGCCTCTGCCGACAATAAGGCGCCGGCAGTCATTGCGTGCCACGGCATGTACAACAACAGGGAGATGCAGGACATAAATCTGGTGGAACTGTCCCGCCGGGGCTATGTGGTGCTGTCCATAGACATGTTTTCTCATGGCAATTCCCAGAATCTGCCGTCCCAGGACCTGCTGCCCATGGGAGCGCTGGAGGCCCTCAAGATGGTGCGCACCCTCAATTACGTGGATACACAGCGCATCGGTCTTACAGGCCATTCCATGGGAGGCATGAACTGCGACATTGCCGCGCTCATGGGAGATGACGGCGTGAATCCGCCTGTGGCGGCGCTGCTTTTGAACAGCTGCTTTGCCACCTACCAGGATACAGCCACCGGCGTATATGTGAACGCCTACGGCAGCAAGAACGTGGGAATCATAGCCGGACAGTTTGACGAGTTCTTGTTTAAAGAGGTGAATGAGGACGGCACCGTCCTTCTGGCAAAAGATTTCATAAGATCCGATAACGCCCAGTCCTTCCTGAATTTCGGCGAAAATCCTGGCGGGAAGGAGGTGCGCAGCGCCAACACCATGTACCGCCGGGAGATAGACGGGAAGGAGGCCATCCGTGTCATCTATAATCCGGCCGTCACCCACCCATGGTCCCACTTTTCCAGGCGGTCCGCCAAAGCCACGATCGAATTTTTTGATGCCGCCCTGGGAACGCCGGACCCTATGGAGCCCTCAAGGCAGGTGTGGCAGATAAAGGAGCTTTTTAATCTTTTGGGGCTGACAGGCATGGGGATATTCGCGGTTAACATGGCACTGCTTCTGACTCACACCGGCATGTTCGGGAGTCTGAGGGCAGAGCAGGAAGCCCCGTCAAAGACCGTGTCCCCCAGGTGGAGACGGCTGGGGGCGGTATTCGGGGCGGCGACGGTGATTTTCTGTGCGGCATCCTACCTCCCTATCGTCATCGGTGCCAAAAGCGACAACAACGGAAGGCTTCTTTTTGCCCAGAACACCACATTCGGCATCGGCCTCTGGGCGGCTGTCTGCGGCCTGTTCATGATCGCATGCATGTTTATACGCTATAAGCTGGCGGACGGGGAGGAGCGCATATCCCTGGAGGAGACCGGCATACGGCCCGACAGCAGAAAACTTGTCCTGACCGTGATTCTGGGGGCCGGTGTGGCTGCCGCCTCCTATCTGTGGGTCGGGATTGGGGACTACTTTTTCAAAACGGATTTCAGAATATGGGTCCTGGCCGCCAAGGCCGTGAATGGAGAGAAGGTGCTCATAACCCTGTTTCCCAATCTGATCCTGTTCCTTGTCTTTTATGCGGCCAGCTCGGTACAGATAAACTGTTTTGAATGCAGAGGAGAGGAAGACGTCAGGAGAGCAGGGCGCTCCACGGCTGTCTGCGCGCTCACTGCAGTCGCTCCGTCGGCAATCCTTGTAATCATGCAGTATGTGCACCTGTTTGGCACGGGAAGCGTGCTTTTTGAGAAGAACAATGCCCATTCCATGATTCTGTGGCTGTTCCCCATGCTGGTTCTGATCCCCGCGTCCGTGGTCATAAGCCGGAGAATCTACAGGGAGACGAAAAATCCATACCTTCCGGCCGTTATCAACGCGATACTGATCACGCTGATTTCCTGTGCCAATACATCCACATGGGGGTAGCGTGCTAAGCGCCCGGCGCCCGTCTGAACCAAGGGGAATGCACGGAAACGGCTGCCGCGTCCGCAAAAAACCGCTCCACGGTTTCTGTTCCTTGAAATTAAAACCGCAATTTGCTATACTCTAAGGAAAGAAATTTTCTTGGAGGGCGCTGCATATGAAGCTGGAATGGATGGGGAAGTACCGGAAGCTGGTGGAGAAGATGATCAAGTTCGGCAACACCTATGCCAGGACAAGCAGAGGGGAGCACAGCTACAACACGGAGGCCAAATTCTCGGCTTCGGAGCTGCAGGTGGTGGAGTATATTCTGGAGCACGAGGACCAGAATGAAAACATGGCGGGGATCGCGGAGAACCTGGGCATCTCCAAAAGCGCCCTGTCCAAGCACACCAAAAGGATGGTGGAGAAGGGCCTTCTGGAAAAATATCACACCAGTGACAACCAGAAGAACATCATCATCCGGGTGTCCGATTACGGCAGGCAGATCTACAGCGCTTACGCGGAGTACACCTATGAGAACGCGTTCAGGAAGATGTTCAGGCTGCTGGAGGATATACCGGACGAATACCTGGACCGATTTACCCAGGCCATGGAGATCGCATCCCAGCTGGCGGCTGCGGACAAGGAGCCGGAGCAGAAGGTTGAACTGATTAAGATTGAAAAATCATAAGAGAGAAGAAATTCAGAAAAAGGCGGCGCGAAACCAGGAAGATTTCGTGCCGCCTTTCTTGTGACGTCTCTCTCATACCGTCAGGAGAGGGCTGCCTTTCGCTCCGCCTACCTGGCCGCTTTTTTGGAGAACTCCACAGTCACCAGATCCTCGTAGGGAACCCTGGCGGGCAGTTCCCCCGCCTCTTCGAGGATATTCTGGAGAAGGTCAAAGCTGTCCTTCTCAAAGACCGTGTCCTCCTTCCAGGTATCCTGCTGCTTATACCGCTCCACGATCTTGGTGATATTCTCCAGAGGCGTCTCCTTGAACTGGGGCTGAATCGTCTTTGCGATCTCCTCGGATGAGTGGGAGTTGACGTAGTCAATGCCTTTCTGGATGGCATTGGTAAAGCTCTGAATGATCTCCGGGTTGGCCTGGATATAGCTCTTTTTGGCGCTGTAGGCCGTGTAGGGCACATACCCGGAGTCGGTGCCCAGGGAGGCGGCCACATACCCGCTGCCCTCCATCTCCAGGCTTGTGGCAAAGGGCTCAAACTCCACCGTAAACTGGGCGTCGCTGCTTGTGAACGCGGCGGCTGTCAGGCCGAAGCTGATACTCTGGTCAATGGATAAGTCGGTCTTCGGGTCAATGCCGTTTTTCTTTAAGATATATTCGAACACCATCTGGGGCATGCCGCCAGTCTGCCCTAGCATGATGAACATTTTTTCCACACTCGTCAATTTCTCTCTGGAAGCCACGATTCTGTATGGATAATGGTAGATTCCTGTCTTT
>JAAWHK010000029.1 GCA_022795805.1 Hungatella sp. | reverse complement strand
ATCATGAAGCAGAAAAGAATATTTTTACCGACAATCGAAGATGCAAAGAAGTTTGTGGAAGCGGCTTCCAAGTGTGATTTTGAGATCGATATTTTTTATAACCGCATTATTATTGACGCAAAATCCATTCTTGGAGTACTGAGCCTGGATCTGACCCGCGTTTTGACCGTGGAGTATAACGGGGAGAACGAGGAGTTTGAGGCTTTTCTGGAGAAGAAGTCCGCAAGCAGGTGTACGGCCGCATAACAGGCGAAACCTTTGTATATGAGATGAGAGCAAAGCCGGGAGATCAGAAGATGTCCCCGGCTTTTTTCTGCTACAGGCGCAGCAGCCAAAGAAACGCTGCAGGGCCGAGCCGGGGCGAAAGAAAGAGGAAGAGACGGAGGGCGGATCATGGATGGAAGAGGGAGAGGAAAACAGGACAGAGCCGAAAAGACCGTAAGTATATCGGTCCGCAGCCTGGTGGAGTTTGTCCTTCGCAGCGGGGATCTGGACAACCGGCAGACAGCGGCGGGACAGAGAAACGCCATGGAGGCGGGAAGCCGGATCCACAGAAAGATTCAGAAATCCATGGGAAGCAGTTACCGGGCGGAGGTGACGCTGAAGCATGTGGTGGAGGAGGGAGAGTTCTGCATCGCCGTGGAGGGGCGGGCGGACGGGATCATCACGGAGCCTGGGGGCGTCACCATAGACGAGATCAAGGGCGTGTACATGGATATCGGCAGGCTCGAGGAGCCTGTCGGCGTCCATCTGGCCCAGGCCATGTGCTACGGGTATATCTACTGCTGCGACCACAATCTGGATTCCATCGCCCTGCAGGTGACGTACTGCAATCTGGAGACAGAGGAGATCCGGCGGATGAAAAAGGACTACTCGTTTGAGGAATTGAAGGAGTGGTTTGAGGGACTTATCCATGAGTACGTGAAGTGGGCCAGGTATCTGTATCAGCACGGGATCCGAAGAGATGCGTCCCTTCGGGAACTGGAATTTCCCTATGCGTACCGGGAGGGGCAGCGGGACCTGGCGGTGTCCGTGTACCGCGCCGTGGCCAGGCGGCGGAACCTCTTTATTCAGGCTCCCACCGGGGTGGGCAAAACCCTGTCCACGGTGTATCCGGGGCTTAAGGCCATGGGGGAGGGACATGTTGAGAAGATATTCTATCTGACGGCCAAGACTATCACCCGCAGCGTGGCGGAGGAGACCTTCGCCACGCTGCGGGATCGGGGCATGTATCTGAGGACCGTGACCATAACGGCCAAGGAGAAGGTGTGCTTTCTGGATTCCCCCCGGTGCAACCCGGTGGACTGTCCCTACGCGAAAGGACATTACGACAGGGTCAATGACGCGGTGTATGAGATTATCCACCGGGAATTCGGAATCACCAGGGAGGTGGTGGTCCGGTACGCGCAGGAGTATCAGGTGTGCCCCTTCGAGTTCTGCCTGGATATTACCGGGTGGGTGGACGGGGTCATCTGCGATTACAATTATGTATTTGATCCCAACGCCAGGCTGAGAAGGTACTTTTCCGAGGGTATGGAGGGGGAGTACCTGTTTCTGGTGGACGAAGCCCACAATCTGGTATCCCGGGGAAGGGAGATGTACAGCGCCTCCCTCATAAAGGAGGATGTGCTTCTGGCCAGAAGGGTGATAAAGACCAGGTCCGCCAGAGTCGCAAGGCTTCTGGACCGGTGCAATAAGCAGCTGCTGGAGATGAAAAGGGAGAGCGAAGGCTATGTGATCCACGAGAGCATCAACCATCTGGCAACCACGCTGATGACCCTGTTTGGGGAGATGGAGATGTTTATGGACGAGCACAGGGAGTTTGAGGACCGGGATCTGGTGCTGGATTTTTATTTTCGGCTGCGGGACTTTCTCACCATCTTTGAGGGCATGGACGAGGCTTACCGGATCTACACGGAGCTGCAGGGGGATGGGCGGTTTATGGTGAAGCTGTTCTGCATGAATCCGGCTGCCCGCTTAAAAGCGTGTATGGATAAGGGGAGAGCCACCGTGTTCTTTTCCGCCACATTGCTTCCGGTAACATATTATAAAGAACTTTTAAGCGGAAATACGGAGGATTACGCGGTATATGCGGAGAGCCCGTTTCCCGGCAGGAACCGTCTGCTTATGGTGGCGGGGGATGTGAGCAGCAAATATACCAGGAGGAACCGCAGGGAATTCGAGAAGGTCCTGTTCTACATCATGGACACGGCGGGGCAGCAAAGAGGCAACTATATGGTGTTCTTTCCGTCGTACCGGTATATGAATGAGATTCTGAAGCTGTGGGAGGAGCGGGAAGAGGAGACGGGAGAACGGGGATTTGAACTGCTGGTACAGAGCAGCCGCATGGACGAGGGGGAGAAAGAAGCGTTTCTGGAGGAATTTAACGGGGAGAGAAAGGATACCCTGGTGGCTTTCTGCGTCATGGGAGGAATCTTTTCGGAGGGAATCGACCTGAAGGAGGACAGGCTCATTGGCGTCATGGTGGTGGGCACCGGGCTTCCCATGGTGTGCACGGAGCAGGAGATTCTGAGAAATTACTTTGACCAGAAGAATGGCCGCGGGTTTGACTATGCCTTTCAGTACCCGGGGATGAACAAGGTGATGCAGGCGGCCGGGCGGGTGATCCGGACCATGGAGGACCGGGGGATCATTCTTTTGATGGACGATCGGTTTTTGAGGGACGAATATCAGGCGCTGTTTCCAAGGGAGTGGCGGTCCTACAAGGTGGTGAACCGGAGAAACGTGGGGAAGACCGTGAAAGAATTCTGGGAGGGAGTATAAAGGTGAAAAACCATTGTGCCGGAGGAATATATGGATATTAATTATGAATTGTATAAGGTGTTTTACTGTGTGGCCGTCACCTTAAGTTTTTCCGAGGCTTCCAGACGGCTTTTTATCTCCCAGTCCGCGGTGAGCCAGTCCATAAAGGTTCTGGAGAAAAAGCTGAATCAGAAGCTGTTTGTCCGCAGCACCAAGAAGGTGCAGCTGACGCCTGACGGGGAGACTCTGTTCAGATATATTGAGCCTGCCATGAACTTAATCCGGCAGGGGGAGAGATGCCTCGTGGAGAACCGGCAGCCGGGAGGGGGACAGCTTCGCATCGGAGCCAGCGACACGATCT
The DNA here is from genome assembly GCA_022795805.1 of Hungatella sp. Classification (GTDB taxonomy): domain Bacteria; phylum Bacillota; class Clostridia; order Lachnospirales; family Lachnospiraceae; genus UBA3402. Next base: position 27,149 of record JAAWHK010000029.1, on the reverse strand, counting down.
GCCGCTATTACCTGGTCCCCTATCTGAACCGGTTTCACAGGCAGTATCCCCACATCCACATCAAGGTTGCCAATCAGACTTCCATCCGCTGTGCCGGGCTTCTGGAGCAGGGGCAGGTGGATATCATTGTCACCAACTACCCTAATTCCGCCCTGACAGGCATGGGCACCCCCCGCATCCTGAGAGAGTTTTGGGACGTGTTTGTGGCCAACCGGGAGTTCTTCCCCCTGGAACAGGAAGTCCTGACCCTGGGCAGGCTTAAGTCCTACCCTATCCTGATGCTGGACAGCAAAAGCACGACCAGCCAGTTTCTCCACTCCATGTTTCGCCGCTGCGGCCTGGACCTGGTGCCGGAGATCGAGCTGAGCAGCAATGATCTGCTTATTGACCTGGCCAGGATCGGGCTGGGAATCGCCTTTGTGCCGGATTTCTGCATCCCGCCGGGGGAGAAGGATCTGTTTGTGCTGCAGCTGCAGGAGGCGTTTCCCGCCCGCCATATGGTGGCGGTTTACAACGAAAGCCTGCCCCTTTCCCGGGCGGTAAAACAGTTTATGGAGATTCTTCTGGAGGATAAATTATAGTTTCGATATGCTGAAACTATAATTTTAAGTACGGAAGTCATTGGCACTGACGGCAATGCGATTCCCGGATTATATGCCGCTGGTGAGGTTACCGGCGGACGTACAGTTGCCGGTTTGCTTGAAGCTATGACATCCGGCCATACAGCCGGCAAAACCATTATGGGTAAATAAGTAAAATTACCTGATGAATTAAAAAATAAAGTATATATACATGACTGATATCAGTCATTGTATATATGCTTTTTAATTTGCAGACAGATGGGGCAGCGACATTAAATCACGGGCTTACCCTGCCGTATCCGGCGATAGCGGTTGACAAGAAGCGAATATATGAATATAATTGATTGTAACTAATTATGCAAAACGTTAGTTGTATCGGATCGGTTATAGTGAGATCTATACGACCGAAAAGATAGGAATATTTGAGGAATCGAATCGGGAAGACAGATTGAAGGCATCATTTTACAGCCGATGCGGATGTTTTGACAGACAGGGGGACAGTCAAAGCAATGGAAAATAGCAGGGCGGGACTGGAAGTTTGTATGCTGGGCGGGTTTTCCGTTCGCTATGGCGGGCGGCCCATATCGTTCAGTAAAGGGGGCAGGTTCAAATCCATGAGTCTTCTGCAGCTCCTTTTGATTCATAAAAAGTCAGGAATTGCCAAGGATGAGCTGATGCGCTGCCTGTATGACTGGGAGGCGGTCAGCGACCGGAATAACAGTTTAAACAGTTTGATTTATCGTCTTAAGAGACAGCTGATCGCGGCAGGGCTTCCGGAGGGGGAATATGTCTGCCTGCAGAACGGAATATGCCGATGGTGTGCCGACATGGATACATGGGTGGATTTTATCGCCATGGAGGAGATGATAGAGGAGGCCGGGCAGAGGAGCCTTCAGGAGCAGGAGGCGCTCCTTGAAAAGGCATGCGGCCTTTACCGGGGAGAATTTCTGCCGGAGTCGTCAGGCGAGATATGGGCGGCTGCGGAGAATATACGCCTGAAAGGGCTGTATACCGGCGCGGTTCACCAGCTGTGCGCCCTCTGGAAGAAGCAGCAGGAGTACCAGAAGATGCTGGAACTCTACAAAATGGCAGCCGAACTTTACCCCTACGAGGAATGGCAGGTATATGAGATCGACTGTCTCATGGAGCTGCAGAGGTATGAAAAGGCTTACTCTCTGTACAGGGAGACCGTCAAGAGTTACTCTGATGAGCTGGGGATACCTCCGTCTCCCAGAATGCAGGAACAGCTTCAGAGGATGGGGAGCAGGCTGACCACAAAGGAGAACAGCCTGTCCAAAGTGAGGGAACTGCTGAGGGAGGACGAGATCAGAGGCGGTTATTTCTGCCCTTATCCCAGTTTTATTGATACGTACCGGTTTGTATGCCGCATTGCGGAGAGAAGCGGACAGTCCATGTTTCTGATGCTGTGTACGCTTCGTTATACGGATGGGGCGCCGGAGAAAAAGGACGATGCAGGGACTCATCTGCGGAGGGCCATGGAGAAGTCGCTGAGGCGGGGGGACGTGTACACAAAGTACAGCAGCAGTCAGTATTTGATCCTGCTGTCCGGAATACACCAGGAGGACTGCGGGATGGTCTATGAGAGGATCCGAAAAAGCTTTTGCCAGACGTATCGGAATCCGGGCTGCCAGCTGGAATATGAGGCGGAAGAAATCATGGAAATTTCCGAATTTTATAGTGGGAATACAGAAAAAAAGGCTTAGCGTACCAGTTGGCGTGCCAGCCTTTTTGTTATGCTGGGAATAATTAGAAAGGAAGATGATCGCTTTGACTGGCAGAGGAACCATATACAGCGGCGCGCCGAACCTGATGAACGTGTGTGTTGACAGGAATTTCGGCAGGGAGATTACAGGCAGGTGTTTTAACCGGTATTCAGAATATCCGGTACGGTTTGACGACATAAACCATCTTCTTATACGGATGGACCAGCTGATGGATACGATTGATTTTCCTCAATCGACCACAAGAAACCGAGAGTTTTTCAGTAGGCAGAGACGTCAAGAGGACGGAGGCATTGAAGAAGTGAAGACTACCGATGAGATCTTAAAGGAATCAGGGAAAAAGGCAACCTTTGTTGTGAATGTTACGTATCGTCAGAATGCCACATGGCAGGGAAAAGTGCTGTGGGCGGAGACGGGGAAGAGCTGTTATTTCCGCAGTGCGCTGGAGCTGTTGAAGCTGATCGACAATGCGCTGGAAGAGGGAGAGGAACCGGACAACAAGCAGAGTCTGAGCTGAGAGAGAAAGGAATATGTCCATGTTGCGGGAAAGAATGCATCTTTTGAGGAGAATATTGAGTGGTCTTCTCGCTGTCCTGCTGGTGATAATACCGGTGTTCAGTTCTGTGGGGAGCATCACGGTACTGGCAGCGGGGACCGAAGATCAAAAGGCCAAGAAGGCGGGAATTGCTTATACATATAAGGCGGGAGAGGATATCCGGATCGGAGTTCTTGCGCAGAATGACAGCTTTGCTTCCGGTGAGGACGTAAAGCTTAAAGTCTATGTGCTGAACAACACCGGGGAGACTCTGACCGGCGGAACCCTTAGATTTACCGGGAAAGAAATAGCAGACGGAAGGTTCACGGAGGATACGGCGGATTCAGGGGAGCGTGTGCCCGGATACGGCGTTAAGGAGGAGAGCACGGCGGAATATGGCGCATCCTCACAGGACGGAGAGCCGGCAGAAGGGGCCCGGATAGAGGAAGCGGAGTCTGATCCCGGGGCTTTGGAGACGGAGACGGAATCACTGGAGGAGGACTTTGAGGAGCAGGGGCAAGACCCGGAGGAAGACGACGGGGACGATACGCTGCATGTCACCTCTGACGGCAGACGGATTGTGAATATAGAGCTGGAACCGGGGGAGATCTTTGAGACGGAATTTTTCGGTACCGTGGACGCGGAGACGGAGGAGGCGGGAAACGGGAAGGTAAGATTTTCCTTCCAGGCTCAGAGGGAAGACAAAAGCCGGGTATCCGGCACGAAGGATTTTGTCTACAACACGGGAATCGCCACGATGCTTCCCGTGGAGATGGATAACGGCGGGGAACTGTTTACCAACGAGGCGAATACCATGTATCTCAGGACCGTTCTCAATGACGGTGAGCTGGCCAGCCTGTTTACGGGTCCGTCCTTCGGCGGAAACGGGGATGGGACGGAACTGCTTCCGGGCACGGACGGGGAGGATGATATAAATAAGGCTACCGACTCCAACGCAGCCCCTGTGGGCACCAGTTCCAATGCGGAGCAGGAGACGGAGGCAGTTCCCGGTCAGACGGAGTCCGAATCGGAGACGGCAGGCCTCCAGGAGACGGAGGGAAACGAGACCGATGCCCCAGACGGCTCAGAGGATGAGGAGACCAAAGAGGCTTCAGAGACGGAGACCGGAGAGTCCCGGGTCCCGGACGGGGACATGGAAACCGACGGGGACGACGGCAGTGATGAGGCGGAGACGGATACACAGGAGCAGCAGGATACGGCTGCGGAATCCGACAGCGGGGACGCAAAACTGAAAGGAGAATATGACGCCGGAGCAGGGGATGCCCTGAGCGATGAGGACAAAGATTCGGAGTCCGGAAGCGAAGGGGAGGAGACGGGAGAGGCCGTCTATACCGCGGCGATGCTTGGGGATAATGGAGGATGGGAGATCACGTATCCCGATGCACAGGATGGGGGCGGTTCCCTTTCGGCAGAGACCGGCGGCGGGGATGCGGCCGCGGACAGGACCGAAAAGACGGACGGCGGCGGGAAGGCAGAGGACGGGACCGGAAGCAGCGGAAACGGATCGGGCGCCCAGGATGCCGGGACCGGAAGCAGCGGCAGCAGCGGAACGGAAAGCGCAGGCAGCGGAAGCACGGCTGGCAGCAGCGGAAGTGCCGGAACGGAAAGTGCCGGAAGTGGAAGCACGGCAGGAGGCAGCGGAAGCACCGGGATGGAAAGCGCAGGCGGCGGAAGCACGGCGGACAGCGGCGGCAGCGCCGGGACGGAAAGTGCAGGCAGCGGAAACGCGGCAGGAGGCAGCGGAAGTACCGGGACGGAAAGCACAGGCGGCGGAAATACAGGGGCAGGAAGCGCGGCCGGAACAGGCGGCGGAAGCATCCCAACCGAAAGCGGGGAGGCCGAGACAGAGGCCGATTCCCAGACACCGGGGGAATTTGACATAAGCGATATTTCCTACGAGATTGTTACATACGGCGCCAGGCTGAAAGGCGTGTCGGTGGACAGACAGACAGTGGAGAGCGAAAGGGCAGCCATCGTGACGGCGGTGGATTTCCGGGTGGCAGACAAGACGGCGCCGGGACTCTATTTCGGCACGGCGATTACATCCGTCCGGTACAACAAAAGGACCTACAAGACATCCACGGATTTCAGCTTCTATGTGACCGGAGAAGGGGAGATCGTACTGACAGGCAGCATTGACGGAGCCGAGATTGAGGTGAGAGGTCCTGTGGAGTCCTTCCCGGACGGCGATGAGCTGGATGTGAAGGTCAGCGAGGTTCCGGCAGAGAAGGAGGCCATGGTGGCCGCCGCTCTGGAGAGAAAAGCCCAGGAAGAGGGAATTACCGTTGACAGAATGAAGGCAGTGGATATCAAGATCATTGCCGACGGTACGGAGCAAGAGCTGACCGGTGAAGTGATGGTGACTTTCCAGCAGATGAAGCTGGAGAGGCTGGACGGAATGGAGGATGAGACGGACGAAAACGCCGGTGGCGCAGACGAGAGAGACGCGGAGCCGGATAAGCTGGCAGAAGAGACGTATGCCGGGGAGACAGCGGATGAGAATGCAACGGTGATTCCCGCGGCGGCGAGGCGGGCGGTTTCAAGAAGGATGCGGTCTGCCGGAGACGATGGGGCTGCAGGCGGAGAGACTCTGACTGTTGATGACGGAGAAAGCAAAAAAGGCGGGACAGCCGATCCGGAAACCGGACGGAATCTGGCCGTGTGGCATCTGGACGAGGAGGCCGGGGAACTGAACGATATGGACAGCGATGTGGACGAGAACGGCAATGTGGTCATGAGGACGAATCACTTCTCGATTTATCTGGTGGTAAATGTGCCGGATGTCAGTGAAGTGAATGTCACGGTGGAGCACTGGGCGGAGATTGACGACTGGCAGGCCGACGATAATATGCCTACGACTTACAGCAGTGAGAAGAGAGAACTGAAGTATAAAGAAACTACAGTACTCGGACCTAAATATCTGTATCCGGGAAAGGCGAATCCGGACACAGGAGAGTACGATAAAAAGGAAGTCAAAATATACAGCGATGACAATGTGGTGCTGCCAAACGGCGCGGGAACCGGTCTTGATTACGCGGTCGCCGTCAAGGACTGGAGCAAGGTATCTCTGGGAGGCAATTACAACGTAAAAAGCGTCACGGTATATAACGAGAAATATCCGGAACCGGAGGGAATGACATTTGAAGAGGACGACACGGAGAAGGTTATTTACTTATGCAAAGAGAACCGGATAAAGATAAATTATGAACAGAATACAGGGGTAATGAAGACGGATACGGCGTTTCATGACTATAACGTAACGATACAGGCCGAAAACAGCAAGAATTTACGGACAAATTATGTGGGCATGAACAATCTGAGGCTTGCAGACGGCAAATACGATGCCGATGCACCGGAGCAGAGCACGACGATTAAGCGTATCGGCGTAGGAATGAAAAGCACCGCTTCAAGTCCTCAGATTGACTATGAATTTTCCGGGGATGCCAATGTAAACGGTGTTCGAACCGGGATACCGAACACACACCTGGACAGTGACAGAAATATTCAGCTTAACGGTTATCTGGATCCGGGACTTTTTACGGCGGGAGATATTCTTACCAACGAGACATATTATAACAGAGTCAGCCAGACAACCGTTACCCTTGGAAAGACAGAGGGATATAATAAAGAATCCGACTGCTATATTGCCAAAAAATATCTTCCGGACTACAAGCTCCAGTTTGACCGGAAGGGAGACACCTATATTTTAAGTAAAGTATTAAAGCCGGACGGAAGCGCGGCGGTTGAGAATCTGGATGTCCTGGAAGCCAAAACCGTCAAATGGGGCGGAGAACAATTTCTCTATTCCAACATGTTCTGGCCCCTTGACGACGCGGAATACGGGAGGAAGACCAACTCGGGATTAAATCTGGAGGCCAATGGGGGCACGGGCTACACGAACCGGGATCCTCTGTTTGGCGGCAACTTCGGATTCGGCACTAATGATGAGCAGCTGAATTTCGGAAACGGCAGACAGATAAAGCACAACTGGTACTTTGGAATGCGGTACGACTATGAGTTTTCCCTGGGAGACTACATAGGGCCCATGAACTATTATTTCCGCGGGGACGACGACTTCTGGCTTTATATAAACGACGAGCTGGTTATCGACCTGGGTGGGATTCACGGGGCAGATGGAAAGTATGTGGATCTGACAAAGTGGATGTTTAACAGGGAGATGATAGCCATAGACTGGGGAGACGGTTTGGTACACGGATCAGGTATGTGGCGTGACGACGGCGTTATAAAGGAGATCGTCCCCATAGACGAAAATAAAAATCCTCAGCCGGACCAAAAGTTTCGTATGACGGTATTCTTTATAGAGCGGGGAGGCACCGGTTCCTGCTGCTACATGAATTTTACCCTTCCCAACGCCCAGCCGCTTCCGGTTAAAGGGTCTCACACCAAGTACGTGGAGGTGGAGAAGAAGTGGGTGGACGCAGACAACCGATATCTGAAACGGCCTGCCACCATCTTCGTTCAGCTGAAGCAGGACGGTGAAAACTACGGCAATCCGGTGGCCCTTGACGCGGAACACGGATGGCGGTATAGGTGGGAAAATCTTCCGGTATATAAAAATGTTCTGTCCAACGAAGGCGAGTACGAATACACGGTGGAGGAGATCGCCGTGCCGCCCGGGTACGTGGAAGCCGATGTGGTGTGGGAGGGAAGCACAGCCGTCATCACCAACATCCTGAAATCGCGGATTCAGATAGCGAAGCAGATCGACAACTGGGATGAGCCGTCCATCGACGCAGGGGGCAACGATCTTCTGGACGATGAATTTATCGTGAAGGCTGTGAGGACCGACGGTCCCGAGTTTACCACGGGACTTGTGCTGATGCACGCGGGGACGGAGAGAGACGGGTATGATGAATCGAAATTCAGCGGGTATATTGACCTGATTCCCCAAATCGGGGAGGACGGAAAGACCGCGGATGTAAGGATGGAGATAGATGAAGTGGTGCCGAAGGAGTACTACAAATCGGAAACGTTCCTTACGGTACTTTCGGCGGAGGCAAACAATTCACCGAACGCAGGGACTTCGGTAAAAAGCGGCGTGACGATTAACGGCAATGTGGTAACGCTGGAGCCAGGCGCCCAGGCGGTTATCCTGGTGCACAATACATTTGAACACAAGGATTATTTTCACAGCGATTACAGTGTGGGCAATGAATTCAGAGGAAGCAAGCACAAGCTTCCCCTGGGGCTGCCGGTCTCCGGTGAGAGTCAGACCATAACGGCAGCAGTGCCGGAGAAGCCGGAAGATGAAGACGACCTGGACGAAGATGCGAGACTGTTGTAAAGGAGGAATTGCATGGGCAATTTATTAAAAAAATTGAAGACAAAAGCAATTCTTCTGGCGGCCGGCTTTGGGGCAGCGGCCGCCATAGGCGCCACATTCGCATGGCAGACCTGGAATCTGAACATGACCAACGTGCTGACGGCTCACACCACGGAAGTTTATATTCACGACAAGGAGACCTTCAATCCGGAGACCGGTGATAAGCAGGTCTGGTTCGAGAATAAGGGAACTTCCTCCGTGTTCCTTCGCATAAGCTTCACGGAGTTCTGGAAGGATGAGGGAGGGGAAGGCCAGGAGAATGAAGAGACTTCTGTGTATCTTCCTCCTACGGTTCTGTCCAATACCATAGACGGTCAGGAGATAGCCATAAAATACCGGGGGGAAGCGCCGGACGGGGAGGAAAGGTGGAAGAGCCAGTGGACCGACGGCGCAGCCTGGTTTGACGGCGGAGACGGATGGTATTACTACAGGAAGATTCTGAAAGCAGGGGAGAGAACCGAAGAGATTCTCACAAAGGTATTGTTCAATGAGAAGCTTCTGGCGGAGAATCCGGAATACCAGAAGGCTTACTATCAGCTGTATTTCAAGGCGGAAGTGGTTCAGTGCAGCGACGGAAGTAACACGCTGAACAGTGCCGAGGTCAACGCGGACGCCACAGAGAAACTTTTTGGGAAGACAGCCGCAGTAGGTGAGGACGGTATCTCCGTGAGCTGGCAGTAGGAGGTGAGGAGGGAAATGAAAGAGATTATCAAAAAAAGGAAACCAGCCTTCCTCATATTCTGCCTGCTGGCCGTGACGGCTGTGGGAGCGACCATCGCTTATTTCAGCAGCCAGAAGGATTTCGGAAACGAATTTCGGGTGAAAGCGCCTGGGGTGGCTATGGAGGAGAAGTTTAACCCTGCGGACCACTGGGTTCCGGGAGAGGAAAAGGCCAAGGAGGTATGGTTCACCAACACGGGTCAGATGGATATGCTTCTCAGATTTTCCGTGGATATTCAGTGGGATGAAACCGTACCCCATCCGGACCGGGATCCAAAGGATGTGATCGGTCTGTACTGGTACGGAGGTGAGAAGGGCGGGGAATGCATCCGCATACCTGCACGTTCTGCCGACGGGACGCACAGCGATGCCGCGCCTGTGGGGTTTAAACAGATCGTTCAGGACGGGAGGGCATACTTTTACTATGAAAAGGTGCTGAAAGCCGGGGAGTCCACACAGCACACACTGGAATCCGTGAAATTTGCCACCAATCTGTCCAACGACGGCCACAACAATTCAGACTTTTCCGATACCCGGCTTCTGGTGACCATCCGGGGGGAGACGGTACTGGCGGATTCTGACGCGGTGCAGGAGTGGAGAGAGCTGCCACAGATTAAAGCGGTTATCAGCGGGGATGATGTGATCTGGAGCACCGCGGAGAATGAGGGAACCACTAATTAGGCATCCATTGCCCTGGATGACAGAAACAACAAAGACAAAACGAAAAGGGCTTGCAATAAATCTAACAAAATAGAGAGGGAAAGGACGGCAGTAAGATGAAAAAGAAAGTGATAGGGGCAGCAGGGTTAGCGGCGGTTGCGCTTGTAGGCGGGACGTTTGCATACTTCTCACAGTCGACAACCATCGACAACCCGTTTGACACGGCAAAGTACGGAACCATCGTGACGGAGGATTTCAACCCGGAGGACGGTGAGGACTGGCAGCCCGGTGCGGAGGTGAACAAGGATCTGTATGTGGATAACACCGGGGACCGGGATGTGGTGGTCAGAGTTAAGTTTGAGGATATCTGGAGCAGACTCGGGGAGGATACGCCATTCAAGACCGTTGAGGGCGAGTATGTATGGAAAGTTGATCCTGAGGATAAACCTGGGGAGTCAGACAGACAGCCCGGCGACAAACTGGATGATAACGGCAAACTGGTATCAAACGGATCGACGGAAGGTGATAAGACAGTTGTGGACAAAAAACTGATAGGTGTGGATACAGACTGGATTTTCGGGGGAGACGGATATTTTTATTACACAAAGAAAGTGGCCCCGGGAGCTTCCACCGGCAAATTCCTGGACAGCGTAACGTTAAATAAGTATACGGATATGGGCCAGTTCGAGACTACCTACTTCTTTACCATAGGAGAGACGGAAAAGGGAAAACCGCCTTTCAGAGCCGAGAACGGGGAAGAGGGTGCTGCTGAAACTCAGTGGATTTCTGTGACGCTTCCGGAAGGTTCAGCTCCCGATACATGGACAGCGCGTGACGTTCAGGAACTTGCGAATCTAGGCAAGGAAGCCAGTGCCTACATAGCCAGTTTGGTAGGTTCGGGAGTGAAGGATGAGAACGGGTACAAATTAGATCCTGGTTACTCTATCTACACAGCGATCCTGACAGAGCCGGCTAAAGACAAACTGGGCTACAGTGACGCAAACTACACACTGCGCATTACCGTAGAGACTGTACAGGCTACGGATGAGGCGGTTAAAAATGTGTTTGGGGAAGGCGTGCCGACAGGTGTAGCGTCAGGATGGCAGCTGGATCCGGAATCACTGTCCACAGGAGGAACGGAATGAGAATCATCGTCAGAAGAGGGGACAACACCGGAAGAGAGCGTATAGTGAGACCGCAGCCGGTAATATCAGCCTTACAAATTACAAATAAAAAGGAGACCAAACAATATGAATAAAAAAGCATTGGGATTAATCGGAATCGCAGCGCTTGCCGCAGTCGGCGGGACATTTGCATATTTCAGCGCCAGTGAGACATTTACCAACCCATTCAACACCACCAATTTTAGCACCAGCTCCACTGAGAAATTTAATCCCAGCGAAGGCGGCGACTGGAAGCCCGGCAAAGAGGTAGATAAAGAGGTGTTTGCGCAGAATACAGGCGACGGGCTTGTGTGGGTGCGCGTTAAATTCGATGAAGAGTGGAAGAGAGAAGGAGGAGATCCCTTTGGTGTATGGAATTCCGGCAGCCCTGCCTTCTTCCCGACGACAGCGGATACGGCATTAAGCAATGGAGAGAGCGGTGAAACGGATCACCAGCCGGGCAGCGGTGAAGGTGAGGATGTGGTGACCGGTGATAAAGACGGATTGACTGGCAGTGATGTAGGTTCTGTTGTATATAAGAACCTTGTGGAAGACAATATTATCAGGGGCAAAGCACCTACTGAGGAGACTGCAAAATGGTATTACAATGCGGAGGATGGATATTTCTACTATGCAAAGGCATTGGGGAAAGGCGAGTCTACAAAGGATAATCTGCTGCTGGATTCCGTGACCCTTTGCGGAAACACGGATATGGGATATTTTGAGGAGATTGACAAGTGGCTGGTACTTACCGATGAACCTGCAGATGTGCCTGATTATACTACTTGGCCGAACCAGAGTGAGTGGGTGAATGAGGATGAGTTGCCGTCGGAAGAGGAGATGAAGGATAAATACGTTTATCATTATCAGGCACATCAGCTGGATACAGAAAAGCAGGGTTACGCCAATGCAGATTATACGCTGAACATTACGGTAGAGTTCATCCAGGCCGACGAGAAAGCAGCTCAGGCGTTCCCGGAAGATTCAAAGTGGAACTGGTGGCCGGGAAAGGACACTGGGGACGGCGGCCAGGAGGGAGGAGACACTCCCCCCGCTGAAAACCAAGAACCCCAGGAACCGTAATTGAGAACCGACATTCACTCAACAAAGGACCTACATAAATTATGAAAACAGCAAAGACAGTTACCAACATCTTAAGCGCCGCGGTATACATCTGTATTCTGGGTTTTTTGGCCATCGCGGCGCCCATGGTGGCGGGATACCGGCCTGTGGTCGTGCTCAGCGGCAGTATGGAGCCTACCTACGGGGTAGGCAGCGTGATTTACTACAAGTCGGTTCCGTTTGAGCAGATCCAGGTGGGTGATCCCATCACCTTCCGCGGGTCTGAGGGCGGCGCCATGGTGACCCACCGGGTAGTGGAGAAGGATGAGAGCGCCAGGGCCTTCGGGACGGAGGGCGACGCCAACGGAAGCCGGGACCCGGGCATGGTTCCCTATGAGAACGTGGTGGGAAGGGCCACTCAGTTCTGCATCCCCTACGCCGGATATTTTGTCAATTTCGGAAAACAGCCGGCATCCATAGCCGTTCTGGCCGTGATCCTGGCGTCAGGCATGATCGTGGACCACATGGCAGGGGACGACAAGAAAGAAAAGAGCGGGAAATCCGGGAAAGAGGCCGCGCCGAAAGACGCGGAGGAAACATCTGACAGACAGTAAACAGCCGGCAGGCCATACTGACAGGAGAGCAGGGATGAAAAAAAAGAAAATCGTTATAGCGGGCCTGGCGGCGATTGCGGCGGCTGCAATAATTGGGAACACCTGGGCAGTATGGACGCAGGAGAAACAGGCCGGCAATGAATACATGACTGCGAAGTACAGTACCTTTCTGCGGGAGGACTTCGACCAGGATAAGGCCAAAACCTGGCAGTGGCTGCCGGGGGAGGAGATCAACAAAAAGGTGTGGGTCGAGAATGAGAGCACCATCCCGGTGGTCGTGAAAGTGACCATGGATCAGACCTGGAGCCGCAACGGCCCTGTGATGGCGTGGATCCAGGAGGAGGAGGGAAAGGAACCGGTGTGGACGGAGGTGGTCAGCAAGGATGACGCCCCCTCCATGACCTTTCTCAATGAGGACGGCCGGCCGGAATACGCGGCCATCCTGAATTTCAATAAAGAAGACGTGTACCTTCTTAGGGAGACATCCGGGACTTATACCGCGGCCAGGGCGCCTGTGGGCATAGGCAACTGCTGGGGGCTCAAGGAAGTGTCGGACCCAAGCCAGGCGCCCCGGGGCAGCTGGCTGATGCTGACGGATGAACCCAAGGAGCCGGGAAATTTCACTTTCTACTACATGGGGCTTCTGCAGCCGGGGGAGAAGACTCCGCTCCTTCTCAACAGCGTGCGCATCAACCCCAAGCTGGAGAACACCATACCTGCCAGGTACATGTACTACCCCAAAGATGAGAACGGAGAATACATAAAAGGCGCGGACGGAAAGCCGAAACTGGTGACCATGGATACGGTCAATTCCAAGTACGGCTATGACGATTGTCACTACAACCTGGGGGTTTCCATGCAGACGGTCCAGTATACCAAGGACGCGGTGGAGAACATTTTCCACACCAAGGACCCGGCGTCCTCGGATCCCATTTCCAGGTACATAGCAGGCTACATAGCAGGCGAGGGCACATTTAAGTCTGACACCGTGAAAAAGCTGTATTTCCGGGAGCGGGACGGTGTCATGACGTATGAGCCTTACCGGCAGCCGGGAACCGGGGCCGAGGAGGGCAACTGGTTCATGAGCTTTACCAATATGGTTCCTGGCGGCATATACCTGGATGAGCTGGATATAGAGAACCTGAGCAGAAAGAACTACAGGCTGTTTATGCAGATCAGACCCAGGAATCAGTCCCATGACCCGCGGCTGGATGAGCTTTTGAAAATGATTTCCATGGAAGTGTATTACGGGGATCAGATGATCTACAGAGGCGACGCCACAGGCTACCACGGGCCGGACACAATAGGCGAAAATATGCAGGGGATTGTTCCCCTGGGAGTTTACAGGAAGGGCACGGCAAAGAAGATCCGCGTAAAGCTGGTTCTGGACCCGGATCTGGGACTGAACGACGACGGGACCTACCGGTACGCCGATATTCTGACCAAGATCGACTGGTGGTTTGCCGTTGAGGAGATACCGGATCCGCCGGGCAATCCCAGGGATCCCCGGGATCCGCAGGATCCTCCGCCCCACTGGATTCCCGATGAGCCGGTTCCCACCGACATGCTGACGGTTATCGACGATGAGGGAGTGCCCCTTACCGTCCTCCCCGACGGGGATGTGCCGCTGGCCTATATGGTGCCGAAGACAGGGGATGATTTCCCCATAGGCCCTGTGGCGGTGACGGCAGCGGTCAGCCTGCTTCTGATGGCGGTGTTCGGAATACTGGGATTCGGAGAAAAGAAAAAGGCGGGAGAAACGGAATGAGACGGATGTTTAGATGGCTGTTCGTCGTAGCCCTTGTGGTATGCGCAGGTTCCACGGCGGCCCTCTTCAATTACTACAGGATGAATGAGCAGGGAAGTGAAGAGTACAATAGCCTGAAGGGGACGTGGACAGCCGAAAATAAACCCGTACAGAATCCGGAGAATACAAAGGCGCAGGCGGATTGGCTGACCGATCCGCCTGCGCTTTCTGTGGATTTTGACGGTCTTAGAGAAGTCAACCAGGATACTGCGGCGTGGATCGATTTTCCCGGACAGGATATCAGCTATCCGGTGGTTCAGACCACGGACAACAGCCGCTATCTGAAATACACCTTTGAGGGAAACAGAAACTCTGCGGGATGTGTTTTTGAGGACAGCCGCAACGGGAAGCCTTTTGAGGACGGCAATACGATTTTTTACGGTCACAACATGAAGAACGGCTCCATGTTCGGATTTTTGAAGCGCTATCTGGAGCAGGCCCACTATGAACAGTTTCCGTATTTTGACGTGTACACGCCGGACGGGACTTACCGGTGCTTCATCAGAGCCTGCTGCCGGATTCCGGCCAAAGAGGCCAGCTATCCGGTGCATTTTGCCTCCGATGAGGAGAGAGAGCTGTTCGTGCAGGGGATGAAGGACCGGGGGGAGTATGAGATTGTGGATGAGACGGTGCCCGACGCGCCCCTTGTGATGCTGTCCACCTGCGTGGGCGGCGGCAATTATCAGTACCGCTTCGCGGTGCTGGCCCAGGCCAGGAAGGTTCCGGACGCTTACAAAGATTGACAAATCAGGAGAGATAGGCTATATTTAAGAAAAGTAAAGGCGCTCAAGGACAGGTTGAGCGCTTTTTATGTAGGTAATGGACGAAGCCGGAAGGGAGGTGCATGCACTGTGCAGGGTGATGTTTTTGAGATGTATCTGGAGGAGATAAAGGCGATCAGGGGCTGTGACAGAGCGGAGAATGAGAGACTTTCAGGGGAGCTGAGAGACGGCAGCATGGCTGCTAAGGAGAGGCTTATCGAGGGGAATCTCAGGACCGTGCTGGAGATGGTTCAGGAGTACTTAAACCGGGGAATCCAGGCAGGGGATCTGGTTCAGGAGGCCAATATGGCGCTGGTGCTGGCTGTGGCCGAGTATGAGGAAGGGGATTTTGAGGCTTTTCTCAGGGAAAGGGTGAGAAACGCCCTTCTGGCCGCGGTGGAGGAACAGTCCCATGTGGAGAAAGCGGCAGAGGAGATGCTGGACAGGGTCAATAAGCTTAAGGACGTGTCCCAGGAGATGGCTGAGGAACTGGGCCGGGAGGCCAGTGTGGAAGAACTGGCAGAGAGAATGAAGCTGACGGTGGATGAGGTAAAGGAGATAATGAAGCTGACCCTGGACGCCATGAGTGTGGTGGGAGATTAGCAGATTAGCAGATTAGCAGATTAGCAGATTAGCAGACTGGCAGGTTAGCAGATCGGCAGATCAGGAGATTAGCAGATTGGCAGAGCCGGGGATAAGCAGTTTACGGGATAAGCAGGGAGACAGGATAAGGATGAGATTATATTTGATTCGTCACGGCCAGACAGACTGGAACGTGGCGGGGAAGATTCAGGGAAGTACGGATATCCCTCTCAATGATGTGGGGAGAAGGCAGGCGGCCTGCCTGGCAAAGGGGATGGAGAGGCGGCCGGTGAGCCGGGTTTTTTCCAGTACCCTGTCCAGGGCCGGCGAGACGGCATTGGCCATCGGGGAGAGTCAGCATGTTCCGGTTCACCGCCTCCGGGAGCTGGAGGAGGTCAACTACGGTAAATGGGAAGGACTGACCATGGACGAGATCGGGGAGCGATACCCCAGGGAGCTGGAACAGTGGTATTTGAGCCCGGTGGAGGTGGCGCCGCCCGGGGGAGAGACACAGACCCAGGTGTATGAGCGGTGCGGGAAAGCCATAGACAGCATCCTTAAGCAGGCCGACGGGGATGTGGCTGTGGTGTCCCACGGGGCCACGGTGGTGTTTTTGCTGGAATACATGCTGCAGGATGAGGGGAGGGATGCAAAGGACGACATCATTGTGGGAAATGCCAGCATCTCCACCGTCGAGTATGATCCCCAAACAAAGAAATTTACGCTGACAGAGTTAAATGACAGGGAACATCTAAAAGGTTTATTATAATATTTAATAAATTCCATAAGATATATTAACTTTTCTTATGAACAGACTTATGGTATTCTTTATGTATAATCATCAATCGGCCTGCCCCTGGCAGCGCCGAGAGACCCCAATGCAGCCATGCGAGGAAGGAGAAACACTGACATGAGTGTAAAGAGAATTTACGTTGAGAAAAAGCCGGACTTCGCCGTGAAAGCCCATGAGCTGGCCGGCGAGATCAGCAGCTATCTGGGAATTGAGACCGTAACCGGCGTCCGCGTGTTAATCCGCTATGATGTTGAGAACCTGTCCGGGGAGACGTATGACGCAGCCCTGGGAACTATTTTTTCCGAACCTCCGGTGGACTTTCTGTATGAAGAGGATTTCCCCAGAAAAGAGTCTGATCTGGTGTTCTCCGTGGAGTATCTTCCGGGGCAGTTTGACCAGAGGGCGGATTCCGCGGAGCAGTGCGTGAAGCTTCTGAAGGAGGACGAGGAGCCGGTCATTAAGACAGCCACCACCTATGTTATCTCGGGAACCGTGACAACGGAGCAGATAAAAGCCATCAAATCTTTCTGTATCAACCCCGTTGACTCCAGGGAGGCGGACGGTGCCAAACCGGATACGCTGGTGACGGTGTTTGAGACGCCGGCGGACGTGAAGGTATTCGAGGGCTTCGGAGGCTTTGGCGAGGGCGCGCTGAGGGAGCTGTATGACTCCCTGAATCTGGCCATGACATTCAAAGATTTTCAGCATATTCAGAAGTATTTTGCAGATGAGGAGCACAGGGATCCTACCATGACGGAGATCCGGGTTCTGGACACTTACTGGTCCGACCACTGCCGCCATACCACCTTCCAGACGGAGTTAAAGGACGTGGCCTTCACGGAGGGGGATTACAGGGAGCCCATCCGGTCTTCCTATGAGCGGTATCTGGCGGACAGAGAGGCGCTGTATGGGGGAAGGAAGGACAAGTTTGTCTGCCTTATGGACCTGGCGCTTCTGGCCATGAAGAAGCTGCGCAGCGAGGGGAAGCTTTATGATCTGGAGGAGTCGGATGAGATCAATGCCTGCAGCATCGTTGTGCCTGTGGACATTGACGGCGTCACCGAGGAGTGGCTGGTGAACTTTAAAAATGAGACCCATAACCATCCCACGGAGATCGAGCCGTTCGGCGGGGCGGCTACCTGTCTGGGAGGCGCTATCCGGGATCCCCTGTCAGGGCGTACTTATGTGTATCAGGCCATGCGTATCACCGGAGCGGCAGATCCCAGGAAATCTCTGGGGGAGACCCTTCACGGCAAGCTTCCCCAGAGGAAACTGGTGACGGGGGCGGCTCAGGGCTACAGCTCCTACGGCAACCAGATCGGGCTTGCCACCGGTTACGTGAAGGAGATCTACCACCCGGACTATGTGGCCAAGCGCATGGAGATCGGCGCGGTCATGGGGGCGGCGCCCAGGAAGGCGGTTATCCGGGAGACGTCGGATCCGGGCAATATCATTATCCTTCTGGGCGGACGCACCGGGCGGGACGGCTGCGGCGGCGCCACCGGTTCGTCCAAGGTTCACACGGAGAGTTCCATCGAGACCTGTGGGGCCGAGGTGCAGAAGGGCAACGCGCCTACGGAGAGAAAGATTCAGAGACTGTTCCGCCGTCCGGAGGTCAGCAGCATAATCCGCAAGTGCAATGATTTCGGCGCAGGCGGGGTGTCCGTGGCTATCGGGGAACTGGCCCCGGGGCTTAAAATCGACCTGGACAAGGTGCCCAAAAAATATGCGGGCCTGGACGGGACGGAGATCGCCATCTCCGAGTCCCAGGAGCGTATGGCAGTGGTGGTCGACGAGAAGGATGTTGATGCCTTCCTGGGATATGCGGCGGAGGAGAACCTGGAGGCCGTGGCCGTGGCCGTGGTGACGGAGGAACCCCGTCTGGTGATGAACTGGAGGGGAGAGACCATCGTGGATATCAGCCGGGCGTTTCTGGACACCAACGGCGCCCACCAGGAGGCATCGGTGGTGGTTCAGGTTCCGGGACGGGAGGGCAATCCTTTTGGGGACGGATCCGACATCCCGGATGTGAGAGGGAGATGGCTGGAGACTCTGGCTTCCTTAAACGTGTGCTCCCAGAAAGGCCTGGTGGAGATGTTTGACGGCTCCATCGGTGCGGGATCGGTGTTTATGCCCTACGGCGGCAGGTATCAGCTGACAGAGACACAGGCTATGGTGGCCAAGCTTCCGGTGCTTAAGGGAAGGACGGACACGGTCACCATGATGAGCTACGGTTTTGATCCCTATGTGTCCAGCTGGAGTCCCTACCACGGCGCCGTCTACGCGGTGGTGTCCTCCGTGGCCAAGATCGTGGCTTCCGGCGGGGACTGCAGAAAGATACGGTTCACGTTCCAGGAGTATTTCAGGAGGATGACGGAGGATCCGACGCGGTGGAGCCAGCCTTTCGCCGCCCTTTTGGGGGCATATGACGCGCAGCTGGGATTCGGCCTTCCCTCCATCGGAGGCAAGGACAGCATGTCCGGCACGTTCAATGACATTGACGTTCCGCCGACGCTGGTGTCCTTTGCCGTGGACGTGGCCAGCCATAAGCACATTATTACACCGGAGTTTAAGAGGCCCGGAAACCGGATTGTGGTGTTCAGAGCCGAGAGGGACGAGTACGATCTGCCCAGATACGGACAGCTCCTGGAGGGGTACGAAAAGATCCTGGAAGATATCAGGGCCGGAAGAATCGTTTCCGCCTATGCCCTGGAGGGCCACGGCATGGCGGAGGCTGTCAGCAAGATGGCTTTCGGCAACAAGCTGGGCGTGAAGATCGAGCACAGCGTGGATCCGCGGGATTTCTTTGCGCCGGGCTTCGGAAGTATTGTCTGTGAGGTTCCCGACGGGCAGGTGGGCAGCCTGGCTATAACCTATACTTTGATCGGTGAGATTACAGACCGGGGGACACTGGAATACGGGCCTGTCAGCATCCCTGTGGATGAGGCGCTTAAGGCCTGGACGGGAACTCTGGAGGATGTATTCCCCACGGAGTCGGGCGTGAAAAAGACCCAGGTGAGGGATGAGGTTTACGATGTGAACGCGAAGGGCGGCGCGGTCTATATTTGCAGGCATAAGACGGCAAAGCCCCATGTATTTATCCCTGTGTTCCCGGGAACCAACTGCGAGTACGACAGCGCCAGGGCCTTTGAGAGAGCCGGAGCCCAGGTTTCCAGCCTGGTGTTTAGGAATCTCAGCGCTGCCGATATCCGGGATTCCGTGGAGGCGTTTAAAAAGGAGATCGCCAAAGCCCAGATCGTCATGTTCCCGGGAGGCTTTTCCGCCGGCGACGAGCCGGAGGGTTCCGCCAAGTTCTTTGCGGCGGTGTTCCGAAACCAGGTGATCGGCGAGGAGATCGAGAGGCTTCTCCATGAGCGTGACGGGCTGATGCTGGGAATCTGCAACGGATTCCAGGCCCTGGTGAAGCTGGGGCTGGTTCCGGAGGGAAGGATCAGGGAGCAGCACTCGGATTCGCCTACCCTGACTATGAATGCCATCGGCCGCCACGTGTCCAAGATGGTGTACACAAAGGTTGTGACCAACAAGTCTCCGTGGCTTACGGGCGCTAAGCTTGGCAAGGTGTACTGCAACCCGGCTTCCCACGGCGAGGGACGGTTTGTGGCCGGCGATCAGTGGCTGAAGAAACTGTTTGACAACGGGCAGGTATGCACCCAGTATGTGGACGATATGGGCAGTCCCACTATGGACGAGTTCTGGAATCCCAACGGGTCCTACATGGCCATTGAGGGAATCACCAGCCCGGACGGCCGGATCCTGGGCAAGATGGCTCACTCCGAGAGACGGGGAGAGGCGGTTGCCGTGAATATCTACGGTGAGCAGGACATGAGACTGTTTGAGTCGGGTGTGGAATACTTTAAGTAAGGAGATAAGAGTCCCGAGGTGGCTGCCTCGGGGCTTTTGCCTGTGGGAATAAACAAAAGGGAGCGGTGAAAGGATGCTGGTTAGGGAAAAACTTCAGGATCGGCAGTATTTTTCGGACATTGACTGCCGCATAGCGGACTATATTCTGGATATGCAGGAGAAGCTGCGTGACATGAGCGTGCGGAGGATGGCAAAGGAGCTGTACGTGGCCCCGTCTACAATCATCCGTTTCTGTCAGAAGGCGGGGTATGAGGGATTCAATGATCTGAGGGAAGACTATCTTAAAGAAGTGGAGTATCTCTCCTCCCATTTTAAATCTCTGGATCCCAATTTCCCTTTTGACAGAAGGGACAAGGAGATGACCGTGGCCAACAAGATCGAGGTCCTCTACGAGGAGATCCTGCGGGACTGTAAGTCCCTTCTGGAAGGGGAGACCCTGAAAAAGGCTGTGGACATGATTGAGGAGGCGTCGGAGCTGTATATCTGTACCCAGGGGGCTCAGATGGGGCTTGCGGAGATCTTTCAGGAGAAGATGGCCAGGGTGGGGAAGATGGTTCACATGTGCACCCATATGGGTGAGGGATATTATCAGGCCTGCTACTGCCGGGAGAAGGCGGTGTTTATCATGATCTCCTATACAGGGGAGACACGAACCGGGCTTAAGATAGGGAGAAAAGCCCGGGAGCGGGGACTGTCTGCGGTGGCCGTTACCTCCTACGGAAATAATTCCCTGTCGGAGCTGTGCGACGTGTGTCTGTACGTGTCCACCAGGGAGAAGCTTATTAACAATCTGGGGAGCTTCGGATTTAACGTTTCGGTTATGTACCTGCTGGACGTGCTCTACGCAGGATATTTTAACCGGGATTATGAGAAACACTACAGGGAGAAGGTGAAGGTGACAAAGGAGTACGAGAACAGGCATTCGGACAACCCGATTCTGGAGGGGTGAGTCCTGCGGGGAACCGGCGGTTACGGCGGCCGGGCAAAGGAAGCGTGGGTCGGGAACAATGTTCCCGTTGTCCGGGGGCAAATGACCGGGAAAAGGAAACACTGTACCAGATGAAGTCCAGGGGATTGACAAACGGGGGAAAATCCGTGAAAATGATGGTATCAGAAAGGTCAGGCGGCGGGTACGCCGGGAGAAGACAGCCGGGGAACGAAAAGCGGCGGCATCTTTGGCGTGCAGGCAGGCCTGCCGTGAAAACAAGGAGGATAAGTTCATGGAAAAGAAACCCGTAAAGATTGTAACCATCGGTGGCGGCAGCAGCTATACTCCGGAGTTGATGGAGGGCTTTATTAAGCGGTATGAGGAGCTTCCCATTAAAGAGATCTGGCTGGTGGACATCGAGGAGGGAAAAGAGAAGCTGGAGATCGTGGGCAGCATGGCACAGCGCATGTGGGACGCTTCCCCCTATGACGTGAAGGTTCATCTGACTCTGGATCGGAGAGAGGCGCTGCCGGGAGCGGATTTCGTGACCACCCAGTTCCGCGTGGGACTTCTCAATGCCAGGATCAAGGACGAGAGAATCCCCTTATCCTACGGGATGCTGGGACAGGAGACCAACGGCGCAGGCGGCATGTTCAAGGCTTTCCGCACCATCCCCGTGATCCTTGGCATCGTGGAGGACATGAAGGAGCTGTGTCCCGATGCATGGCTGGTGAACTTTACCAACCCCAGCGGCATGGTGACGGAGGCGGTTATCCGCTACGGCAAGTGGGATAAGGTTATCGGCCTTTGCAATGTTCCGGTGGGGGCCATGATGAGGGAGCCCAAGATGATCGGCATGGAGCCGGGGGAGCTGATCTACAAGTTCGCAGGGCTGAACCATTTCCACTGGCATAAGGTGTTTGACCTTAACGGGAAAGATGTGACTCCTCAGATTATCGACAAGCTGTACGATCCGGAGGCGGACGCGGGAACGCCGGCCAATGTGTTTGACGTGAAGTTCTTCAAGGAGCAGCTGGATCAGATGGGCATGATTCCCTGCGCGTACCACAGGTACTACTACAGACAGGAAGAGATGTTAAACCACGCTCTGGAGGAGTACAATGATCCGAAGAAGGGCACCCGTGCCCAGCAGGTGAAGCAGACGGAAGCAGAGCTGTTTGAGCTGTACAAGAATCCCGAGCTGAGCGAGAAGCCGGAACAGCTGGCCAAGAGAGGCGGAGCTCACTACTCCGACGCTGCCTGCGAGACCATCGCGTCCATCTATGCCAACAAGAATACCCATATCGTTGTGTCCACCAAGAACGACGGCGCCGTTCCGGATCTTCCGGCCGACTGCGTGGTGGAGGTTTCCGCCCATGTGGGCGCGTGCGGCGCCCTGCCCATCGCCTTCGGTTCCCTGCGCCCGGCTGAGAGAGGCTGGCTGCAGGTGATGAAGAATATGGAGCTGTGCGTCTGTGAGGCGGCCGTGACGGGAGATTATGGCATGGCGCTGCAGGCATTTATCCTGAATCCCCAGGTTCCCTCAGGCGACACTGCCAAGAGAGTTCTGGATGAGCTGCTGATCGCCCACAAAAAGTATCTTCCCCAGTTTGCGGAGAAGATCGCCCAGCTGGAGAAGGAGGGCGTCACGGTCAAGGACGACGTGGCCAGAGAGCTGACGGAGCAGGGATTATAAAAGGAATCTTCTGAGAAGGGTTTTGGGGGAGGGCCGCGTAAGGCCCGCCCTGCAGGGCCCTTTTTGCGGCTTTGCCGGCACGTCTCCGGCAAATCTTACAAGCGAATCTTACTGGCCGGTATTGGTTTTGACAAGACCGGTTTTTTGCGTTATAGTATAGAAGGTATGCCGATACATACTGAGGCGAAAGCCTGATCCATAAACATATTTTACACAGGAGGTTTTACGAATGAGTACGAACATCACCCCAGACCACCTGGGACAATACAGCAGCGATTTTAACGGGGATCGGGCCAGCCGTGTGGCCCGGGACGCGGTTATGGGCAGCGGCCTTCTGGCCAGCTGCAAGAATCCGGCGGCCGTAAGGCGCAGCAACCATGAGTTTTCCCTGACCTTAAAGCAGGGCGCCATGACCAACCAGAAGCAGAGCGGCCGCTGCTGGCTGTTTGCCGCCACCAATGTGATGCGTTTTAAGATTATCAAAAGCTGTAATCTTGAGAACTTCGAGCTGTCGCAGAGCTATCTTCTGTTCTGGGACAAGCTGGAGAAATCCAACTGGTTCCTGGAGAATATTCTGGACACTCTGGATGAACCGGTGGGAAGCCGCATTCTCTGCCATCTTCTGTCGGATCCCGTCTGTGACGGAGGCCAGTGGGATATGGTGGTGAACCTGGTGAATAAATACGGCGTCGTGCCCAAGTACAGCATGCCCGAATCATCGGTGTCCGGCTCTACACGGGAGATGAA
This sequence comes from Hungatella sp., assembly GCA_022795805.1. Taxonomy (GTDB): domain Bacteria; phylum Bacillota; class Clostridia; order Lachnospirales; family Lachnospiraceae; genus UBA3402. Next base: position 3,511 of record JAAWHK010000029.1, on the reverse strand, counting down.
CCGCATCCTGACAGAGCTTTTGAGAACCGATGCCTGTATCCTGCGCAGGACTGCCGGTGAGGGCGCCGGCCGCAATGAGCTGGAGGAGAAAAAGGCGGACATGCTCAGGGACATCTACCGCATGCTGTGCATCTGCCTGGGAGAGCCGCCAAAGGCGGTGGACATGGAGGCCCGGGACAAGGACGGCAACTTTATCCAGGAGATCGGGATGACACCCCGGGAGTTTTTCGGGAAATACGTGGATATGGATCTGAATGATTACATAAGCCTGATCAACGCCCCGACGTCGGACAAGCCGCTGTACCGCAGATATACGGTGAACATGCTTGGCAACGTGAAGGAGGGCAACCCCATCTGCTATATCAACCTTCCCATCGAGGAGCTTAAAAAAGCGGCCGTCGCCCAGTTAAAGGACGGGGAGCCGGTGTGGTTCGGCTGTGATATGGGACCGTGCATCAACCGGGATGCGGGGATCATGGACACGGGAATTTATGATTTTGAGGATTTCCTCCAGGTGGATCTTTCCATGGACAAGGGCCAGAGACTGGATTACGGCCAGAGCCTTATGACCCATGCCATGGTGTTCCAGGGGGTCAATCTGACAAAGGACGAAGTTCCCACCCGGTGGAGGGTGGAAAACAGCTGGGGCGAAGATCCCGGCAAAAAGGGATATTTCATTATGAGCGACCAGTGGTTTGACGAATATATGTACCAGGTGGTGGTGAATAAAAAATATCTCTCCAAAGAACAGCTGGATATTCTGAACACGGAGGCCATTGTGCTGAATCCGTGGGATCCTATGGGGTCACTGGCGTAGAGTATTCCATTGTCCCCAAGGAAGGTCCTAAAGGAACGGAGGTCGGGAGGAGATAAAATGTCAGGAAGGATTATTGGATTTGTCATATGGGCGGCCGTGGGAGTCCTGTTTATAGGCAGCGGGCTGCGGTGCTTTAAGGCAAAAAAGCCTTCGGGATTCTGGGCCAACGCAAAGACAGCGCCCATTGAGGATGTGAGGGCCTATAACAGAACCATGGGGAAGGTTTGGTGCGTATATGGGGCTGTATTTATGGTTCTCGGCCTCCCCATGCTTCTGGGAGACGGCCTGTGGATCATGGTCTCTGTCGTGGGCGTCATGGCAGAATCCATCGCTTTGATGGCTGTGTATACGACCGGAATCGAGAAAAAATACAGAAAAAAATAAAACATTTTTTGACGGAAATATTTTTAGACAATCCGGGGAATCATATGGTTGTAAATCTAATTTCATTCAGGAGGAAACCATCATGACAAAGCTGGATTGTAATGTAACGAACTGTCTTCATAACTGTGATAATCATTGCTGCAAACAGGCCATCATCGTGGACGGAAGCAAGGCAAAGGACTGCTGCGACACCTGCTGCGGAAGCTTTGACGAGAACCGGGACGGGGCTTTCCATAACCTGTTTAAGACACCGGAGAGCCGCCTGGAGGTTGACTGTGAGGCGGTAAACTGTGTGTACAACCGGGACCGTCACTGTGAGGCGGACCACATCGGCATCGCCGGGGACGGGGCGTCTGACGCCAGCCACACGGAGTGCGCCACATTCCAGATGCGATAAGTATAGGATGAAGGCGGAAATGAGGTAGGGGAAGCGTGGAAGGCTGTCCCCCGAACTCAGGTATCATAAGATAAACTGCTGTGAAAGGATCTCCGGATGAGAGAGAACGGAGCGCCGTTTTGCAGCAGTTTTTCATACGGAAGTTTTTTCAAAAAAACATTTGACAAATAAGGAAAAGTGTAGTAGAGTATTTAAGGTATGAAAATAACTGACAGGAAAGCAGGAATATCCACCTCACCTCGGCACGAGTAAGTGACCCGGGTTCATATTTGAGATACATAGCAGGGAGTGCTGTGTCCTTGGATTGGTGGATAGAACTTTCTATCTGCTTTTTTGTTGCGTATTCCCAGGACTTTGGGGGGATGGCTATGAAAAAGGAATGCCCCCGGCAGGAAAAGGTATTCACATCACACATGGAGGTGCACGACAATTAGCGATTTAATGATTAATGAACAGATCAGAGACAAGGAGGTCCGACTGATCGGCGAGAATGGGGAACAGCTTGGCATTATGTCTTCGAGAGAAGCCATGCAGCTTGCCAGAGATGCGGAACTGGATCTGGTAAAGATTGCTCCTACGGCGAAGCCGCCGGTATGTAAGATTATCGATTACGGCAAATTCCGCTATGAGCAGGCGAGGAAAGAAAAAGAAGCTAAGAAGAAGCAGAAAGTCATCGAGATAAAGGAAGTCCGTCTGTCTCCCAACATCGACACCAACGACCTGAACACCAAGACCAGCGCGGCGCGCAAGTTTTTGGAGAAGGGTGACAAGGTAAAGGTGACACTGCGCTTCAGAGGTCGTGAGATGGCCCACATGTCAAAGTCCAGGCACATTTTGGATGATTTTGCCGCGGCGCTGTCGGATATCGCGGTAGTCGACAAGCCGTCCAAGGTTGAGGGAAGAAGCATGGTCATGTTTTTAACTGCAAAACGTTAAAATAGAAAGATACGCTGCCGTCTCCATCAGCAGCCGTGTGGCCGTCCGGGCCGGCAGCCAATAACTATCAAGGAGGAAACCACAATGCCTAAAATGAAAACAAGCAGGGCCGCTGCAAAGCGTTTCAAAAAAACCGGAACAGGAAAGTTAGTAAGAAATAAAGCTTACAAGTCTCACATCTTAACTAAGAAGTCTACCAAGAGAAAGAGAAATCTTAGAAAAGATATCGTTACCGATGCAACCAATGCAAAAGTAATGAAGAAGATTTTACCATATTTATAAGATTTCGATTATCTAGAAGGAGGAAGAACCGATGGCAAGAGTTAAAGGCGGTATGAACGCTAAGAAGAGACATAATAGAGTTTTAAAACTGGCAAAGGGTTACAGAGGCGCACGTTCCAAGCAGTACCGGATCGCCAAGCAGTCCGTGATGAGAGCGCTCACCAGTGCTTACGCAGGAAGAAAGCAGAGAAAGAGACAGTTCAGACAGCTGTGGATCGCGCGTATCAACGCAGCAGCCCGCATCAACGGTCTGTCCTACAGCAAGTTTATGTATGGCTTAAAGCTGGCCGGTGTTGAGATGAACCGGAAAGTGCTGTCTGATATGGCTATCAACGACGCAGAGAGCTTTGCGAAACTGGCAGAGCTGGCCAAGGAGAAGATTGCATAATCGGATTCAGGCTGATTTGAGGAAGTATGTGAGAAAGCGGTTCCGGCGGGAGCCGTTTTTTTTGCAGGCCAGGGGCCTGTTTATCGAAGTTCCGTTTTTCTTTTTGTTGCCGTTTCTCCCGAAAAGGCTTCCTGCCCCATTCCTGCGGCGTGTTCCGGTGTTGGTGCGCTGGCCTGCTCTGGTCACGGTGTCCAGAAGCGGGGTCACGGCACACTTCCCCAGCCGGGGTATTCCTTTTCAGACGGTCATTCGGTTTTCAAGGGGCTTGTCCATCGATGAACTATCTCAAGTGTATACTTTTTTGATT
>JAAWHK010000122.1 GCA_022795805.1 Hungatella sp. | reverse complement strand
TCATCATTTCTCTCCACCTTTGTCCCCTCCTCTTTCTTTCAATATATGTGGGACAAGGGGGGAAAATGACAACTCAGAAAAACCGCCCCATAATCCGAAAATCCCCGAAGCGCGATGTCCTTCGGTTCCTGTCTGTTCTTCTGCCCGGTCCCGGCGTAACCCGGAACCGTTAAAACGCTTCTGACAAATACGATCTTGCTGTTTCCTCAGTTAATTGACACTTATCACAAGATTTTATCTGAAATAATATCGTTCGGACCTTTTTCTGTGGAAAGGAGCACATTCAACAGTTTTAATACATCTCTTTAAATCAGATTATAATCTTTGGCGCATTTGATCAAACCGTCTGTCACGGTACTGAATTTCACACCATACTTTTTAGCTTTATCACAATTCATCCACAGATTATGTCTTAAAGAAGCATCTTCTAATCTCACTTTTTTACCCAATAAATCAATAAATTCCTGAGTGATATCATACATGGATTTTGTAGTTTCGCTTCCAAAATTATATATGCCGCCTGGCAATGCAATTACTTTTTCCATGTTTTCCGCCACTTCTCTCAAATATGTAATGCCCCTGAACTGCGCGGAGCTAAATGACACCGTTTCTTTTGCATTGAGGATATTCATAAAATAGTTGGATCTTTTTAAATAGTAATCATACATCCATTCAGCGCGGAGCATAACTGCATCAGGATTGATTTCCAATACCCTCTGCTCCATTTCCAACTTGTGTTCCGCGTATACGTTTCCTGGTTTTACCGTATCCTCACAATATGGCCCTTTTTCGCTGCAGCCGCTGTATACCTGATCCGAACTAAAGCAGATCAATTTCCGGCCCTTTGATGCGCTTGCAATAAAAAGCGGGACTTGCACATTTGCATAATAAGAGGCATCCGGATCCGCCTGACACGCTCCTATATCAGAAATAGCCGCCGTATGGATAATGACATCCGCACCGCTTTCTCCGATGATGCGATTCATATCTTCCTGTGTTGCATTGCGAAGAGACGGCGCGGCAGCTGTATCTTTGCACATCTCCATTAATTTATGGCCGACAAATCCATTTGCCCCTGTGACAAGTATCATGGCATCCTCCAAAATCGTTCTAACGTCTTTCAAAATTCTGTCCGTATTTTATCACATTCCGGCCTGACAAACCACTGTGTTTTTGAATAGGACGGCAATATATCCGACACCATATGCGGGTAGTGTACATGATGCGCTCTGCGCAAAAATACTTTGCCGCAAAACGAAATCCCCTCTTGTCAAGCACTAAAAAATATGATATCATTTTATCAATTCGTACAGTTGTACGACACAAAAACAGGGAGGATATCACAATGAAAAAACCAGTATTAACAACCGCAATTTCTATGGCACTTCTGGTCTCTGCCTGCTCTTCTCCGGCCGCTACCGATACGACAACTGCAGCAGCTGAAACCACAACGGCCCAGGAGACTGACAAAGAGGAAACCACAGCCCGGACTTCGGAAGACTCCAAGGAGGAATCCACCGGAAAAGGCCAGGGATTCGGCGGGGTCATCACAGCCCATGTAACCACTGCCGGCGAAACCATTACCAAGGTGATTCTGGAAGGCCCTGATGAAACCCCGGGTATCGGTCAGGCCGCCTTAGAAGAATTAGCAGCACAATTTGAGGAAATCGGCACCGCGGAAATTGAAGGCGTATCAGGCGCCACAGTAACCAGCAACGGGGCCATTGCCGCCGTTCGAAACGCGCTGGATCCTGAGGCCTATCCTTATGAAGAACCCGAAAAGCCACAGAACGCAGCAGCAGAATTAACCCCCGTTACATTTCCCGGCGACAAGAAGATTGTAAGCGCCACCACTTACGGGCTTTACACAAAAAGCGAAGCGTCCTTTCAGGATGCGGTAATCAAAGCCACTCTTTACTGGAATCAGACCGATAAAAACGTATACGACATCCGCTTTTTGCAGGCAATGCTTCCATGGGATGACAACGGCGCCTCCGGAGGCTGGGCCAACTTAACCGATGAAGCAGTGATTAAAGAGCTGGGAGACGCGGTAATCTCCTTTATCGGCAGCGAACATGGCAGTCCGGTAGAATGCAATTACGCGCAATACATCCAGATCGGCGGTATTGTATGGACCGGTGAGCTGGGAAGTGACCCTGCCTGTGAACAGGCAGTCGTTTATACGGCTGAGATTGACGGAAAGACCATGCGGCTCAACGACTATGTGGCCACGGAAGAAGGAGGCGCCTGGTATCACGAAGCCGCTTTGGAGGATGTCTATATTCTCAAAACTCCCCGGAAATCCCAGGCAGATTCAGAAAACACAGCCATCCTATATCGGATCACCTACAAGGAAACCAATGGCCATGGGGAAAGCTACTGGATGAGCGACCTGAAATTTTCCGGCAACATGCAGGCCATCAAAGACTTTGTAACGGAACATGGATTTGGCTATCAATACTATAAAGACGGGGGAATCACCCAAAATGAAGACAAATACTGGCAGACACCTGATGCCGTATCAGGAGCTACCCTGGATGAGGTTCCCACTTACTTAGACATGTTAAAACATCTCTATGAAAGAATTGAAAGCGGGGATTACACAGAAGAAAATTAAAAATACCGGCGAAAAAGCCGCGGCAGTCACATGGCAGCCACGGCTTTTTTATATTCTTCCAGCCCTTTTTCCGTAAGATAGGGATATACGGCAGCCCACTGGGCCTCCAGAAGCTCTTCCAGCCCGATGGCATATTCACGGCTCCGGGAAGCGTTATGCTGAAACCAGCCTGTGTGGCTTAACATCATAACCGTGGCCAGCTGATGGATCCGTTTTTCGGTCAATTCCGATATGAGCAGGTTCTCCTTTACAAGGTTGCTTAAAGCCGTCTCCAAAAGTCCGAACAGACAGCTTACATTCACGTCTCTCTGTTCCTGGAGCACAGGCACATCCCTATAAACCGACGGATCATTAAAATAAAACCGGGCGTCTTCAACCGATTCCAGCAGCTGCCTCAGCAGAAGATGAAGTCCGGCAATATTCCGGGGCGGCATCTGTGGAAAAGTCTTAATGGTGGAATCCATAATAGCCCCTAGAAGATCCTGCTTATGAGCATAATGATAGGTAAGGGTTCCCAGACTAATCTTTGCGGCCCCGGCAATCTGCCGCATGGAAACAGATTGATAGCCCTTCTCATTAAACAGTTCCTTGGCTGCTTTACAGATTTGTGATTTCGTAACATCCATGGACTGGTTCTCCCTTTCTTCTGGCATTTATGCGGTATGTGAAAGTTCCTGACGGTACTCTTTATCCTGTGATACTTTGATAACGTCTGATAAACGGCCATCTTCACTTAAAAGTATTATTCATTTTGCCAACATTTCCTCACCTTTTTCACATTCTCCTGGTCACTCATTAACAATGTCATATACTCATGCCTCCATTCTCTATTCTTCTTGGCCTCTTTTACAGCTTCTTCCAGCCTCTCCACGTAGGCATCCTTCGGCTTCTTCCCTGCCACATAATCTTCATCACTCACATCATCCAGAGTTCCTTTCGCATTGAGAAATATCTTTACCGCCTCATCACCCATAGAAATGCTGCCGTCTTCTTTACAGATATTTTCAAAGGTATAAATATGCCGCCCTTTCCCATATAAA
>JAAWHK010000121.1 GCA_022795805.1 Hungatella sp. | reverse complement strand
AGAAAAAATGTGCTATAATATGTAGTAATAAAAACTATGTAATATAGTAAAGGTTTTTAGGAGGGATGATATGAGTTATAAGATTATCGGCGACAGCTGCCTGGATCTGACGGAGGAGATGAAACGGGATTCACGTTTTCAGATGATTCCTCTGACTCTGCAGGTGGATGACACCCAGGTGATAGATGATGAGACTTTTGACCAGAAGCGTTTTCTGGAGCTGGTGAAGGCCAGCCCCAACTGCCCGAAGACAGCCTGCCCGTCCCCTGAGATGTTTAAGGAGGCCTATGAGTGCGAGGAGGACGATGTGTATGTCATCACTCTGTCCAGCCATTTAAGCGGAACCTACAACAGCGCGGTGCTGGGAAAAGGCCTCTATGAGGAAGAGCACGGACCCAAGAATATTAAGATTATCGACTCCTGGTCTGCTTCGGCGGGGGAACTGAATATTGCGCTGTACATCAAAGGGCTGTGTGAGGCCGGAACGGCGTTTGATGAAGTGTGTGAGAAGGCGGAAGCATTTAAGAGAAATATGAAGACTTATTTTGTGCTGGAATCTTTGGATGCGTTGCGCAAGAACGGGAGGCTCACAGGGCTGCAGGCGTTTTTTGCCACAACGCTCAACATTAAGCCGGTGATGGGGGCCGTGGAGGGCGTTATTATCAAGGAAGATCAGGCCAGAGGAATAAATAAGGCTTTGGCCAAGATGTGCGATTATGCCCAGAAGAATATAAAGGATCCGGAAGAAAAGACTGCGGTGGTGGCTCACTGCAATAACCGGGAGAGGGCAGAGCTTGTGAAGGAGGAGCTGTTAAAGAGGGCTCCTTTTAAGGATGTGGTCATTACGGAGACCGCAGGGGTAGCTACGGTGTATGCCAGCGACGGGGGCGTGGTTCTGGCCTGCTAGACGGGTAATACAGCAATTACAGCCGGATTTTAAAAATAGGGCGATGGAAGACGTTACGTTTGGTGGATTCGTTTTCCGTCGCTTTTTTGCTGGGGGATGGGAAAAATCGACAAAAGATAATATGGACAGGGTGAGGCCGGTCATAGTATGATTTAGTTGGAAAGGATTTTAACACCGGCAGTGCAGATGGCAAAGTCAGAAAAAGAGATGTAAAGGTCTGGCCGGAGGGAATGCCGGTGTATGGACAGGAGGGAACGCATGCGGGGACGGGGAGTTTTTTTGATGGCTGCGGCAGGAGTCGTGCTGTTGATTGGCATGGCGGCGGGGCTTTTTCTGAAGGGTGGAGGAGCCAGGGCCGGACGGGAGTATATCGCGGCGGAAGCTATAGCGGGAGCGGAAGAAAATAAGGAGGAGAATGGGGACGTGGGGCAGAATCCCATGGAGGAACAGGGGGATTTGCCAGGTCAGAACAGCCAGGGCGGTCAGAATGGTTTGGACGATACGGCCGTGGATGCAGACATCGGAAAGCCGGGGGAGGCCGCATCCTCCGAGATTGTGATGCTGTTTGCCGGGGACGTGTATTTGTCTGACCACGTGCTTAACGCCTACGATAAAGCAGGGGGGATTCACGGAGTTCTGGATGAGGGAATCCGGGCGGAGATTGAGAAGGCGGATATTTTTATGGTGAACCAAGAGTTTCCCTTTACCCAGAGGGGGACTGCGGCTGCGGATAAGCAGTTTACGTTCCGCCTGCCGGAGAGCAGGATGCATATCCTCCAGGAGATGGGAGTGGATATCGTGACGCTGGCCAACAATCACATTCTGGATTTCGGACCGGAGGGGCTTTTGGACAGCTGCAAGGCTCTGGATGAGGCGGGAATTCTGTATGTGGGCGGCGGGGAGGATTTTGAAAGGGCCAGTGCGCTGGAGACTGTCACTGTGGGACAGAAGATTATCGGGTTTCTGGGGACTTCCAGGGTCTATATGGATGCCGGCTGGGCGGCGGGAAAGGGCCATCCGGGAGTATTTTCCACCTATGATACCGCACTGCCCCTTAAGGCTATTGAGGAGGCCAGGCAGCAGTGTGACTTTCTGGTGGTGTACGTACACTGGGGGGTGGAGAGGGAGAATGAGCCCAAGGACTATCAGCGTGCCATGGGAAAGGCCTATATTGACGCGGGAGCGGACCTGGTGGTGGGAAGTCATCCCCATGTGCTGCAGGAGATGGAGGAGTACAAAGGAAAGACTATTGTATACAGTTTGGGGAATTTCGTGTTCGGAAGCAGCATTCCCAGTACGGCGCTCCTAAAGGTGGAGTGGGGACAGGACGGAACACAGGTGACCATGATTCCATGTACGTCGTCGGGGGGATTTACCAGGCTGGAATAGCAGAGGGATTGTGAGCCTAAACGGAGATATAAAAAATAAACTTTATCACACAAAAATATATGTCTTATGAGACCGGATTCTGTTATACTTAGTAGCAAGAGAGCGGCAGAGAATTACCCGCCGCGAAACCTGGCCGGAGTTTGGGGGCAGGTGAAAAATGAGCACAGAAAGGAAAAATAATATGAAAACAGACGCGATGAAGATTCTTGATTCCGCGGCAGGCCGCGATCTTATGGCGAAGCTGTACGGCAGGGACAATGTGGAGAGCAATGTAAGGCGCTATAAAGATTTGGCGGAAAAGTTTGAGAAGGAATTTGGGGATAAGGATGTAAAGATGTTTACCTCACCGGGGCGGACGGAGATAAGCGGAAACCACACGGACCACAACCACGGCAAGGTCCTGGCGGGAAGCATTAACCTGGACTGCGTGGGCATTGCGGCCAAGAACGACAGTGACAAGGTGAACATCGTCAGTGAGACCTTTGACCAGAAATTTTCCATTGACCTGAAAGACCTGGCGCCCAGCAGCAAGATGGCGGGGACCATTGACCTGGTGAAGGGACTGTTAAAGGGATTTATGGAGATGGGATATAAGGTAGGCGGATTTGACGCTTACATAACCAGCAATGTCATAAGTGCCGCCGGGGTCAGTTCCTCCGCAGCCTTTGAGATGCTTCTGTGCTCCATGCTCAACGTATTTTTTAATGACGGAAAGATGGACGTGGTGGCTTACGCCCATGTGGGGAAATATTCGGAGAACCATTACTGGAACAAGTCGTCAGGGCTTTTGGACCAGATGGCCTGCGCGGTGGGCGGGCTGATTACCATTGACTTTTTTGACCCTGCCAATCCCAAGGTGGAGCAGATCCCCTTTGATTTCGGTTCCCGGAACCACAGCCTGATTATTGTGAATACGGGGAAGGGCCATGCGGATCTGAGCGCGGACTATTCCTCTGTGCCCAATGAGATGCGGAAGGTGGCGGAGTATTTCGGCAAGGAGGTCTGCTCCCAGGTAAAGGAGGAGGACGTGATTGCCAACTTAAGCAAGGTGCGGCAGTTTGCCGGAGACCGGTCCGTTATGAGGGCGCTCCATTTCTTTGAGGAGAACAAGAGGGTTGAGGCCCAGGTGGCTGCCCTGAAGGAGAACCGCTTTGATGATTTCCTGGCAGGAATTACGGCTTCCGGAAACTCCTCCTGGAAGTGGCTGCAGAACTGCTATACCAACAGCAATGTTCAGGAGCAGGGCATCAGCGTGGCTCTGGCTCTTACGGAGATGTTTATTGCGGATAAAAAGCGGGGGGCGTGCAGAATCCACGGAGGCGGGTTCGCCGGGGTGATTATGGCTATGCTGCCCAATGACCT
>JAAWHK010000120.1 GCA_022795805.1 Hungatella sp. | reverse complement strand
CGGCCCGTCTGCTTTCGGGTAGGTCGCTTGAGCCTGGCGGCGACGCCAGGCCTAGATAGATGGCCATTCAACGACATAACCCGGCTTATCGTTTTGCTCCCGTGTTCTTGTTTTACCATAATTAAGATTTAAGAAGAATAAGCATCAGGACCGCCGTGGGCGGTTCTGATGCTTATATGTTTATGCTGCTTTATGGGTTACTTTCCGTACTTCTCCTCACAGTACATGCACCGGTAGGTCTCCGTGCTCTTGTCCGACAGGTAGAAGATGTGGGGCAGTTCCTGCTCGATGGAGGTGATGCAGCGGGGATTTTTGCAGTGGATGATGTTGGTGATCTTCTTCGGCAGCTTCAGCGCCTTCTTCTCCACGATCTTGTTGTCCCGGATGATGTTTACGGTGATATTGTGGTCAATGTAGCCCAGAATCTCCAGATCCAGGCTGTCCATGGGCCCCTCGATCTTGATGATGTCCTTGCGGCCCATCTTGTTGCTGCGGGCGTTCTTGATAATGGCCACCTGGCATTCCAGCTTGTCCAGACCCAGATGGTAGTAGATGTCAAGGCTTTTGCCTGCCTGGATGTGATCCAGGACGATGCCTTCGTTGAGTCCGCTGATATTTAACATGGTTTTTTCACCTCCAGCAATGTCATGATGAGAGCCATGCGCACGTACACGCCGTACTGCACCTGGCGGAAGTAGGCGGCTCGCGGGTCGTCGTCCACCTCGACGGAGATCTCGTTGACCCTGGGAAGCGGGTGGAGAACGAACATGTGCTCCTTTGCCAGCTTCATCTTGGCCCTGTCCAGGATGTAGCAGTCTTTTAACCGGATGTAGTCCTCCTCATTGAAGAAGCGCTCCCTCTGGACTCTGGTCATATACAGGATGTCCAGCCGGGGCATTGCCTCGTCCAGGTTGTCCACCTCGGCAAACTCGATGTTGCCTGCCCGAAGCACATCCTCCCGTATGTATTCGGGAACCCTTAACTCCGTCGGGGAGATGAGAACGAACTTTATGTTGGGGTAGCGCACCAGGGCGTTGATGAGGGAGTGGACGGTGCGGCCGAACTTTAAGTCTCCGCACAGGCCCACGGTCATGTTGTCCAGTCGGCCAAGGAGGGACCGGATGGTCATCAGGTCCGTCAGTGTCTGAGTGGGATGCTGATGTCCGCCGTCGCCGGCGTTGATCACCGGGATGGAGGAGTGGAGGGAGGCTACCAGGGGCGCGCCCTCCTTGGGATGACGCATGGCGCAGATATCGGCATAGCAGGAAATCATGCGGACGGTGTCTGCAACGCTTTCGCCTTTGGCAGCGGAGCTGGAGGCGGCAGAAGAAAAGCCAAGAACACTTCCGCCTAAACTTAACATGGCGGATTCGAAACTCAGACGAGTTCGAGTGCTTGGCTCATAAAAAAGGGTTGCGATTTTCTTTCCGTCACAGACATGGGCATATCGGGGGAGATTGTGCTCAATGTCGGCGGCCAGATCCAGAAGACTGCTTATCTCTTCCACAGAAAAATCCAGGGGATTTAAAAGATGTCTCATGGGAGTTCTCCTTTTCTCTTTATTCTTTACCAATTATAGCGAATATTGTCCCGGATTGCTACTACTTTTTTCTTAAATATCTGTTTCGGACATACTTGAGAAGAAAAGAAATTTTTTTTGTCGGAGGAAAATTTATAAACAAAATATAAACAAAATATAAAAGACTTATTGACAAAAAGGGTGATATCTGGTAAAGTATAGACAGAAAAATAAATACTAAGTTGGATTGTTACTGACAAGCAGGCAAAACCAGTTTTGAATGACACTCACGATAAGTCTGTCATTTCAAGATTGGTTTTTTGTTTTATCACAGCCGGGAGCCTCTGTGGTTCTAAGGAGCCGGAAATCCCCGCGGACAGCGCCGCGGCGGAGAAAAATGAGGTCACTGAAAAGGTGCAAAAAGAGTCATATGAGAATCGACAAAGTAATCAACAATAATGTGGTCAGTGCCATTGACGGGGATGGGACGGAAGTGGTGGTCATGGGAAAGGGCATCGGTTACCGAATGAAGCCGGGCATGGATATCCCGGGGGAGAACATTGAAAAAATTTTCCGCCTGGAGGGGCCGGAGAACGTAACCAGGTTCGGCAGCCTTCTGGCCAAGATTCCCCTGGAGCATCTCCAGATATCCGCGGAGATTATTGACTACGCAAAGAGTGTGCTGAACCGGAAGCTGAATGAAACCATCTACCTGACACTGACAGACCATATTAATTTTTCTATCGAGAGGTACAGCCAGAAGATGATGTTTCGCAATCCTCTCATCCGGGAGGTAAAGAACTTCTACAGGGAGGAGTATCTGGTGGGTGAGTACGCGGTGGCTCTGGTGGAGAAGAAGCTGGGAATCCGGCTTCCCCAGGATGAGACAGCGTCCATCGCGCTGCACATCGTCAACGCCGAGTACAATATCAAGATGCGTGACACCATTGATATCACCAACCTGATACAGGAAGTCCTGGGGATTGTGGAGGAGTATTTTCATATGCGGCTGGAGGAGAACTCCATCAGCTATGAGAGGCTTATTACCCATCTCAGATTTCTGGCCCAGCGGATTTACTGCAAGGAGATGCTGGACGACGGGAGCCCGGAATTCTGCCGGATGATCGAGAAGATATATCCGGAGGAGTACTGGTGCAGCATAAAGATACGGGATTATATTATGAAAACATACAATCACTATGTAACTGACGAGGAAGTGTCCTATCTGGCCGTACATATTAAGAGGGTGCGGGTGTAATAGGAGTGAGAAAAGGAGGCGGTTAAGTTGTTTGGATCTTTGAAGAAACTGTTCGGCGGCGGCCAGGAGGAGAAGAAGGTGATTCTGGCCCCGGTTTCGGGGAAGGCGATCCCCATGAGCCAGGTGGCGGATCCCACATTCAGCCAGGAGATTCTTGGCAAGGGGGTGGCCATTGTGCCGGATTCGGGAGTTTTCGTGGCTCCGGCTTCCGGGGAGGTGGCGGTGATGTTTGAGACGAAACACGCGGTCAGCATAAAGGCGGACTGCGGGGCGGAGTTTATCATACACATCGGCATGGATACGGTGAACCTTAAGGGACAGTATTTTGAGGCCTTTGTGGCCCAGGGAGACAGGGTGAAGGCCGGCGACAAGCTGGTGGAGGTGGATCTGGAGAAAGTGAAGGAGGCAGGGTACGACGTGACGACTCCCATCGTCATCTGCAATACGCCCAGCTTTCCGGGCATGGTCTGTCACAGCGGCATGGATGTGAAAGCCCTTGACCCGATTATAGAACTGTAATGGAGAAAAAAACATTTGTCCTGAGAGATTTGGAGGGGCTTCATGCCAGAAATTCGGCCAGAGTGGTTATGGCCGTACAGAGGCACGGGGACGCCAAAGTGTCTGTCGGCTGCGGGGGCAGAGAAGCCGACGGGGAGAATATTCTGGAGCTTATGTCTTTAAATGCCCGATACGGCGCCGAGATAACGGTGACGGTCCGGGGGCAGAGGGAGCGGGAGGTTTTGGAAGAGGTGGAGAAGGCTGTAAACAACAGTATGATTTAAATCTGCCCCGGGCGGATTTAAATAGATGAGGTAACCGGCCTTTAACCGGAAGAAAGGAGTTTTTATTATGATGAAGTATTTCCAGAAACTTGGAAAAGCGCTGATGCTTCCCGTAGCGTGTCTGC
>JAAWHK010000119.1 GCA_022795805.1 Hungatella sp. | reverse complement strand
TCCGATAAAGATGGCGAACACAGAAGAAAGAACGCCAACATAATTCCGTTTATTCTTAAGTTTCATCCGCTTTACCCTCTTTCTTTGATCCTGCCATGTAGAGTCCCAGCTCCTGCACCGTAACCTCTTTCGGATTCAGCTCCGCCACAATATGCCCCTCAAAGATCACCAAAATCCGATCGCTGAGATTCATCACCTCATCCAGCTCCAGGGACACCAGCAAAATGGCGGACCCGCTGTCCCTCTGCTTCACCAGTTCGGAGTGGATGTACTCGATGGCGCCCACATCCAGGCCCCTGGTGGGCTGCACCGCCAGAAGAAGATCGTGCTTCCTGGAAATCTCCCTGGCGACGATCACCTTCTGCTGGTTGCCGCCTGACATACTCCTGGTGACCGTGCCCGCCCCCTCTCCGCTTCGGATGTCAAAATTGGAGATAAGCCTGTCCGCGTAACGGTAGATAGCCTCCTCCCTCAGAAAACCGTGGCTCTGAAACTCCGGCTCAAAGTACTGCTGCAGCACCGCGTTGTAGGCCAGGTTATAGTCCAGCACCAGGCCGTGCTTGTGCCGGTCCTCCGGAATATGGGACAGGCCGTGGGTATTCTTGTAACGGATGGACTTCTTCGTCACATCCTCCCCGTTCACCTTCACCGTGCCGCTGCTGGCCGGACGAAGGCCTGTGATGGCCTGCACCAGCTCCGTCTGCCCGTTGCCGTCAATGCCGGCGATGCAGACGATCTCACCGCGGCGCACCTTAAAGCTGACGTCGGTCACCAGCTTCTTGGTGTGGCCCTCCTGCCTGGCGTCCACACAGATCCCGTCCGCCTCCAGCACCACGTCGCCGGGCTTTGCGGGAGCCTTGTCCACGGTCAGGTTCACCTTTCTTCCCACCATCATCTCGGACATCTCGTCTTTGGATGTGGTCTTCACATCCACCGTACCGATATATTTCCCGCGGCGCAGGACGCTGCAGCGATCCGCCACCGCCTTGATTTCATTTAATTTGTGGGTGATAAAGAGAATCGACTTTCCCTCTTCTGTCAGATTCTTCATGATCACCATCAGCTCGTCGATCTCCTGAGGCGTCAGCACAGCCGTGGGCTCGTCAAAGATCATGATCTCATTGTCCCGGTAGAGCATCTTTAAGATCTCCACCCTCTGCTGCATCCCCACGGTGATGTCGCTTATGAGCGCGTCCGGGTCTATGAACAGATTGTACTTCCTGCTCAGATCCATGACCTTTTTGCGGGCGTCGTCCATCTTCAAAAATCCTTTTTCCACGGTCTCCATGCCCAGAACAATATTCTGGAGCACCGTAAAGTTGTGTACCAGTTTAAAATGCTGGTGTACCATGCCGATTCCAAGGGCATTGGCATCCAGAGGGCCCTTTATCTTTACCTCCTGGCCCTTCACTTTAATAGCTCCCTCCTCCGGCTGGTAGAGCCCGAAGAGGACGCTCATGAGAGTGGACTTGCCGGCGCCGTTCTCTCCCAGAAGCGCGTGGATCTCCCCCTTCTTCAGCTGAATCGTAATATCATCATTGGCAATGATTCCAGGAAACTTCTTTGTGATGTGGAGCATTTCAATAACGTAATCCATCAGGTTTCCCCCCTTATAATCCGGAAATTAGGCAAAAGGAGGCCGCTGCAAACACTGTTTGCAATCAGCCCCCTGTATGTGTGAATCCGATTCCTTATTCTACATAGTTGATAGTCGTCGCTGATACGGTCAGGTCAACAGTCGGGTCAATATTGTCGGCAGACGGCTGAACCAGTTCAAACTCTCCGGCAACCAGCTTCGCATAGACAGCGTCGTAATCTGCCTGTGTAAATGTCTCAAACTTGGATGTCTCCATAGGAAGGCCCACGCCCTCGTTCTCCACCGTGAACACGCTGGTCTTTCCGCCCGGGAAACTGCCGTCGTAGAACGCCTTCACTCCATCGTAAACGGAGTTGGACAGAAGCTTCATAGCGGAAGTGATAACGGTCTCGGACTCAAAACTCTGGTCAACGTCAACACCGATAACCTTGGCGCCCTTCTCCTGAGCTGCCGCCATAACGGAGTTTCCTACGGCGCCGCCGCAGCCGAAGATTACCTCGGTTCCGTTCTGATACCAGGAAGCCGCCATGGACTGAGCCTCAGGCGTGGCCGCAAATGCGCCCGTGTAGTTGTACATAACTTCAAGGCCGTCAACGCCCAGCTCTGCTGCAGCCGCCTCGGCGCCCTCGATGAATCCGTAACCGAAACGGATAACCGCCGGAACTGCCATACCGCCCATGAATCCCAGTTTGGTGTAGCCCTCCTTAACCGCGGCGTAACCTGCCAAAAATCCTGCCTGATCCTCCTGGAACAGGATGGGCATTACGTTGTCATTGGTTCTGTATTCGGAGTAGTCGCCGCTGTGGGGCTCGCCGTCCAGAAGAATAAAATGGGTGTCCGCAAACTGATCCTGTGCCAGATATACCGGCTCCTCAAACAGGTATCCCGGACATACCACCAGCTTCGCTCCGCCTTCCACCGCAAGACCGATGGTCTCGAGATAAGAATCCGTGGTTCCTTCCTGGGGCTGATAGTACTTGTAGGAGATGTTGTTCTCCTCCGCATATTTGGTCAGGCCCTCCCAGGCGCCCTGGTTAAAGGACTTGTCGTCAATGGTTCCCAGGTCGGTAACCAAAGCCAGCTCGAATCCTCCGTCTGACGGTTCGCTGGCGGTCTTGGTCTCCTGTGCCGCCGCTGTGGTCGTCTCCGCCGCAGCTTCTGTGGTCTCTGCCGCCCCGGCTGCCGTGGTCTCTGCCGTGCCGCCACCGCCTCCGCAGGCTGTCAGGCCTGTGGTCATAGCTGCTGCCATAAGTACTGCCAACAATCTTCTCTTCATTCCATTTCCTCCTTGTGTTTGTGCCTTGCTTCCGTAAATCCCTCTTCAAACGATTCGCGATCCCGAAAGCACATCGCGCCGGTTGGCTCCGGCTGTTTTGTTTCTCTAAGTCCTGGCCCGTCCGGGCCGAGACCTGCATGCATGTTTGCATACTTTTTTATTATACCATACTTTGGAGAATGTGCATAGTTATTTTACATTTTTCCCCAAAGTATGCAAATGATGCACGATTTTAAAAGGGCAGAGCACATATTCCTGCACTCCGCCCTCGCGTCTTTTCTTTCAGTCAGACTTTCAGATTCCTATTTTGCGTTCTCCACGGCTTTAATCGCTGCCGTCTGATATCCTCCTACGGAAATCGTAACGCTGGCTGCCTGCTCGAACCACTCTTTTCCGATACCGGAAATGGCCCTTCACGCCGTAATCGTCGCCCTGGCCGGCAACATCAACCAGCTGTTCGCCCAGCTGTCCGACATAGAGGAGGAGCGCAAAAGGCTGGATAAAATTCAGCAGGATTTTGTCTCCAACGTCTCCCACGAACTGCGCACCCCCATCACCGTCATAAAAGGTTCCCTGGAGGTTCTTGATGAGGGTCTTATTGAAGATCCCAACGAAATGCACGAGTATTTTTCCCAGATGCTCTCCGACACGGTCCACTTAGAGCGCCTGGTAAATGATCTCTTGGAACTTTCCAGGCTTCAGAACAGCAATTTTGAGATCATCAAGAGTAAACTGAATCTTACAGATATTCTCACGGAATCCGTCCGTTCCATGCAGAGAATAGCAGAAAAAAAGCAGGTGGAAATCCTGCTGGAAAACACGGCGGGCCTGGTCCTCTTCTGCGGCGACTACAACCGACTGCGGCAGATGTTTATGATCATCCTGGACAACGCCGTCAAATTCTCCCCGCCTCAGAGTAC
>JAAWHK010000118.1 GCA_022795805.1 Hungatella sp. | reverse complement strand
GCATACCGCCTTTTCTTGTTATCCAGCCCTCCGGCTGTATCGGTTGAGCAAAAGTCCGCGTGGGATTGATGTGGTATCTTTAACTTTGGGAAACTCCCTTCTCCCACTTATTCACCGCCGGCCCGCTGACCCCCAGTCTGTCCGCCATCTCCTCCTGAGTCATGTTCTTCATCTTCCTGTATCTGCGAATCACCTGTCCGATCTCCATCCTAAACCGCTTCCTTTCTCCAACGTCTTCCTTCTTGCCGAACCTATAACCGGCTCCTCCATTTTTGCTCTGCATCAGGCCCCTGCTTCCCCAAGCATACCAGACAGCCTCCTTCCCCGCAACTGAACAGATATTAATTATTCGGAACAAAAACTGACGGATGCTCATATTTCTATTCATAATTTTTTCTTATATATTACATAATTAATATTGATTTTACTTATATTTAATTTTCATGTATCTTAAATTAGCAGTGCGTCCCCACGCCGGGCGCATGAAGGTTACCGTCTATTTACAGCCTAAAGGAGGTTCTCAATCATGGTAAGAGCAATCGTCGGCGCCAACTGGGGCGACGAAGGAAAAGGAAAAATCACGGACATGCTGGCAAGGGAATCCGACATCATTATCCGCTTTCAGGGGGGCAGCAATGCGGGACACACCATCATCAACCATTACGGCCGGTTTGCCCTCCATCTCCTGCCCTCCGGTGTATTCTACGGGCACACCGTAAACGTCATCGGCAACGGTGTGGCCCTAAATATCCCCTATCTCTTCAAAGAGATTCAATCCCTGACCGAAAAGGGTGTTCCCGCCCCGAAGATCCTGGTGTCCGACAGAGCCCAGATCCTGATGCCCTACCATGTGCTGTTTGACACATACGAGGAAGAGCGTCTGGGCGGCAAGTCGTTTGGCTCCACCAAATCGGGGATCGCCCCTTTCTACTCTGACAAATACGCAAAGATCGGGTTTCAGGTAAGCGAACTCTTTGACATCGAAGCCCTGAAAGAAAAAGTGGAGAGAGTCTGTATGCTTAAGAACGTAACCCTGGAACATCTCTATCACAAGCCGCCCATCGATCCCGCAGAACTTTTAAACACCCTCTTTGAGTACCGGGATATGGTAAAACCCTATGTCTGCGATGTGTCCGCCTACCTTCACACGGCCATAAAGGAGGGCAAAAATATCCTGCTGGAGGGCCAGCTGGGATCCTTAAAAGATCCTGACCACGGCATCTATCCCATGGTAACCTCCTCCTCCACCCTGGCCGCCTACGGGGCTATCGGAGCCGGAATCCCGCCCTATGAGATCAAAGCCATTACCGCCGTGGTAAAAGCCTACTCCAGTGCCGTGGGGGCAGGAGCTTTCGTCAGCGAGATCTTCGGCCGGGAGGCCGATGAATTGCGGCGGCGGGGCGGCGACTCCGGGGAATTCGGCGCCACCACAGGCCGCCCCAGACGCATGGGCTGGTTCGACGCGGTGGCTTCCCGCTACGGCTGCCGGATACAGGGAGCCACAGAGGCGGTTCTCACGGTCCTGGATGTGCTGGGATACCTGGATGAGATACCCGTGTGCGTCGGATACGATATTGACGGAACCGTCACCAGGGACTTCCCCACCACCGTACAGCTTCAAAAGGCCAGGCCGGTCCTCGTAAAACTGCCGGGGTGGAAATGCGATATCCGGGGAATCAGGCATTACGGGGACCTGCCCAAAGAGTGCCGCGACTACGTGGAATTTATCGAAAAGGAGCTGGAAGTTCCCGTCACCATGGTCTCCAACGGCCCTGGAAGAGACGAGATTATCCATCGGCAGAGGGAGAACTGACAAGCTGCCTGTAAATATTTCTGTGAAATTTAAAAAGCTGCCCGGGCTGTTGCCCCCGGCAGCTTTTTATTGCACTGATACATGTTTTTAAGAATACCCTGCCGTCAGCATCTTAAGAAGCCTCCTCCCGGCAGGCGACACAGAATTCCTTTCACAGGTGGCCACACATATCTGCCTCCCCGGCATCTCCTCCTCAAACTCCAGGCAGAACAGTTCGCCGGTCCGTATCTTCTCTTTGGCAAAGTCCTCCACCACACATCCTACCCCCATGTTCCGCGCCGCAAACTGCACCACCATGTCGCTGGTGGCCAGCTGAAATTCCGGCGCCAGCCTTACGCCTTTCTCCCCCAGATACGCCTCCGTAAAAGCCTTAGTGCTGGTTCTTCCCTCCAGGACAATGCAGGGAAGCGATTCCAGCTCCTTATAGGACAGCCGCCTGCCTTTAAGGCTCCTGAACCGCTCCCCGGCCACAAACACATTGCGGATTTCCCGAACCGGAACCAGACATACCTCCTGCGGGCTGTCCGCCGGCGTACTGACGACACCGAAATCAATCTTTCCCTGACACAGAGACTCCACGGTCTCAGGGGTGGGGGCATTGGACACAATCACCTTAATATTGGGATACGTTTCATGGAACGCCTCCAGGTAGGGCAGAAGATAGAACTGCAGGGTCATATCGCTGGCCCCGATGCGGATCTCTCCCATATCCAGATCCTGCATCCTCTTCAAGGTCCTCTCCCCCTCCAGGATCACATCCATCCCCCTCCTTACATAGCCGTACAAAAGCTCCCCCTCCTTAGTCAGGTGAACGCCCTTGGACGTGCGCAGAAACAGCCTGCAGTTCAGCGCCGTCTCCAGCTGCTTCACCGCCTGGCTCACCGCAGGCTGGGAGATGCACAGCTCCTGTGCCGCCATGGTAATGCTGCCGCACCGGGCCGCACAGTAAAATACACGGTAATATTCCAAGCTGATGTCCAAAAGCCATACCTCCCGCCTGCCCCTTTGTTCCATGGCCGGAAATCTTCCCGCCGGTTTCTCCCGGAGGCCCCTGCAAACTCTACACCGAAATCTCCGCCGTCAGGCCCAGAAACTGCTGATTCTCCTCGAGAAGGGGGTTGATCACCCCGGTCAAAAACTCCTCCACCTGCTCAGGGGCACGCCCCACATACTTTCCGGGCTCCATGGCTTTTTTCAGCTCCTCCATGGAAAGGCCGAAGGCCGGGTCAGCGGCAATGAGCTCCAGAAGGTTGTTGTCCAGCCCCTTTTCCTTTACATTCCTTCCCGCCTCCATGGACAGGGTGCGGATTCTCTCATGAAGCTCCTGTCTGTCGCCTCCCGCTTTCACGGCGTCCATCATAATATTCTCCGTGGCCATAAAGGGCAGCTCCGCCATAAAATGCTTCTCGATCACCTTGGGATACACCACCAGACCGTCCACCACGTTCAGGTACAGATCCAGGATGCCGTCCACCGCCAGGAAGCCTTCCGGCACGCTCAGCCGCTTGTTGGCCGAATCATCCAGGGTTCTCTCAAACCACTGGGTGCTGGCCACCAGCATAGGGTTCATCACGTCGGACATCACATAGTTGGCCAGGGAGGCGATCCTCTCGCTCCTCATGGGATTCCTCTTGTATGCCATGGCCGAAGAGCCGATCTGATTCTTCTCGAAGGGCTCCTCCACCTCCTTCAAATGCTGCAGAAGCCTTATATCATTGGAAAACTTGTGGGCGCTCTGGGCGATGCCGGCCAGCACATTGATCACCCTGGTATCGATCTTCCGGGAGTAGGTCTGGCCCGACACCGGATAGCAGGCCTCAAATCCCATCTTTGCGGCGATCATCTCATCTGCCTTCCGACACTTGTCGTGGTCGCCGTCAAACAGCTCCAGAAAGCTTGCCTGGGTACCTGTGGTCCCTTTGGACCCCAGCATCTTCATGGAGGACAGAACGTAGTCCAGATCCTCCAGATCCAGGTAAAGGTCATG
>JAAWHK010000028.1 GCA_022795805.1 Hungatella sp. | reverse complement strand
GCCGGGAACAGGAAGTGGAAATCTTCTACCGCTTTATCGGCAAAATCGAATGACACATCTTGAGATACCCAACAATATCTTTAACTAAGGGAAACGGGAAATTCCTTTCCCGACATCACGATGCTGGCACCCATCGCAAGGCTTCTGGACATTACCCCCGATGTCCTTTTGTCTTTCCGGGAGGAGATGACGCAGGAGGAGATCAGAAGCCTGGTGGTGCACATAGACGGGATGCTGCGGGACCAAAGCTATGAGGAGGCGTTTTTGTGGGCCAAAAAGAAGGTGGAGCAGTATCCGGACTGCGAGGAATTGATGCTCAACATGGCGGTGATTCTCCACGCCCATGGGGTGATGAAGGATATTCACGGGGAGGAGTATGACCGGTGTATCCTTAAGTGGTATGGGAGGGCTCTGGAAAGCAGGGATGAGACCGTCAGGACCCGCGGAGCCGACGGGCTGTTTGGGTTTTACCGGGGGAAGGAGCAGTATGAGAAGGCCAAGGAGTGCCTGGCCTTTTTCTCCAAACAGAATCCGGAGAGGAAGCGAAAAATGGCCGAGATATACGGCTTAACCGGCAGGCAAAAGGAGGCGTATAAGGCCTATGAGGAGCTGCTGTTTTCCGCTTATCAGACGGTAAACGCGTATTTTGGCGGGATTTACGGGCTGGCGGCAAAGGAGGGCGACATGGAAAAAGCCCGCATGGCTGCGGACAAGATGAGGGAGCTTGCCAGACTCTTCGATATGGGGGAGTACTATGAGGCTTCGGCGGGCCTTGAACTGGCTGTGATGGAGCAGGACGGGGACAGGGTGATTGAGATTATGGAAAAAATGCTTTCCGGCGTGGCTGAGATCGAACGGTGGCGCACGTCCCCTTTGTATGAGCATATGGCGTTTCGGGAAGTGAGGGAGGAATTTTGGGGAGAGGTAAAACGGCAGCTGAAGGAATCCTTTGGGAATGAGGAGGCCTTCGGATTTTTGAAGGAGGATGAGAGGTGGAGGAGACTGACAGGGAAAAAGTAAAAATTTTCTGAATTCCGTCACAAAGGGCAGAATCTATGATATACTACCAGGGTAGACAATGGAGACAGGGAAAAAGGCCGGACGTAAGTTTACGTCCGGTTTTGACTTGTCAGTCCCGTACAAAGAGAGGTGTCATTTATATGGAAAGTTTTAATCCGGATTTGGAACAGAAAGTGAAGAGCGCTGCCAAAAGAGCCAGAAGATTTGTGACTGTTGGGGCGGTTATGGCCGTTCTGCTGGTGCTCAGCACAGGCTCTTTCTATAACATCGAGGAGCAGGAGCAGGCGGTGCTGACTACCTTCGGGAAAGCGGTCAGCGTGACCGCGCCGGGGCTTCATTTTAAGATCCCTCTGATTCAGAGGGTACAGAAGGTGAATACCACCATACAAGGATTTGCCCTGGGGTATAATCAGGAGGATAATGCGAGCCAGGAAGAGGATTCCCTGATGATCACCAGCGATTACAATTTCGTCAACGTGGATTTTTATATTGAGTACAAGGTTTCCGATCCGGTGAAGGCGGTGTACGCGTCCAAGGATCCGGTGCTTATTCTCCAGAATATCAGCAAGAGCTGCGTCCGTACGGTTATCGGAAGCTATGATGTGGATTCGGTTCTGACTACGGGAAAGAATGAGATTCAATCCAAAGTCAAAGACATGATCATCCGTCAGCTGGACAGGCACGATGTGGGACTTCAGGTGGTCAATGTGACTATCCAGGATTCGGAGCCGCCCACAGTGGAGGTTATGGAGGCTTTTAAGGCGGTGGAAACGGCCAAACAGGGCAAGGAGACTGCCATCAACAACGCCAACAAGTACCGCAATGAGAAGCTGCCGGGGGCCGAAGCCCAGATCGATAAGATCATGCAGGAGGCAGAGGCCGAGAAAACCAGAAGGGTGAATGAGGCCAACGGGGAGGTGGCCAAGTTTAACGCCATGTATGAGGAGTATGTGAAGAATCCCCAGGTTACCAGACAGAGGATGTTCTATGAAGCCATGGAGGAGGTGCTGCCGGGGCTTAAGGTGGTGATTGACGGCACGAACCAGACAAACACCATTCTCCCGCTTGACAGTTTTACCGGAGCGGAAGCGGGCAGTACCGCCGCGGTCCGGGCGCAGGAGCAGGGGAGCAAAAGGGATACCTTGGGACAGGCCGACGAAGAGACAAAGCAGGCGGCGGACGACGAAATCGGGGAGGAGTAGGCTATGAAAAAATTAATGGGTAAGACGTTGATGCTGTTTATCGCGGCGGCGGCTGTGGTGGGTCTCGGCGGCTCCATGGTGGTCACCAGGGAGAACGAGTACAAGCTGATTCGGGAGTTCGGGCGTGTGAGCCGGGTGATTGACGGTGCCGGGTTAAGCTTTAAGGTGCCGTTTATCCAGAGTGTGGATACACTGCCCAAGGAGATTCTGCTTTACGACCTGATGCCGTCGGACGTGATTACCATGGACAAGAAGACCATGATGTCGGACAGTTACGTGCTGTGGAAGATTACGGATCCTCTGAAATTTGCCCAGACCCTCAATTCGTCTATTCTCAACGCGGAGCGGAGGATTGACGCAACGGTGTATAATTCCATTAAGAATGTTATCAGCAGTCTGAGCCAGAATGATGTTATCAGCGGCCGGGACGGGGAACTTTCGGCGGCCATTATGAGCAACATCGGCACAGGGATGGAGCAGTACGGCATCGAGATACTGGCGGTGGAGACGAAACAGCTGGATCTTCCCTCGGACAACAAGGCAGCGGTTTATGAGAGAATGATTTCCGAGAGGGACAAGATTGCGGCCACCTACCAGGCGGAGGGTCAGGCGGAGGCCAAGGTGATCCAGAACACCACGGACCGGGAGATTGCCATCAGTATTTCCAACGCCCAGGCCCAGGCAGCGCAGATCACGGCGGAGGGTGAGGCGGAGTACATGCGGATCCTGGCGGCGGCTTACAGTACGCCGGAGCGGGCGGAGTTCTACGGGTTTATCCGGGCGCTGGAGGCTGCAAGAGAGTCCCTTGGAGGGGACGGCAACACGCTGATTCTGCCGGCGGATTCGCCCATTGCCAGGATATTTATGGGGCAGTAGACAGCAGGAAAATTATATGGAAAGCGGGAGTTTGGAGATGAAGATAAGAGACATACTGGGGCAGGGCAGGCCTACCCTTTCTTTTGAGGTGTTTCCTCCCAAGACGGAGGACAAGTACGAGACTGTGGAGGAGGCGGCAAAGGAGATCGCGCAGCTGTCGCCGGATTTTATGAGCGTAACTTACGGTGCGGGGGGCGGGACGAGCCGGTACACCGTGGATATTGCGGCTGCTTTGAACAATGAGTACCACGTCCCTACCCTGGCCCATCTGACCTGTGTTTCCTCCACCAGACAGCAGGTCGCCTGTTTGCTGAGGGAACTTAAGGACAGGGGCATTGAGAATGTGCTGGCGCTGCGGGGGGATATTCCCAAGGAGGGCCGGGCTGCCCATGATTACCAGTATGCTTCTCAGCTGATAGAGGAGATCAAGAAGAGCGGGGATTTCTGTATCGGCGCGGCCTGCTACCCGGAGGGCCATGTGGAGTCAGCCAACAAGGCGGAGGATATAGCCCATCTCAAGGAGAAGGTGGAGGCCGGCTGCGATTTCGTGACCACACAGATGTTTTTCGACAATAATATCCTCTACAATTATCTCTACCGGATTCGGGAGAGGGGGATCACGGTGCCTGTGGTGGCGGGGATTATGCCGGTGACAAGCGCGCTGCAGATTAAACGGATATGTCAGATGTCCGGCACGTATCTGCCGTCCCGGTTTAAGGCGATTGTGGATCGGTTCGGGGATAACCCGGCGGCCATGAAACAGGCGGGCATCGCCTATGCAACGGAACAGATCATTGATCTGATCGCCAACGGGGTCAATGGGATTCATGTGTATTCCATGAATAAGCCGGATGTGGCGGGGCGGATTCAGGAGAGTTTGTCGGAGATTTTGGGCAGGGGGAACGGGTGAGAGGACACGGAGTTAAACAGAAAGAAAAGGCACACGGGGGAGACGGAGCATGGACATGAGAGAAACCCTTCGGTATCTGGGATACAGGGGGCACGGGGCGGATGATCAGACACTGGAGCTGGCAGAGGAATGCTGGGAGGAGCTGGAGCAGAAGGCGGAAAGAAGAGTCTGTTTTAAAGAGTTTCCCTTGACTGTCAGAGAAAGTATCATAGATATGGGATGTTTTCAGACAAAAAGCCAGGCCCTTGAGAAGAATTTAAAACACTGCCGGCAGGTGGTGCTGTTTGCCGCCACTCTGGGAGTGCAGGCGGACAGTCTGATCCGCAGGTACAGCCGCCTGCAGATGAGCCGGGCGGTGGTTATGCAGGCCGTTGCTGCGGCCATGCTGGAGGAATACTGCGATCAGGTCAATGAGGAGATTCGGCGTGAATATGAGAAAAAGGGGCTGTATCTGAGACCCCGGTTCAGCCCAGGCTACGGAGATTTTCCCATCCAGTGCCAGAGCGGGCTGTTAGGGGGGCTGGAGGCGGGAAAGCGGATCGGGATTACGCTGACCGACAGCCTGCTGATGATACCGTCTAAGTCCGTATCAGCAGTGATTGGGGTCAGCCCGGTGAGACGGGAGTGCATCGTGAAGGGGTGTGAGGCTTGCGGCAGCACAGATTGTATTTACAGGAGGGAGACCGTATGAGCAGAAGCGTGTTGGAGGAGATCAGGAGACGGAAAGTGTTTTGCGACGGAGGTATGGGAAGCCTTCTGCAGGCTAAGGGGCTTAAGGCAGGGGAGCTGCCGGAGACCTGGAACCTGCTGCATCCGGAGATTTTAAGAGAGATTCACAGGGAATACCTGGATGCAGGGTGTGATATTGTCACAACCAATACCTTTGGGGCCAACAGGCTGAAATACCCGGCGGCGGGGGAATTTGACTTAAAAGAGATCGTCAGGGCGGCCGTGGTCAATGCCAGGCAGGCGGTGAAGGAAGCGGGAAGAGGTTTTGTCGCGCTGGATCTGGGGCCTACGGGAAAACTTTTAAAACCTCTGGGCGATCTGGACTTTGACGAGGCCTATGATATATACAGGGAAGTGGTGATTTGGGGGTGTACGGCAGGGGCCGATCTGATTCTGACGGAGACCATGAGCGACGGCTACGAGGCCAAGGCGGCGATTCTGGCGGCCAGGGAGAACAGCCGCCTGCCTGTGTTTGCGACCATGGTATTTGACGGTAAGGGAAAGCTTCTGACAGGCGGCGATGTGGAGTCTGCGGTGGCTCTGCTGGAGGGTCTGGGAGTGGACGCTCTGGGGATTAACTGCGGTCTGGGGCCGATGCAGATGAAGGATATTCTGAGGGAGATCCTGGCGGTGACCTCTCTTCCGGTTATCGTCAACCCCAATGCGGGGCTTCCCAGAAGCGAAAACGGGACCACCGTGTATGATATTGACGAGGATCAGTTTGCGGAGGCAATGGAGGAGATCGGGCGGATGGGGGCCAACGTGCTGGGCGGCTGCTGCGGCACCACGCCGGGCCATATCCGCAGGCTGGTAAGCCGGTGCCAGGATTTAGAGCAGGTGCTGCCCGGTGAGAAGAACCGGACCGTGATCTCCTCCTACACCCACGCCGTGGTAATCGACAGGGAGCCGGTGCTCATCGGGGAGCGGATAAACCCAACAGGAAAATCAAAATTCAAACAGGCACTTAAGGATCACAACCTGGAATACATTCTGCAGGAGGGCGTGAGGCAGCAGGACAACGGTGCTCATGTGCTGGATGTGAACGTGGGACTTCCGGAGATCGACGAGCCGCAGATGATGGAGGAGACCGTTAAGGAACTGCAGAGCATTATCGACCTTCCTCTGCAGATCGACACGTCGGACATAAAGGCCATGGAGCGGGCCATGCGGATCTACAACGGAAAGCCGCTGATCAATTCGGTTAACGGGAAACAGGAATCCATGGAAGCGGTATTTCCCCTGGTGAAAAGGTACGGCGGTGTGGTGGTGGCTCTGGTTCTGGATGAGGACGGGATTCCGGACACGGCCCAGGGGCGGATCGCCGTGGCGAAAAAGATCTATAAGAAGGCGGCGGAGTATGGAATATCGCCAAAAGATATTCTGATTGACGGTCTCTGCCTGACGGTCAGCTCCGACAGCCGGGGAGCATTGACGACTCTGGAGACTCTGAGGAGAGTACGGGATGAGCTGGGCGGGAAAACCATCCTGGGCGTTTCCAATATTTCCTTTGGCCTTCCCCAGAGGGAGACTATCAACGGAACATTCTTTACGATGGCTCTGGCCAGCGGCCTCAATGCGGCCATCATCAACCCCAACTCCCAGATTATGATGCGGGCATACTACAGTTTCCGGGCACTGTGGGATATGGATGCACAATGTGAGGATTACATCCGGGCATGCCGGATGATGGGGGAACCGCCGAAGACCGTGCCGTGCCGTGCTTCCAAGGCCGGGGCAGGCAGCGCGCCCAAAGCCGTGCCGGGCGGCAGCGGATCTTCTGGAGGGGACTCCATGGGGCTGGGGAACTGCATTCGGAGAGGGATGGCAGAGGGGGCCAAAGAGGCTGTTAAGGAACTTCTGGAGCAGAGAGATGCCCTGGACATTATCAATGAAGAGATGATTCCGGCCCTGGACCAGGTGGGGCAGGGATTTGAGCAGGGAACGGTTTTTCTGCCTCAGCTTCTTATGAGCGCGGAGGCGGCCAGAGCGGCTTTTGACGTAATTAAGGACAGGATGGCGCAGAGCGGTATGAGCCAGGAGAAAAAGGGGACCGTTATTCTGGCCACGGTGAAGGGGGATATCCACGATATCGGAAAGAACATTGTGAAAGTCCTTCTGGAAAATTACGGCTACGAAGTGGTGGATCTGGGGAAGGATGTGGCGCCTGAGAGGATCGTGGATGCGGCGGTGGAACGCCGCGTGCCTCTGGTGGGGCTCAGCGCCCTGATGACCACCACGGTCCCCGGTATGGAAGAGACCATAAGACAGCTGAGAGAGAAGGCGCCCTGGGTGAAGGTGATGGTGGGCGGTGCGGTACTCACAGAGGAGTACGCCAGGACCATCGGGGCCGACCGGTACTGCCGGGATGCCATGGCGTCGGTGAATTATGCGGAGACCGTGACGTTTGCCGGCAGTGAGCCGAATACCCTGCTTGTATGAGGATTTGGCGGACGCTGCCGGGCGTGCTGACTGGAGGATGAGAGATGGCCGGACTGTGGGGAGCGGCGGGACAGTGGGAATTCGATATTTTGTATGGGCTGCAGAAGCTTCACGGCCCGTGGCTGGACCAGATCATGGTGTTTATCACCGGTCTGGCTGACCATGGGGAGTTGTGGATACTGCTGGGGGTTATGTTTCTGTGCTTTCCCAGAACGCGGTATCTGGGAGTGACCGTGCTTCTGTCTATAGGGCTGGGGTTTGTGACCGGGAATCTGGTGCTGAAAAATGTCTTCGCCAGAAGCCGTCCCTGCTGGATTCGGCAGGACGCGGCGTTTTTGGTGCCTGTCCCGGGGGATTATTCCTTTCCGTCGGGGCACACGCTGGTCTCTTTTGAGGGGGCCGTCTCCATATGGAGGCATAACCGGAGATGGGGCGCGGCGGCCCTGGGTGCGGCGGTTCTGATCGCGTTTTCCAGGATGTATCTCTTTGTACATTTTCCCACGGATATTTTGGGAGGAGCCGTTCTGGGCGTGATCAATGCGTGGGCCGGGGAGAAGGCGGCCGGATGGGTGAAAAAACAAAAGCAAATCCGAACCATTTTCCCGTATTGACAGCATGGCTTTTCCGTGCTAGAATACGGATAATGAACTGAGAGAGGGGTGAAAGGATGAGGTAACTACCTGCTAATGCAACCGTATAAGAAGACGGGGCACGTGCCCGTTTATTTCTTATACCTGTCATGCAGGAATGTTTCCTTGTCCGCCTCTTATTTTTATGCACATTTTGCCCGGGGATCTCTCCCCTTGTGAGATGGCCGGAGGAACGGATATATGGTTCCTGCGGTCTTTTTTGTACCCTCAGACCGGTGACAGGCGGATGCGTCCGGGGACCTGGCCGGTTCAGGGGCAGGACATAGAGGAGGAATGTGTATGTCATTGATTTGTGTATCGGATTTGTCATTTACCTATGAGGGAAGTTATACTCCGGTGTTTGAGGACGTGTCCTTTCAGATCGACACGGACTGGAAACTGGGGCTTACGGGAAGAAACGGAAGGGGGAAGACCACGTTTCTGCGCCTTTTGCAGGGGAAGTACGAGTACAGGGGAAGCATCAGTGCCGGCGTGGAGTTTGACTATTTTCCTTTCCCGGTCGAAGATGAGACGGCGGATACCCTGGAGGTGATTCTGGGGCAGATGCCCGACGTGGAGTTCTGGCAGCTGCGGCGGGAACTCACACTGTTGGGAGTCAGGGAGGAGGTGCTGTACCGGCCGGTGGGGACCTTGTCCCACGGGGAGAGGACGAAAGTGCTGCTGGCTGCCCTCTTCGTGCGGGAAAACAGGTTCCTTCTCATCGACGAGCCTACCAACCATCTGGATCTGGAGGGAAGAAGACTTCTGGGCGAGTATCTGACCCGGAAGAAGGGATTCATCCTGGTGTCCCATGACCGGGTCTTTCTGGACTCCTGTGTGGATCATATGCTGTCCATCAACAAAACGGATATCCAGGTGCAGAAGGGCAATTTTTCCGTGTGGTATGAGAACCGGCAGAGACAGGATGCCTTTGAGGCAGCCAGACAGCAGCGGCTGAAAAAGGAGATCGGGCGGCTGAGAGAGGCGGCCAGACAGAGCGGAAACTGGGGAGACCAGGTGGAGGCCACAAAGATCGGAAAAAAATCCGTGAACTATGAGAGAGGCAGGGATTATGTGGGGGAGAAATCCCGAAGGATGCAGCAGAGGCGCAAGAATCTGGAGCGGAGACAGGAGCGGGCCATAGAGGAGAAAAGCACGCTTCTGAAAAACGCGGAGAGGGCGGAGTCTCTGAGGCTGGAACCCCTTTTCTACCACAGGGAGGTGCTGGTTGAGGCCAGGGAGCTGACCGTTGGATATGGTGAAAAGACCGTCTGCGGGCCTGTCACGTTTCAGATAAGGAGAGGCGACAGAATTCTGATCAGGGGGGCCAACGGGTGCGGAAAGTCCAGTGTGATGAAAGCGATTCTGGAAATGGCGCGGGAGGCCGTAAACGGCGCGGACCCTTCGAAGGAAGGGAGCCGTAAACGGGATCAGATGTGCCGGACCGGGGCGCCCCGGCGGACAGGGGGAATCCTTGAGGTGGGAAGCGGCCTGGTGATTTCTTGGATTCCCCAGGGAACAGCCCACTTAAGAGGGGCTCTGGACGACTATATCACCGGGCAGGGCGGGGATAAGACCCTGATGAGGGCGCTGCTCCGAAAGCTGGATTTCTCCAGGGAGCAGTTTGAGATGCCCCTGGAGTCTTACAGCGAGGGGCAGAAGAAGAAAGTGCTGATCGCAGGGAGCCTGTGCAGGCAGGCCCACCTGTATGTCTGGGATGAGCCCTTTAATTACATTGACCTCTACTCCAGAATGCAGATTGAGGAACTGATCTGCACCTGGAATCCCACTCTTTTATGTGTGGAACACGACAGGGCGTTCGGGGAGGCCATAGAGGCGCAGATCCTTTCACTGCCCGGCGGTTCCCAGGGGATTATCTGATTCTGACGCCAGCCCCCGGAGAAGGGCGATCTCTTTCCCGTAGCCCTCCAGCTCATTGGGCGTCTCCAGGTAGAAGGGAAGATTTTTTAGGGCGGGATGGCAGACGATGCGGGCCAGGGCTTTGAGGCCTATGTGCCCCTCCCCGATTCTGGCATGGCGGTCCTTGCGGGAACCCAGAGGATTCTGGCTGTCATTGAGATGGATGGCTTTCAGGCGGGAGAGTCCGATGGTCCGGTCAAAGTGCTCCAGCACCTCGTCCAGGCGGCCGGCGATGTCGTAGCCGCCGTCCCACACATGGCAGGTGTCCAGGCAGACGCCCATGCGGCCGGACAGCTCCACCCGATTAAGGATCTCCCGCAGTTCCTCGAAGCTGCGGCCAATCTCGCTCCCCTTGCCGGCCATGGTCTCCAGAAGCACCGTGGTATGGCCGTCAGGTTTTAAGATGGTATTGAGCATGGACGCGATGTGGGTGATCCCCGTCTCGATTCCCTGGCCCACATGGCTTCCGGGATGAAAATTGTAGCAGTTGCCGGGGGTATGCTCCATACGGTCCAGATCATCGGCCATGATCTGCGCGGCCAGTTGGCGCAGGTGTTCGTCGGCGGAGGCGGCATTTAATGTGTAGGGGGCGTGAGCCAGGATTTTTTTGATTCCGTGGTCGCCTGCAAAGTTCAGAAACGCAGAGATATCCCCGGGATTCAGGGCTTTGGCCCTGGAGCCCCGGGGATTGCG
Organism: Hungatella sp.; assembly: GCA_022795805.1. GTDB lineage: Bacteria > Bacillota > Clostridia > Lachnospirales > Lachnospiraceae > UBA3402. The sequence continues at coordinate 20,658 of JAAWHK010000028.1, read as the reverse complement.
CGTGAAAAACTGGAACGTGTTGGCGTCTATTTTGACGGCATCCTTTCCCATGGCCAGAAATCCTTTCGAGGAAGAGAGATGGCATCCGATCGTTAACATAATATACCTCCTGGACGGTTTGTTATTTGTTTTTGGCGTTTTTTTTGCGGTATTATTGTACCACGGTTGAGAAATAGCGTCAAATATGATAATATGGGGATACAAAAAAAGCCGTTTCAAAAGAAGACGGCGCAAGGCAGGAGGCAGCCGGGATGTACAAGTGCTGTATTTTTGATCTGGACGGAACCCTGATCAACACGATTCACGCGTTGAACAGAACCATTAATCTGACCCTTGAGAGGCTGGGGTATGGCCCTGTTGACGAAGATCAGACCAGGATCTTTGTGGGGGACGGATACCGAAAGTTTGTGGAGAGGGCGCTTATAAGCAGAGGGGATAAGGAACTGGCTGACCTGGAGCAGGCTTTGGCTGTTTACCGGGAGGTGTTTGAGGACAACTGTCTGTACCGCATTGAGGCCTATGACGGCATGAGGGAGCTTCTGGCGTTTTTGAAGGAAAAGGGCGTTAAGACTGCGGTTCTGACCAACAAGGCCCATGCGCAGGCCGTGGACAATATAGAGGCGGTCTACGGTAAGGGATATTTTGACCTGATCACCGGAGAACAGGCGGGGCTGAAACGGAAGCCGGATCCCGACGGGGCCTTCTATACGGCCAGGACTCTGGGGGTAAGGCCGGAGGAATGTCTGTATTTCGGGGACACCAATACGGACATGAGGACAGGGATTGCCGCCGGTATGGACACGGTGGGGGTCACGTGGGGATTTCGGGACAGGGAGGAGCTGGAGGCCTTTTCTCCCAGGTATATTGTGGATGATCCGCATCAGGTGATTGGGATTTTGGCGCGTATTTAACTTCTCAAATTCCGAAAGATGTGGTAATATGGTAACAGTTCAGCTATCCGAAGACATGCGGGATATTCTCAGCGCGGGTTGTGAGACGACAAAATGAATTACTGATGACAGAGGAAAATCTTATGAAAACGAAACTGAGCCTGTTTTTGCTCTGCGTGGCGCTGACAAGCGGCTGCAGCCGATATGAACCAAAGGAGGAGCCGGCCACGATTCCTCCCCCGGTGGTGGTGACCAGAGGACAGGAGGAAGCGGATAAAAAAGAAGATCAGAAAGAAACACCGAAGATAGAAATTGAAGTGACCACGGAGAGGCCCAGATCCAGGCGCAGGGCGGTAAAGGTGAAAGGTGTCTATATATCTGCCTATGTGGCGGGCACGAAGGCCATGATGGATGAGATTATCCGGCAGATCGATCAGACGGAGATTAATGCGGTAGTCATTGATGTGAAGGACGACAACGGCAGGATCACATTCTCCATGGATACGCCCATGGTCAGCGAGATCGGCGCTGTGAAAAAGTTTATTCCGGATATTGAAGGATTAGTAAAGACATTAAAAGAGCATAATATTTATACCATCGCCCGCGTGGTGGCATTCAGGGATCCTTATCTGCCGGAGAAGAAGCCGGAGCTGGCTCTTAAGCTGGCGGACGGAAGCATCTACCGGGACAGCAAAGGGCTGGCATGGGTGAACCCTTATAAGAAGGAGATATGGGATTACCTGGTGGAGGTGGGCATCGGGGCCCATGACGCGGGGTTTGACGAGGTACAGTTTGATTATATCCGTTTCTCCACGGAGAAGGGCATTAACAATGTGGTCTACGACGAGGCGGACATGAGAGGCAGGAGCAGGACGGAGATCATAACGGAATTTATGGACTATGCCCACGAGAAGCTGGCGGCGGAGGGGATTTTTGTGGCGGCGGACGTGTTCGGGGCCATCATAGAGAGCGGGGTTGATTCTGAGTCCGTGGGGCAGTCCTACGGCGATATGGCCAATCATCTGGACTATATCTGTCCCATGATCTATCCGTCCCACTACGGGGACGGCAACTTCGGCATTGAGCATCCGGATATGGAGCCGTACAATACGATCCTGGCGGCGCTTAAAGGATCCAGGGAGGTCCTGAACCGCCACAAAGAGGAGGGGACTTCCCAGGCAGTGGTGCGCCCGTGGCTTCAGGACTTTACAGCCAACTATTTAAACCACTATATTGAGTACGGGGACGAGCAGGTGAGGGAGCAGATTCAAGCGGTTTACGATGCAGGTTACGACGAGTGGATGCTCTGGAGCGCTGCCTGCCGCTACCATTGGGGCGGGTTAAAGACCGCCCAGGAGGCAGAGGAAGAGGCTCTTAAGAGCGGAGCCCGGGCGGGGACGGCTGTGTCGCCGGGGATGCCCACAGGCGCCCTGCAAGAGGGCTTTTTTGGAAAGGACTTAAAGCGCCGGACCAGAAAGGCCGCATAGAATCGGAACAAGTGATAAGCGATAATCGGCAGGAAAACGGAAATGGGGGAAAAGTATGGAAAAGACCCCGGGACCGGGGGAAATATACCGGCATTTTAAAAATAAACTGTATCAGGTTATAGCGGTGGCAGACCACACGGAGACAGGGGAGAAGCTGGTGATCTATCAGGCGCTCTATGGAACTTACGGGATTTTTGCCAGGCCGCTTGCCATGTTTACCGGGAAGACGGACAGGGAAAAATATCCTGACGCAAAACAGGAGTACCGCTTTGTGAGGGTGGAGCCTGCCTCTCTTTCAGACGAGGGGAGCGTGGAGGAGCCGGATGGGGAAAAGACGCAGGAAGCTGGCCGGGAGAGCGGCGAAACGCCGGCTCTGGACCCTCTGATTCTGTCGTTTGTGGAGGCCGCGGATGTGGATGTAAAGCTGGAGATTCTGTCGGCGGCGGAGGAGCGTATAGGGCAGAAGGATGTGGATGCCCTCTGCGAATCCCTGGATCTTCCCAGACGGACGGAGGATATAAAGGAGCAGGTTCGGTGTATCAGACAGTATCTGGAGACGCGGAAAAAATTCGACAGCAGAAGGCTTCGGTGACAGGGACACCAAGAGGGGAGAGGTATGACAGACCAGGAACCTTCATTCAATATTGAAGAGGAATTAAAAAAACTTCCGGGACAGCCGGGAGTTTATATCATGCATGATGCCAGAGACGCGATCATCTACGTGGGAAAAGCCATAAGCCTGAAAAACCGGGTGAGGCAGTATTTTCAGAGCAGCCGGGGAAAGACGGCAAAGATTGAGCAGATGGTGTCCAGAATCGCCAGGTTTGAGTATATTATAACCGACTCTGAGCTGGAGGCCCTGGTGCTGGAGTGCAACCTTATAAAGGAACACCGGCCCAGGTACAACACCATGTTAAAGGACGACAAGGCGTACCCTTATATAAAGGTTACGGTGTCCGAGGATTTTCCCAGGATTATGATGTCACGGACCATGAAGAAGGATAAGGACAAATATTTCGGGCCCTACACCAGTGTGGGGGCGGTCAACGACACGGTGGATCTGATCCACAAGCTGTACAGGCTGCGCACCTGCAGCCGTAATCTTCCCAGGGATACGGGGAAGGAGCGGCCATGTCTCAACTATCACATTAAACAGTGCGCCGGCCCCTGCCAGGGGTATATTAGTAAATCGGATTACGCCAGGTCTGTGACGGAGGCCCTGGAATTTCTGGGGGGACACTACGGAAAAATCCTCAGCTTGCTGGAGAGCAGGATGGAGGAGGCTGCTGAGCGCATGGATTTTGAGAAGGCCATCGAGTACCGGGAGCTGCTTGGCAGCGTGAAGAAGGTAGCCCAGAAACAGAAGATTACCAGCAGCAATATGGAGGACAGGGACATCATTGCCATGGCAAAAGACGAGACCGATGCGGTAGTGCAGGTCTTTTTTGTGCGTGAGGGGAAGATCATAGGAAGGGATCACTTCCATGTGACCGTGGGGGCGGAGGAGGACGACAGGCAGGTGCTCACCAGCTTTGTGAAGCAGTTTTACTCCGGAACGCCCTTCGTTCCCAGAGAGCTGTGGATGCAGACGGAACCGGAGGACAGCCAGGTGATCGCCCAGTGGCTGAGTGCAAAGCGGGGGCAGAAGGTGAGGATTGTGGTGCCCCAAAAGGGGCAGAAGGGGCGTCTGGTGGAGCTGGCGGAGAAGAACGCGGCGCTGGTGCTGTCCCAGGACAAGGAGAAGATCAAGAGAGAGGAACTGCGGACCATAGGGGCCATGAACCAGATCGGAAGCCTTATAGGGCTGAACCATATAAGGAGGGTGGAGGCTTACGACATATCCAACACCAGCGGTCTGGAGTCGGTGGGCTCCATGGTGGTGTACGAGGACGGCAAGCCCAAGCGCAGCGATTACAGAAAATTCAGGATACAGACCGTGAAAGGGCCCAATGATTACGCCTCCATGAGGGAGGTGCTCACCAGGCGGTTTACCCACGGCATGAGAGAGGCCCGGGAGCTTAAGACGGAGGGCGCGGACGAGAGTCTGGGAAGCTTTACCCGGTTTCCGGATCTTCTGATGATGGACGGGGGCAGGGGCCAGGTGAACATCGCCCTGGAGGTGCTGGCGGAGCTGGGGCTGGAGATTCCGGTGTGCGGCATGGTGAAGGACGACAGCCACAGGACCAGGGGGCTGTATTACAATAACGTGGAGGTGCCGATTGACAGGCACTCGGAAGGGTTCCGGCTGATCACCAGGATTCAGGACGAAGCCCACAGGTTCGCCATCGAGTACCACAGAAGCCTGCGGGGAAAGGGCCAGGTAAAGTCGGTTTTGGACGACATCCCCGGCATCGGACCTGCCAGGCGCAAAGCGCTGATGCGGCAGTTTAAATCCCTGGAAGCGGTGAAGGAGGCGACTCTGGAGCAGCTGACGGAGACACCGGGGATGAACCGAAGCGCGGCCGAGAGCGTATACCGATTTTTCAGATGACAGGCATAAGAGGACGGCGGACAGCCGTTTTTCAGGGTTCGGGCGTTTAAAATGCCGGCTGTGGCTGCTGCTGACGGCAGGAATGACAACAGGAAATGACAACGTGACGGTTCAGAGGTTGTCTGAACGGCTGCATGAGGAAAAGGAGAAGGGAAAATTATGTATGGAGTAACCATCGCGGAACTGATAGAGAAGATGAAGCTTAAGAACATGACCCCGGAGATTGACGCGGAGAAGGCGGTGCTGACTCACCCGGATGTGAACCGGCCTGCTCTGCAGCTGGCGGGATTCTTCGACCACTTTGACAAGGACCGGGTACAGATCATCGGGTTTGTGGAGCAGGAATACCTGAGGCAGATGGAGCCTGAGAGAAAGCGGGAGATGTATGACCGGCTTCTGGCGGAACACATTCCCTGTCTGATCTTCAGCCGCGGCTTCATACCGGAGGAGGATCTGCTGGCCATGTGCAATTACTACGACGTGCCCTGCATGGTATCGGAGCAGAGCACGTCGGCTCTCATGGCGGAGATTATCCGCTGGCTTAACGTGAAGCTGGCTCCCTGCATCAGCATTCACGGGGTGCTGGTGGATGTTTTCGGTGAGGGCGTGCTGATCATGGGTGAGAGCGGCATCGGAAAAAGCGAGGCAGCCCTGGAGCTGATCAAGCGGGGACACCGGCTGGTGACCGACGATGTGGTGCAGATCCAGAAGGTCAGCGACGAGACGCTGGTGGGTTCGGCCCCGGATATTACCAAGCATTTTATTGAGCTGAGAGGCATAGGAATTATTGACGTTAAAAGTCTCTACGGCGTTGAGAGCATCAAGGAGACCCAGGCCATCGACATGGTGATCAAGCTGGAGGAGTGGAACCGGGATAAGGAGTATGACAGACTGGGGCTGGAGAACCAGTACACGGAGTTTCTGGGCAATCAGGTGGTGTGCCATGCCATCCCCATGCGGCCGGGGAGAAATGTGGCGATCATCGTGGAGACGGCCGCCATCAACTACCGCCAGAAGAAGATGGGGTACAATGCGGCCAAAGAACTGTACAACCGGGTGCAGGCTAACCTTACTAAGCCGAAGATATAGATACGATCCAAAGTACGGCAATAAAAAATAGCAGGGGGCAGGGATGAAAGATTTTCACGAGAAGCTGGAGACGATTCTGGCAGCGGCTTCGATTCGGACTGAGGAACCCATGAAAGATCACACCACATTCCGCATCGGAGGACCGGCAGAATTTTACGTGACCCCAAAGACGGAGGCAGAGCTTGTGGACGCTGTAAAGCTGTGCAGAAAGGAAGGGATGCCTTTCCATGTCATAGGAAACGGCAGCAACCTCCTGGTCAGCGACCGGGGATTTAAGGGTGTGGTCCTGTCCACGGAGTGCCTGACCCGGTGGGAGATAAGCGGGGAGGACACAGGGGGCGTTATGACTGCCTGCGCCGGTATTCTTCTGTCACGCCTGGCAAAGGAGGCCGCAAAGGAAAGTCTGACAGGCCTTGAGTTTGCCGCCGGGATTCCGGGGACGCTGGGAGGCGCCGTGGTGATGAACGCAGGGGCCTACGGTTTTGAGATGAAGAACGTGCTGTGCTGGGCCAGGGTTCTGGATAAGGAAGGGCGGATAAAGCGCCTGACGGCAGAACAGCTGCAGCTGGGTTACCGCACAAGCTGCGTTTCGCCCATGGGGTACACGGTTCTGGAGGCGGGGCTCAGGCTTTGTAAGGGGCTTCGGGAGGAGATTTACGGGAAGATGGAGGAACTGGCCCAAAGAAGGCGGGAGAAACAGCCTCTGGAATACCCCAGCGCCGGCAGCACGTTTAAGAGGCCTGAGGGGCATTTTGCCGGTCAGCTCATTGACCAGGCAGGGCTCAGGGGGTATCGGATAGGGGGCGCCCAGGTGTCAGAGAAACACTGCGGCTTTGTGATAAACAGGGGCGGGGCGACGGCGGCTGACGTGGTAAATTTGTGCGACGAGGTCAGACGCCGGGTACGGGAGATGTCCGGGGTGGAACTGGAGCTGGAGGTGAAGCACATATGAAGCTGGTGATTGTGACCGGCATGTCGGGAGCCGGCAAGACCGTGGCGCTGAAGATGCTGGAGGACACAGGATATTACTGCGTGGATAACCTTCCCATACCTTTGATGGAAAAGTTTGCCCAGCTGGTTCTGGACAGCCGGGGGCCAGGCAGCTGTACGGCCCTGGGGATTGATATCCGCAGCGGGGAGGATCTGTCCATGCTGTCGGGGATTCTGGATTCCTGGAAGGCGGAGTCCGTGCCCTGTGAGATCCTGTTTCTGGATGCGTCCGACCAGGTGCTTATTAAACGGTACAAGGAGACGCGGCGCAGCCACCCGCTGTCAGGCAGCGGCAGGGTGGATCAGGGGATCCGGAGGGAACGGGATAAGCTGGCATTTTTAAAGAAAAAAGCCGATATCATCATTGATACCAGCAAGCTTCTGACAAAGGAGCTGCGCCAGGAACTGGAAAAGATCTTTATGGAGAATCAAAACTACGATAACCTGTTCGTCACGGTTCTGTCTTTTGGATTTAAGTACGGGATTCCGGCGGACGCGGATCTGGTATTTGACGTGCGGTTTCTGCCCAATCCGTTCTATGTGGAGGAACTGCGCCAGAGAACCGGTGAGGAGAGGGATGTCCAGGACTATGTGATGCAGGGGGGCACAGGGGCGAAATTCCTGCAGAAACTTTTTGACATGGTGGATTTTCTGATTCCCAACTACATTCTGGAGGGCAAAAACCAGCTGGTCATCGCCGTGGGCTGTACCGGAGGGAAACACCGATCGGTTACCATAGCCAATGCCCTGTACAGCCATCTGGAGGGGCAGCGAAAGGTGGGAGTAAAGATCGAACACCGGGATATCGAGAACGACAGTAAAAGGAAAAAGTAGAGGGGAAGGCGTTATGTCATTTTCTTCCAGGGTGAAAGAGGAGCTGTCCAGACAGTTAAGTCCTGCCAGGCACTGCCGGATAGCGGAGACAGCGGCGATCATCAGCCTTTGCGGCAAAATAGAAATCGATGCCGAAGACCGCCTGTGCATTAAGATTAACACGGAAAATGCGGCAGTTGCGAGAAAGTACTTTACATTATTGAAAAAAACATTTAATATTAGTACTGAAATTATTATCCGCCGTAATGCTTATCTGAATAAAAAACGCTCTTTTCAGGTGTCGGTCAGCGATGACGGGGACGCCAGAAAGGTTCTTCTCGCCGCGAAGCTTTTGGATGAGCATGGGGAGATCGGTGAGAATCTGTCTGTGGTGGGGAATCTGGTGGTTCAGAATCCGTGCTGCAGGCGTGCATTTCTGAGAGGTGCATTTCTGGCAGCAGGGTCCATAAGCGACCCGGAGAAGTTCTATCACTATGAGATCCCATGTATCTCCCAGGCGAAGGCCAGGCAGCTGCAGGGGATTATTGCCGCCTTTGACATGGATGCCAGGATTGTGCAGAGAAAGAAATACTTTGTGGTTTATGTCAAGGAGGGAAGCCAGATTGTAAATCTTTTAAACGTGATGGAGGCTCCGGTGGCTCTCATGGAGCTGGAGAACATCAGGATCCTGAAGGAGATGCGGGGCAGTGTCAACCGACAGGTAAACTGCGAGACAGCCAATATCAATAAGACGGTGTCGGCGGCTGTGAAGCAGATTGAAGACATTATCTTTATCAGGGATACCATCGGACTGGAACAGCTTCCGGCAGGGCTTTGCGATATAGCGAAGCTCAGGCTGGAACGCCCGGAGGCATCTCTCAAGGAGCTGGGGGAAGCACTGAATCCCATCGTAGGGAAGTCAGGAGTGAATCATCGGCTCAGAAAGCTGAGTATCATGGCAGAGGAGCTGCGGGGAGAAAGCTGATGCAGGCCGGTATTTAGGCGGCGCCGTGTGCCGTGAGAAAGGCAGGGCAGTGGATGGCCGCCTGGCCATTCCCAGGAATGAGGAGGAGAATTATGATAAGAAGAACAATTACGATTGAACTGGAATCAGGTCTGGAGGCGCGGCCGGTGGCCATGCTGGTGCAGGTGGCCAGCCAGTACGACAGCAGCATCTATGTGGAATGCGATTCCAGGAGAGTAAACGCCAAGAGCATCATGGGGATGATGACCCTTGGGCTTACAGCGGGGGAGCAGGTCATTGTTACGGCAGAAGGAGCTGACGAGGAGAACGCTGTGGAGGGTATTGAAAAATATCTGACAGTGGGCTGAGATGACGGGACGCTGATTTTTCATAGACGGATCAGAGAATAAACAAGGCAGGGACAAGCCAGATGAATGCGGCGGCAGCAACAGGCATTTGTCTGGCTTGTCTTGGCAGTAAATCGTTATGCGCCCCGGCGGCGAATGTACCAGCCCGCGGAAAAATCCGGAGGGCACAGGGAGAGGCCCTGAACGCAGGCCGTCTGGTGGGCGGCAGACGCACCGGGGAGAAGAACGGAGGAAAACCATGGCATTTACACATCTGCACGTCCACACGGAGTACAGCCTTCTGGACGGGTCCTGCAAGATAAAGGAGCTGGCGGCCAGGGCGAAAGAGCTCAATATGGACAGCATGGCTATTACGGACCACGGAGCCATGTACGGAGTTATAGACTTTTATCGGGCGGCCAAGGAGGCAGGCGTAAAGCCCATTATCGGGTGCGAGGTTTATGTGTCTCCCGGCTCCCGGTTCGACAGGGAGACGGTCAGCGGTGAGGACCGGTATTATCACCTGATTCTTCTGGCGGAGAATAATAAGGGCTATGAAAATTTGATGAAGATCGTGTCCAGGGGATTTATCGACGGCTTTTACTACAAGCCCAGGGTGGACTACGAGATTCTGGAGACGTTCCATGAGGGAATCATCTGCCTCTCCGCCTGCCTGGCCGGGGAGGTTCAGAAGTATCTGGAGAGGGGGCTGTATCAGCAGGCAAAGGAGGCGGCTCTGCGGTATGAGGGGATTTTCGGGAAGGGGAATTTCTTTCTGGAGCTGCAGGATCATGGGATCCCGGCTCAGAAGACGGTGAACCAGGCCCTTCTTCGTCTTTCCAGGGAGCTAAACATAGAGCTTGCGGCGACCAATGACATCCATTATACCTACGCGGACGATGTGGCTGCCCATGACATCCTTCTGTGCATCCAGACGGGGAAGAAGGTGTCTGACGAGAACCGGATGCGGTATGAGGGGGGCCAGTTTTACGTAAAGTCCGAGGAGGAGATGCGGGCGCTGTTTCCCTACGCCCAGGAGGCCTGTGACAACACCCACAAAATAGCCGAGAGGTGCAATGTGGAGATCGAGTTCGGCGTCACGAAGCTGCCCAGGTTTGACGTGCCCGACGGGTATGACTCCTGGGAGTACTTAAATAAACTGTGTGACGAGGGCATGAAGCGGCGGTATCCAAAGGACGACGGAACCCTCAGGAAACGTCTGGACTATGAGCTGAACGTGATCCACACCATGGGGTATGTGGACTACTTCCTCATCGTGTGGGATTTCATCCATTTTGCCCGTTCCCACGATATTATGGTGGGGCCGGGGAGAGGCTCCGCGGCGGGAAGCATCGTCTCCTATTGTCTGGAGATCACCAACATTGACCCTATCCGGTATAATCTGCTGTTTGAGCGGTTCCTGAACCCGGAGAGGGTGTCCATGCCGGATATTGATATTGACTTCTGCTATGAGCGCCGCCAGGAGGTTATCGACTACGTGGTGGAGAAGTACGGGAAGGATCAGGTAGTTCAGATCGTCACCTTCGGTACGCTGGCGGCAAGAGGTGTGGTACGGGATGTGGGAAGGGTTCTGGACATGCCTTATGCCCGCTGCGACGCCATCGCCAAGATGATACCAAAGGATCTGGGGATTACCCTTGAGAAGGCCCTTAGAACCAGCCCGGATCTCAAGAAGGCCTATGCCGAGGATTCGGATGTGAAATATCTCATTGATATGTCCATGCGCCTGGAGGGCCTTCCCAGGCATACTTCCATGCACGCGGCGGGGGTGGTTATCAGCCGGACCGCGGTTGACAATTATGTGCCCCTGTCCAGGGCGCAGGACGGAACGCTCACCACTCAGTTTACCATGACCACCCTGGAGGAGCTGGGGCTTTTGAAGATGGATTTTCTGGGACTGCGGACCCTGACCGTCATTCAGAACGCGGTGGGGCAGATAAAGAAAAATCGGGGCGTAGACCTGGACATCGACCGGATTGATTTTAATGACAAGCAGGTTTTGGATTCCATCGGCACGGGAAAAGACGACGGGGTGTTCCAGCTGGAGAGCAGCGGGATGAAGAGCTTTATGAAGGAGCTTAAGCCCCAGAACCTGGAGGACATCATCGCAGGCATCTCCCTGTACAGGCCGGGGCCTATGGACTTTATTCCCAAGTACCTGAAAGGGAAGAATCAGCAGGGGTCTGTGACTTACGACTGTCCCCAGCTGGAGCCGATTCTGAATTCCACTTACGGGTGCATCGTATACCAGGAGCAGGTGATGCAGATCGTCCGGGATCTGGCGGGATATACCCTGGGGCGCAGCGACCTGGTGCGGAGGGCCATGTCCAAGAAGAAGGCATCGGTTATGGAGAAGGAGCGGCAGAATTTCGTCTACGGCAACGATGAGGAGGGCGTGAAGGGCTGTGTCCGCAACGGCATTGACGAGAAGACGGCCAACCATATTTTTGACGAGATGACGGATTTTGCCAGTTATGCCTTCAATAAATCCCATGCGGCCTGCTACGCGGTGGTGGCTTACCAGACGGCGTACCTGAAATACTACTATCCCCAGGAGTTTATGGCGGCGCTTATGACTTCGGTGATTGACAGCGGCAATAAGAGCGCGGAGTATATTCTCATCTGCCGCCAGATGGGGATTCCCATTCTGCCGCCGGATATTAATGAGGGGGAAAGCGGGTTTTCCGTGTCAGGGAAAGCCATCCGTTACGGGCTGTCGGCCGTCAAGAGCGTGGGGAAATCCGTGGTGGAGGCCATCGTGGCGGAGAGGACGGCCAACGGACTGTTCAGAACGATGGACGACTTTGTGGAGCGCATGGGCGGCAGGGAGGTAAACAGGAGAACGCTGGAGAACTTCATAAAATGCGGAGCCCTGGACAGCCTGCCGGGCAGCCGCCGGCAGAAGGTGATGGTGGCGGCGGAGATGCTGGAACAAAAGAGCAAGGAGAAGAAAAATGCCATGGAGGGGCAGATGTCCCTGTTTGACTTTGTAAGCGAGGAGGAGAAACAGAACTTTCAGATCACATTTCCCAATGTGGAGGAGTTTGAGAAGGAGGAGCTTCTGGCCTTTGAGAAGGAGACCCTGGGGATCTATGTCAGCGGTCACCCGCTGGAGGCGTTTGAATCTCTGTGGAGATCCTGCGTGACAGCGGTGTCCTCGGATTTTGTGGTGGATGAAGAGACAGAGAGGGCGAAGGCGGAGGACAATTCCCGGGTAACCATAGGCGGGATCATCACCGGAAAGGTGACGAAGATCACCAGGACGAACCAGATGATGGCATTTATTACCATTGAGGATCTGGCGGGTTCCGTGGAGGTGCTGGTATTTCCCAGGGATTATGAAAAAAACAGGGACGTGCTGGTGGAGGAGTCAAAGGTGTTCGTGTCAGGCCGGGTCTCCATAGGGGAGGATCCGGTGGGCAAGCTGATCTGCGAGAAGATCACGCCTTTTGAGAAGCTGCCTAAACAAGTGTGGCTGCAGTTTGCGGACAAGGAGGCCTATGACAGGTCTGCAGGCTCCGTGATGGAGTGTTTAAAGACCAGAGAGGGTTCTGACCAGGTGGTGATCTGGCTGGCAAAGGAGCGGGCAAAAAAGATTCTGCCTGCCAACTGGAATGTGTGTTGTGACAAAGAGCTTTTGGAAGAGCTTACAAAAATTCTTGGTGAAAAAAATGTCAGAGCAGTACAAAAAGGGTTGAAAGTATAAGGAAATTGAATTAGAATAATCATAGTACGAAATGCCGGGGTTCAGGCTGTAGGGACCGCGGCTGCGAGGGGGATTCGTAAATTTATTCTTTACAAAAATCTGCGGCGTTGTACCATGTCTTTTGGCATGGCTGCAGGACGTTTACAATTCAGGAGGTAAGAAGATGGCAAAGACAGTGAAAACAATAGGCGTATTAACCAGCGGCGGTGATGCACCGGGCATGAATGCGGCTATTCGTGCCGTGGTGCGTGCGGCCATTGCGAAGGGAATCAAGGTAAAGGGCATTATGCGCGGATACGCAGGACTTCTTCAGGAAGAGATTATCGACATGGAGGGCACCAGCGTGTCGGATACCATTAACCGGGGAGGCACCATTCTCTACACGGCCAGGTGTACGGAGTTTACCACGGCCGAGGGACAGGCGCTGGGCGCGGAGATCTGCCGCAAGCACGGTATCGACGGCATAGTGGTTATCGGCGGCGACGGATCCTTCAGAGGCGCGGGCAAGCTGTCGGCTCTGGGCATAAACACCATAGGCGTTCCCGGAACCATTGATCTCGATATTGCATGTACGGAATACACCATAGGTTTTGACACGGCGGTCAATACGGCCATGGATGCCATCGACAAGGTCCGTGATACATCTACCTCCCATGAGAGGTGCAGCATCATAGAAGTTATGGGACGCCATGCGGGATATATTGCGCTGTGGTGCGGTATCGCCAACGGCGCGGAGGACATTCTTCTTCCGGAGCGGTATGACGGCGACGAGCAGATGCTGATCAACCGCATCATCGAGAACCGTAAGAAGGGCAAAAAGCACAACATCATCATCAACGCGGAGGGGATCGGCCATTCCGCATCCATGGCCCGCAGGATCGAGGCGGCCACAGGCATCGAGACCAGGGCCACCATCCTGGGGCACATGCAGAGAGGCGGCACACCCACCTGTAAGGACCGTGTGTACGCTACCATCATGGGAGCCAAGGCGGTGGAACTTCTGGCCGAGGGAAAGAGCAACCGTGTGGTGGCTTACAAGAACGGCGCTTACGTGGATTTTGACATCCAGGAGGCTTTGGCTATGACCAAGGACATCCCGGAGGATCAGTACAATATCAGCAAGCTGATGAGCAGATAGGCAGACAGGCAGCCAAAAAGGCAGGGCTCCGCTTTTACAAGCAGGAGCCTTCTTTTTTACGGTTCATACCGTGAATGCTCAGCGTGTGACTGCCAAACGGGGCGGCCGCAGCCACAGAAAGGTGAGGGAAAGATTGCATGGAAGAGAATACAGTGCTCTGCGGAGCCAGCTCTTATGAGCAGAAGTATTATTTTAACCAGCGGTTTTCGGCGCTGCCGGAGAGCATCCGTCAGGAGCTTCAGATTATGTGCGTTCTGTACACGGAGGATGTAGGCGGCGTGCTGACCATGGAGTTTGACAGGGAGGGGAATCTGGAGTTTAAGGTGACTGCCCATGAGGCGGATTACCTGTTCGATGAGATCGGAAGCGCGCTGAAGATTAAGCAGTATCAGCTGGAGAAGAGGGAGCTTTTGGAGTCCCTGGAGCTGTTTTACCGGGTATTTTTTCTGGGAGAGCAGATGCCGGAGTACCAGACAGGACAGAATGGGTGAATGGGTCCCGGGGTACTCCCGCAAACATACGGTGTGATGACGGATGCGGCTTTGAAAAAGGAGAGAGAATTTGAAAACACTGACAGTAGGTAATGTGAAACTGGAGAACCCCTTTATTCTGGCTCCCATGGCCGGGGTAACGGACAGGCCTTTCAGGGTTCTGTGCAGGGAGCAGGGGTGCGGTCTGATGTACACGGAGATGGTCAGCGCCAAGGCCATCCTGTATAAAAACCGCAATACGAAGCCTCTCATGGAGGTGGGGGATGAGGAGGGGCCGGTGGCCCTGCAGCTTTTCGGATCAGACCCGGAGATATTAAGTGAGATTGCCGCCCGGGTGGAGGACGGCCCCTACGCCTGGATCGATATTAATATGGGATGTCCTGTGCCGAAAGTGGTGAACAACGGGGAGGGATCGGCTCTCATGAAGGATCCCCGGCTGGTGGAGCGAATCCTGACGGCCATGGTCGGGAAGGTGAAGAAGCCGGTAACCGTCAAGATACGGAAGGGATTTGACGATTCCCGGGTTAATGCCGTGGAGATCGCGAAGATCGCGGAGGGATGCGGGGCTGCCGCGGTGGCGGTCCACGGGCGCACCAGGGAGCAGTTTTATTCGGGAAAGGCTGACTGGGATATTATCCGCCGTGTGAAGGAGGCGGTAAAGATTCCGGTTATCGGGAACGGGGATATTTTCACGGCCCGGGACGGGGTGAGGATGATGGAGGAGACCGGCTGTGACGGGGTGATGGCGGCCAGAGGGGCGAAAGGAAATCCCTGGATTTTTGCCGGCCTCCTTTACTGCGGGGAGACCGGGCAGGAGCCGGAGCCGCCCTCTGTGGACGAGATACGGGAGGAGATTCTGCGGCATATGGAACTGCAGGTGGAGTACCGGGGAGAGTATCTGGGTATCAGGGAGATGCGCAAGCATGTGGCCTGGTACACGGCTGGCCTCGCCCATTCGGCTGCGCTGAGAAACGAGATCAATCAGGCCGAAAGTTATGGGAGGCTGCGGGAGCTGATTGAGGAGAGGGTCAGGTGATGAAAATGATCATGGGTGGTATGTTTTCAGGGATGTAAGAACAAAATTTCGGATGGTATCCCAGACCGGTTCCGGAATGGGGGCCTCCGGTCCCATTCCCAGAGCCAGCCGCACAAAAGACGGGTGTTCCGCGAGAGCGATGAGAGCGCTGGTAGTCAGTCGGCTGGCAATGGCAGCCGCGTCCGGCTGCGATGCGTTAGTTTCCAAGAAAGACGCATCAGAGAAGAGACGTATACTGGCAGATGAATATGGAATGAAAATGACTGCTGAATTGGAAAGGAGAATCCAGATTATGTGTAATTGGTCGGAGAGTATTAGCGAACTGGCAAGAACAGAGGGAAGAATGGAGGCAAGAATAGAGGCAATTGAGGGAATGATCAAAGCCAGTATTACAAGGGAGCAGATATTATCTATGGGATATACGGAAGCGGAATATGAAAAAGCAGAGAGCGCATTATATGCACATGCTTAAACACAGAGTAAAATCATAAGTCATTTAACAGAAAGTAAGGGAAGGGTTCTGTATTAAGCGGAATTTTTCCCTTTTCTTATGTCATTTTAAGAAAGGATTAATCATGAGTAATCTAAAGAAAAGGTATGAAAAAGAATACACGTCCATGTGGGCGGCTATGGAGCATGTTTCGGAAAACGAACACAACAAGCTGGTAGAATTGTGCCAACGAAATTGTTGGATAAAAAGAAATGGATTAGCGTTCAGACTGCATCCTCTTACGGAGGAGAGCAGTCTTTTTACATTCTGTAGATTTCGGGATATCGCTATGTTAAAATTGTTCTTCACCCATGGAAATTGGAGCATTCGTCAGGGAGTGCTGTACAGAGATTTGTTCTTCTGCAATCAGGTGGACGGAGGAGATGAATGGTGGACATGCCGGTATGACCATGAAACGGAAGCGTATTTTCCTTTTGAGAGTGTTTCGTTTGAGGTAATGATAGAAAAGGGACAGTTTGAGGCATTTCTGGATGATGTAATGGCGGCGTCTGTGGAGGAATGTAGGGGATTAAAGTATAGAGGAAAACATAGAGAACGCAAGGGAGAAAAAGTATGAGAACAATATCTGTCATCAATTTAAAAGGCGGATGCGCAAAAACTCTTTCAAGTGTAAATATAGCGCATATTTTGGCATTCGTTCATAAAAGAAAAGTGCTGCTGATTGACAACGATAAACAGGGGGATGCCAGTAAGATTCTGAATCGTCATGGCTATACAAGAAAAGGAGCAGCGGAACTTTTGACAGAGCGGAACATAGATATGTTTGAGGTGATTCAGTCTACAGATTATGCGGGGCTGGATATAGTAACAGCGAATATGAATTTGCTGACGGCCTGTCTGAACGTAATGCTAGACCAAAAAAGACCGCAGCATATCCGGTTCAGAAAAGCGTTGGAGCAGATAGATGGAAACTATGATTTCTGCATTATTGACAACGCACCGGATATTAATATCTCCACGATCAATGCGCTGGCAGCTTCGGATGACGTGCTTGTGCCAGTCACCATTGATGATTTTGCCATTGACGGTCTGGCAGAGCTAATGGAGCAGATTGACAATGCCCGGGAAGAATTAAATCCGGCGCTGCGTTTCTGCGGCTGTTTCATTACCCAATATGACAGGACAAACGAAGCAGACCAACAGGGGGAAATGTATTTAAAAGGCTTGGAAATGTATCCTTTGTTCCATACCCATATAAGACGCACGGCCAAGATGAAGCCCAGCACGTTTGCCCGGAAACCAATCTTGGAGTATTCCAGCCGCTGCGGCGCTGCTCAGGACTATAAGGCGTTGGTTGAAGAGTATCTGGAAATGTGTCCGAATTGGACACAAAGGCATGGATGATGAGAGGGTGTGAATGTGTCCAAATCGGACACAAAAGGAGGAAAAATGGAGAAGAACAGCGACTTTAATCTGGTACAGATATTAAATCAGCGTTCCAGGGGACAATTAAAGGAATCGAGAATAAGGGAAATGGAGACGGAAGGAAAATCCGATACGAAGCAGGCATCAGGAAAGCAGATTATGATGATAGATGTGAATGATTTGCTTCCATCTAAAGAGAATTTCTATCTGGTGGATGACAAGCTGAAACAGTCCATTGAGGTGGCTGGGGTATTGCAGCCGTTGCTTGTGAACAGGCCCGAAAATGGGAAATATAAGGTACTTGCAGGTCACAGAAGAAGGCTGGCGGTGCTGGCATTATTGGAAGAGGGAAAGGAAGAAAGGCGGTATATGCCCTGCGTGTATAAAGAGGATGACGTGGCGGACAGACTGGCAATCATCATGGCAAACGGCTTTCGGAATAAAACGGATTGGGAGAGAATGATGGAAGTGGTGGAAGCGGAGAAACTGACCAGGGAGTTGAAAAAGGAACATAACCTGGCAGGAAAGACCAGGGAACTGCTTGCACAGATTACAGGCGTGTCAGAGACGCAAATAGGGCGATATAAGGCCATATACAGCAACCTGGACAAGGGGCTTATGAAGAAATTCAAAGAAGGCGTTCTGGGCTTTTCCGTGGTATCGGAATTATGCGGTCTCCCAAGGGAATGGCAGAGGAAAGGGGAGGAATTATTGAGAGCAAACGGTACGATTACGCTTCCGGATATAAAGGAATTGAAGAGCCGGAAAGAAAAGGAGGAGGCGGCAAAGATACCTTTCCCTATCCGGCAATCCGTTGTTCCAGAGTCCAAAATGTGTATAGAAATCAATGAGAAAGGCGAGAGGAAACCAGAGGAAAAGAGCCGGGAGGCAGCCCAAAACTCCCGTAAAGGCGAGGCGGAGAGGGAATTGCTTTCAGACGAAGAGATGGATAAGAAAGAGGACGAGAGCCTTTCGGCCATAGCATATGGGAGCATCAGGGGATACGTAGTCAGAGCAGATAAGGCATGTCACCGGCTGGTATATGTCTGTCCAACGGAGCACCATCATGAAGAGGGGGAAAAGGAGCCATATATAACATATGGATGCCCTGTCTGCGAGCTGTTAGGGAACAGGCATTTTGTCGTTCAGGGAATTAAGAACTGCCCTCTTTGCGGGGTAAACCTTAGCTGGGGAAGCGGAGAAAGCATACGGATTTGCTCCCATTAAGAAGTTAAGCCATGTAATGAATCGGAATGATGCGGACGAGAGAGGAGGACGAATGCAGATTGTAAGGTGTAATTCCTGCGGCAGATGGATTGGCAGGGATGAAGATTTGGAAATGCATTATGATGCTGATATGGAGCATTGTCCAGAGTGCGGATGCATGGAGGCGCTGATGGATGTGGACTATGGATGTAAATTTGACGATTGGGAGCTGGAGAGGCTGTGGAAGATATTTGGTGATATTCCGGTGGATGATAATGACGAAATACAAGAGGAGTTTCTTGGCTTTGGGGAGGGGACAGACCGAATTGAAATTTGGAGTTGGTTTAATGAACGGTATTCCCAAGGAGCATTCTATCTGACACATCTGAGTTTATGATTTTGCTGCAGGAGAGATTTATTTAGAGAATAAAGGTAAGAGGGATAAGGGTTTATATAAGCTTTTATCCCTATTTTAAGAGCGAAAGGCGGTATGATGGCAGTACAAAGCGCATTGCATAGGGATACATATAGCGAAAGTAAAGTATGGGAAGTTTTTATAACCGTGTTATGTGTATACGCGATGTTAGGATGGATTCTGTGATAAAAAGGAGAGAATACGACATGAAAAAGTATGAGAATAAAAATAAGAAATGTGAGTGTTTTCAATGCGAATGGAAAGAGACCTGCCCTTATAAAGACAAATACCAGAGACTCCCCAGGACGAATCCCGGGGCTTTGGGGTTATGTAAGAAACTTTAAGGAGGCAGGCGATGAAAGAGATTGAATTTGATATCTATATTCATATGACAGGGACAGTGGAGGCAGAGTCAGACAGTGCCGACAATTTGCTTGACGCTATTTTTCCGGACGGTTATGAGGGTGTGGCAGACGGTATCAGTACGAATCCGCGTTTCCTGCCGGAAGGATATATTCATGTATTTGATATGGACGAGTAAACTGCAGATTCATAGAGGTATTGAGGATGAAAGACTATAGGGAAACAAAGCGAAAAAAGGCCAGACAGCTCAGATACCGGAAGCCGATTGTAAAAAATATCAATCTTGACTATATTCTTGAGAACTTATACGGAATCATGAGCGAATGTGAAAGTGTGAGATGGTGGATAGATTTTGATGATGAAACACTGATAAATGCTCTGGATGGAGACGAGGATGAGGCATATGAGTTAAAGCTTATGTTTACGGAACTGTATGCGGAATGTGAGCAGATGTATGCGGATTTGAAAAATAAATATGTACCTGAGTGTTTTGACAGATTCTTTGTAGCCATAGGAGCAGGGGAGGATGGAGGGGGACTGCTGGGATGGGACTCTTATGAGCAGGTTTATCTGGGCCTGCAGTGTGCGGACAGTTATGCGCGACAGAGGAGCAGGGAGTATCTGAAGCGCATGCGGAAAGACGACCTGATTGAGGCGGCTTTGCACTGTTTCAAAATATACCATGCTTATATGGGACTGGAACACAGGTATGACTGCCTGAAAGCGGCCATGGATATTTTGAGGGATAAAAATACAGGCTATCTTCAAATGGTGAGACAGATAGAGGAAGCCTATGAGAGGGCGAATGAAGTGAAGTTTTATGAGATGTATGGGAGTACCAAAGATTTTGAACGTCTTATAAACAATATGCCGCAGGAGGCATGGATTCAGTAACTATCGTGTGGATGGAGTGGGGGGTAACAGAGGGAGGTGTCCAAGTTGGACACAAATGATACCGTACCGGAAAAAAGAAGCTATTGCATTACAAGCTGGACAGAGAGTATAATAGAAGCAGGAAAGGATGAATCCTGGAAGCCCCAGGATAAAAACAGAGGAAAAACGGATGGGTTTAGAAGACAAAAACAGTGATATTGCGTATCAGAACAAGGATATTGTATCGAAGCTTTTTGGTGAGAGAATGAAGGGGAAAAGCCTTTCGCTGTTTGGACTGGGAATGGATTTAAAGGTAGTGGATGTAAGGCCGACCAATATTCCCATTGTCCAGGCCAGAGAGCTGCGGATGGATAAGGTGTTTGAGCTGGAAGACGGAAGTGTGGCGATTCTGGACTATGAAAGCGAGTATAGGAAGGAGAACTTCACCAAATACGGCCGTTA
>JAAWHK010000027.1 GCA_022795805.1 Hungatella sp. | reverse complement strand
TGTCAAAAGTGCTATTACCTGTTTTTTCATAATAGTATCCTCCTCATATATATGCATAGCAATGCATAAACTTCACATTGCTAGTAATACATTATATAGTATTTTTCAGATTTATCAAGTAAAATTTTTACCAAATCTGCTGTGAAATGCCCGTGTTTCCACATTCTTCTCCCCTTTTGCCGCGTGAAGACGTTGATTCTGCATAAAATATGGGGTATACTTTTCATGATTGTATTACGAAGAGTACAACGCAGCAGCCTGTGAAAGGGGGAATTATCATGAGTCATGCAGTCATTCAGTCCGATCTGTCTTACCTACTCCAGAAGACCGCATGGCCCATGACGCCGCCTTCTCCCTGGTCTGCCTTTCATATAATTTTTTCTCTCCTTGGACTGACCGCCGCCGTCTTTCTGGCTATTCTTCTGGCCGGGCACTGCAGCCCTTTGGACTCCTATGTCCCCGCCGCGTCCCGGGCCAGCTTCATACTATGGATATGCGGAGTTCTTCTGGCGGTCAGTGAGCTGTACAAGCAGTTCTTTATCTATGAGATCGTCAATCAGGGACAGTATGACTGGTGGTACTTTCCTTTTCAGCTTTGCAGCACGCCTATGTACCTGTGCCTCGTCTTTCCCCTGATTCCCCCTGGCGTCCCCAGAAAAACCGCCGCTTCCTACCTCCAGTCCTTCGGCCTGTTAGGAGGCATCATGGCTCTGGCGGAGCCGTCCGGCCTGATGCATCCATTCTGGACGCTGACGCTCCACGGGTTACTGTGGCACATTTTCCTGGTGTTTATCGCGCTTTTTTGTGCCGCTTTAGGACTGGCCGGCAAAACAACCCGGGATTTCCTCTGCACCGTCCCTCTCTTTTTCGTGTTCTGCCTCGTTGCCACTGCCATCAATGTGCTCACCGGCGGAAAAGCCGATATGTTCTACATCTCGCCCTACTATCCTGTAACCCAGGTGGTGTTTCACCAGATATCCCTCATACTGGGCGTGATTCCGGGAATCGGGATTTACCTGGCGTCTATCTGCGTCGGAGCCTTTCTGTGCAGCAAATTGTCCAACAGACTGACCGATCACCTGCAGCAAAAACAGAGGAAAAAGGCCTAGTCACATGTGGTCTTTTTCCTCTGTTTCATTTCCGGTATGTATGTTTATGTCTGCGGTTTTGGCCTCTTATGGCCGGAAGGCGCTGTAAAGCCGTCCTGCCTGAAGCCCGCCCCGATACTGTGCCAGCTCACTGACCGTCACCAGCTGATATCCTCTCTCTGTCAGAGCAGGAATAATCTGCACCGCCGCGTCTCCTGTCTGTCTGTAAAGCTCATGCATCAGGACAATATCTCCGTCCCGCACGGTTCCCAGCACCTTGTTCACCGTGCTCTGCGTGTTCTTTGTCTTCCAGTCCAGAGTGTCGATGCTCCACATAATCATGGGAGCCTGCACATTGGCCAGAACCGTGGCATTTTTATTGCCTCCCGGCAGCCGCACCGTAGCTGGCGCCACGCCGCTTACCGCCTGAATGACTTCACTTCCCCGGTTCACCTGATACTGAATCTGGTCAGCGCTCAGCTTATGAAGGTATTTATGCTCATAGGTGTGATTGCCAATCTCATGGCCTTCTGCAGCCATTCTCTGCATCTCCGTCTGATAAGCCGCGCAGCGGTTGCCCACCACATAAAAAGTAGCCTTCCCTCCATACTGAGCCAGGCAATCCATAATCTGATTGCCCACCGGCGCGTAGGGACCGTCGTCAAAAGTCAGAGCCACCATAGGCCGGTTGGGATCGATTGTCCGGCCCGCAGTCTGCTGGCCGCTCTCTCCCGCCTCCCCTGAGGCCGCCTCCTGAGCCGGCTGGCCGTTCTCTCCCGCAACCGTGTCCTCAACGTTCTGAGCCGCTTGGCCGTCCGCTTCCTGACCGCCCTCGCCTGTCCCCGATTCCAGACTCTCCTGGGCTACGCCCACCCCCGGTCCGACCTCCTGATAAGCCTCTTCTTCCTGGCCGCCGGACTGCTGGGGTTTTACTCCCGGGATGTCCGATATGACGCCGTTTTCATCCACCCACCGGGCCTCCCCGGGACCTTTCTCCATATTAATCCACTGGTTGCGGGGCGCATCCTGCTCCGCCTGTTCCTCCGCCAGTGCCGGATGCGACCAGGCAAGCGCCGCCGCTGCCGCCAGACAAAGTATCCCCGACAGCTTTCCGGCCTTCGTTCTCATTCTTTTCAAATACCTCTCCTCCCCCATAACTTCTGAAAATTTTACAGTCTGCCGGACTGCCTCTGCAGTCCGCAGCCTTCCTCTAGATTACCCCTATTTTCCGGAAAAAGCAAGCCTCTTTTCAAAAGATTTCCGTTCCGAAAGGCATCAGAGCCAATTTGGCCAGTTTGAACTGCTGCAGTCCAAAGGGGATTCCCACAATCGTGATGCAGAGTGTTATTCCGATTGCCAGATGTTCCACCGCCAGCGGCAGCCCTGATACCAGCAGCCAGACAATATTCAGCAGAAACGAACCTGCGCCTCCCCCATAAACAACCTCCTTTCCAAACGGAAAAAAGCTGACAGAGGCCAATTTAAAACACTGCATTCCCACCGGAATTCCAATAATCGTGATGCACCAGAGGCAGCCTGCCAGACACCAGCTTATCCCGCTGACCGCACCTCCGCATATAAACCACACCAGATTTCCCAAACATCCCATATAAACATCTCCCTTCTATATGTATATTATGCCTGGCGCCGAAGTCCTGCCAGCAGTCCGTCTACTTTGCGTATTGCCTCCTGTACCCTGTCCCTGGCCTCATTGATTCTGGACTGTACCAGATAATCCACCACCAGTCCGTCGAAAAAAAAGTCAGCAAATGAGAGGAAGCTGCCAATATCCACGTTCAGTTCACCGTAATCCGGAATATCCCTAAGTTCTTTTTCAAATACACTCAGATCCGTTTTGGCCCTGTCAATATAGGATGAGGCATCATTAATCCTTGAGTGTTTTATCATATCGGTAATGAAACCGCCTCCCAGCATATCGAAAAATCCCCAGTTTCTCGCACTTGACAATTCCTGTTCTGCCGATCTCAGGCTTTGCAGCGCGCGCTCTCCGGCTCGTATGGCCTCGTTGATTTCCCTTCGTCTTGTCTCCTCCGTCATATCCTTATTCTCCTTCCTTGTAGGTTTGCAACAGCAATTCTTATAAGCAAAAAAGACCTTTACCATGACGTCTGCCACAATAAAAGTCTTGCTGTCTCATTTGATACGGATGCCTCTCGGCATCGGCTGTCGGTTTCAAATACATCCATAAAGGATGTTCGCTACTCCCTTCTATTTGCTTGTTAATAATATAACACCATCTCCCGAAAATGTCAAGACCTGACCGGCAGTTTAAGCGTGAAACGCACGTCCCCCTGCTCCGCCGGATAATCCCTGAATGCGCCAGGAATACAATATCATGCGGCCCACTCTGGATGGATCCATTCCGTCCGCGAACCGTCCGGTCATCACCAGCGACGGTATTCGTATGGCGACAGGATCGGTGCCGGCACTGTGGGAATGGATCTGTCTCTCCTATGTTTCTTCCTCCAGAGTCACGATCACATCAAATTGAAATCCAATACCTCTGTTCTATATCACCATCCGAATTCACGAACTCGCTTTCAAGGACGCCTCCGTTTTTTACAATGGATCTGGCAGAACCGATATTATCCTTACTGCATGTCATCAGCACCTTATCTATCCCCAGCTTCTTGCATTCAATCAGTGCCAGACGGATCATCTCCGTCGCATACCCCTTCCTTCTTTCACCAGGTCTGATTCCGTCTCCTATATGCCCGCCTTCTTTCAGCAGAGCGTCATTCAGATAATGACGGATATTTACAGCCCCAAGAAGTCTGTCTCTGTCTTCGTCCAGCAGAAAAAACACCGAATCAGGAACCCGGTCTTTTGAGGCTTCTTTTACCTCAAGGTGTTCCAGATAGTAATCGAACTCGTGACAGTCATTTTTAAAAATTGCCCATGGTGAGCGATTGGTGTGATTGATCTCCTGATCTAATTTCCACTCATCAATCATTTCGCATAACTGTTTTTCGTATTGCTTCGTGAGTTTTATTAATTTTAGAGTCATAGTTTCCCCCATACGTTTCCAGGCTTAATTTTTACTCGAACTCTATGGTAGCAGGAGGTTTCGGGCTCATGTCAAAGCAAACCCGGTTCACATTCCCCACCTCGTTCAAAATCCGGTCCGTAATCTTCTGCAGCACATCCCAGTCCACCCGCTCAATACCGGCGCTCATGGCATCCACCGTATTGATAGCCCGGATGATCACCATATAGTCGAAGCACCTGGCGTTGTTCTTCACGCCCACGGACTTAAAGTCCGGCACCACCGTAAAATACTGCCAAACTTTCCTGTCAAGCCCGGCCTTTGAAAACTCCTCACGCAAAATGGCATCCGACTCCCGCACAGCCTCCAGCCTGTCCCTGGTAATAGCCCCCAGGCATCTCACACCCAGCCCCGGCCCCGGGAACGGCTGACGGTAAACCATGGACTCCGGCAGCCCCAGCTCCACGCCGCAGGCCCGCACCTCGTCCTTAAACAGCTGCTTTAACGGCTCCACCAGCTCAAACTTCAGGTCCTCCGGCAGTCCGCCCACATTGTGGTGGGACTTTACCATCTTGGCCGTCTTGGTTCCGCTCTCAATAATATCCGGGTAAATGGTTCCCTGGCCCAAAAAGTCAATGCCTTCCAACTTCCTGGCCTCCTCCTCAAACACCCTGATAAACTCGCCGCCGATGATCTTCCTCTTTTTCTCCGGATCCGCCACGCCCTCCAGTTTACCCAAAAAACGGTCTGTGGCATCCACATAGATCAGATTGGCGTGAAGCTGATTCTTAAACACCTCAACCACACTCTCTGACTCATGTTTCCTCATAAGCCCATGGTTCACATGGACACACACCAGCTGTTTTCCGATAGCCTTGATCAGTAAAGCCGCAACCACCGAAGAATCCACTCCGCCGGACAGGGCAAGAAGCACCTTCCTCTCCCCCACCTGTCTGCGGATAATCTCCACCTGGTCCCCTATAAAGTTCTTCATATTCCAGTTGGCCTGAGCCTGGCACACACCAAACACAAACTCCCTAAGCGCGGCCTCGTCCGGAAGGGTCTGTAAATTCCGCTCGCATTTTGCCGTGGGATGGTCAATGGCAAGCAGCGGATACCCGCACTGATAAATCGCCGGGTCAATGTCCACCTGAACGCCGTCCACTACCCGGTTCTCACCGCCGTTTAACACAATACCCCTGACATTCTCCAGCTTTTTCAACTCCTCAGGCGTGATGTCGTGGGGATGAATCTCACTGTACACCCCCATATCGCGGATCTGACGGGCAATATCCGTATTCTTCGTGCTTCCCAGATCCAAGATCACTATCATATCCTGCTTCATGGCCAAACATTCTCCTTTATGTATTATTTACGAATCTCGATACTGTGACAACCGGCTTTCGCCTATCTGCGGACCCATCTCCCGAACAGAGTCTTCTTGTACTTTCCCAGCTCCTCCCTGGCTTCCGCCCGGTTAGGCGCCTTCTGAAGGAACTCAACCCCTTTCTTAATGTCCGTCGGCACTCCCAGTCCCTGGGCGTAGATCACTCCCCGCAGATAGTAAGCTTCCTCATTGCTCCAGGTCACCTTCTCCAAAAGCTCTCTGGCTTTCTGGTAGTCCTGCCTCACGCCAAGCCCGTACAGGTACGCCCGTCCCAGATAGACGCAGCCCCAGTTGTTCTCCTCCTCATACGCTTTCGTCAGAAGCTTTACCCCTCTCTCATAATCCTGGGGAACCCCTTCGCCTTTAAAATACAATGCCCCAAGCCGATTATAGCACCCGACGCTCCCGGAAGGCTTCATCCCTCTCTCATAGCACTGGGCCGCATAGCTTAAGTCCCTGGAAACAATCTTTCCCTCCTCATAGGCCAGGCCCACATAGAACCAGCTGTCCTTCTCACCGCTTGCCGCTGCCTTCTCATGCCACCGCAGGGCCTCCGCTTTCTCTCCGGCCTGGTCCAGATTCTTCGCGTACACATACTGGTGAACCGGATACCCCAGTTCCGCTCCCATACGCCAGATTCCCTCCGCCTTCTGAGGCTGCGGCGCTATAATGTCCTCGTCGCCCTTGAGATAGTACTGGTTTAAGTTGTTCCCTGCATAGTACATACCTCCCCGAAAGGCCTTCCAGAACCAGTCCTCACATCTGGAAATATTATCCTTCAGATACGCCTTAAATGCCTGCTGGTTGGGAAAGGACTCTCTCCCCACCCCGTCGATCTCAAGAAAATCCCACCAAAAATAGGCATTGCCTACTGTATACTGGCAGAACGCATCCCCCATATCGGCCTTCTCAACGACCGCTTGGAAAGCCTCCTTCAAACTCGAAAACGGCATTTTGGCCATTAGCTCCGGTGTCAGTTCCCCGGTCCTGAGAGCCACCATCACTCCAATGGCGCTTCCCTGCTCCACAGATTTGCAAAGGAGGGCTATGGCCCTGTCGTCGTCTTCCGGGAAGCCGTGGCCTGCCCACACATACTGATACCCGCAAAGGCACCTGGCCAGAATACATGTTGCATCCCCATCCCCTGCCGCGGATGCCTGCTCCAGACGCCGAAAGCTTTCCTGTCCCCTGCCCGTAGTCACGTCATAATATATGTCCCGGAGCGCCTGCTCCACCACATCACTGAAACACGTTCCCATATCTGCTCTCCTTGCATTTACCCTTTTTCCATCCATTATATCCGAAACCCGGTCATAACACAATTATTTTAAGCAGAAATTAAGAAAAATAAAACCGGAAAAACTATCTGGACAGCGTATATCCCCGCCCGTTTACATTCATCACCGGCGCCGCCACGATAAACGCGTCAGGGTCAATGGACAAAGCCTTATCCCGAAATGCCGGGTACTGTTTCGCATACACCACGCTGAAGATGGCTTTCTGCGCCTCATTGCGGTAACCGGTCTCTATATTCAGAAAAGTCATGCCGCTGTCCAGATCATTCAAAACAGCTTTGCAGATCGCCTCATATTTGGGGGAAATAATAATCAGTTCAATCTTCTTCTCCCCTGAGAGGATGGTCTGGTTCATCATCCCCGACGTAAGCACAATCACCACGATCCCGTAAAGGATACCGTCCCATCCCCCTCTCAGAATCTGCAGCCCAAGAATTACAATATCAAAGCACATCATAGAATTGCCCACGGGAATCCCTTTTAATTTCTGGAGAATGCAGGGCGGAATATCCATGCCTCCCGTGGATCCACCTGCCCGTATAACCAGCCCGATTCCGCCGCCCATCAGGACTCCGGCAAACACGGCGGACAAAAGCGTGTCTCCGGAAAACCAGGTCCCCATGGGAAGCCGCTCAAACGCGCCCAGTATCACCGGATAGATGACCGTGGAAATGAGGGATGTCATGGCGAATTTCTTCCCCAAAAAGATATACCCCAGCACAAACAGGGACACATTGACAACCGCCGTGATCGCGGAAATGGGCAGCGGAATCCAGGACCGCACCACCAGGGCGATACCCGTAGACCCGCCCAGCATAAACCCGTTGGGAACCACAAAGGCGCACACGGCAAAAGCCAGCAGGATATTCCCGCCCAGTATGTAAAGCAGCATTTCCATTCTCTTCATCTTCTCCTCCGTTCCGCACCTGTTTTTACTGCTGTCAGGTGCCGGCTTTATTCTCTGTTTTTATCTGCTTTTATTATAAATAAGAAGGAAAAAGAGATTGTTGCATATACAACAATCTCCCGGGATTTTTTTCACTTTCTGCTGCCTTTTTACCGCTTCCTCTGCCGCTCCGCCACCTCCTCCAGCGCCTTCCTGTCCTTCACCTTCAAATACCCGTATCCCCGTTCTACACATCCCATCTGCTCAAACTTTTTCAGCACCGTGCTCACCGTAGACCTGTTAAGTCCGAGACTGACTGACAGATCCTCGTGGGTGTAGGGAATCGCTCCGCCTTCAATCCCCTTTTCCACAGGATTCTTTTCCGTCACGTCCAAAAGATAGCTGGCCACCTTGCCAAACCGGTCCAGCAGGCACTGCTCCTCCATCCGGGCTGTCAGATGATCCATCGTATTGGAGCAGAGCTGAAGAAAATGAAGGGCAAACTCGGCTCTGGCGCGGAAATAGGGTAGCACGTCCGCCATCCGGAAAGAGATCAGGGTGACCCTGTTGACCGCCTCCACACAGGCTGGCCGCGTGTTTCCCGGTATAAATGCCGATTCCCCGAAAATTCTCCCGGATTCCACCACATCCAGCGTCATC
Organism: Hungatella sp.; assembly: GCA_022795805.1. Classification (GTDB taxonomy): domain Bacteria; phylum Bacillota; class Clostridia; order Lachnospirales; family Lachnospiraceae; genus UBA3402. The sequence goes on along the minus strand of JAAWHK010000027.1, from coordinate 23,205 downwards.
TCCCGCCCGGAATACAGATTCTCAAAAATCCTTACCCGTCCCTTCACGATATAGTAAACCCGTTCTGCCGGGTCCCCCTTCATATAGACAAGATGTCCCGGTTGTACGGTGTATGTGATTCCGATATCTCCCAGCACTTTCTCCTCTTCCCATGTAAAAATCCTGCTCCTCATACCCCATGCCCGCCCTCAAGCGCCTTCCCGTCGAGAAACGCCTCTGCCAGGCCTCCCTTTTTGTCATACACCAGTTTCAGGGAAAAGAAGGGCACATTCTCCTCCAGAAGCCGGAAGAAGATCTTATCCCCCTCCCATATATTAAGCTCCCGCACCTTCTCTATGGGCACCCACTCCAGCTCCCCCTCATCGCAGGCAGCCGGTTCCCCCTCAAATCCGTCCGCCGTAAACAGGGACATGTATTCCGTCACTCCCGCTCCGGACACAAAGGTTATAATCCCCCGGTACCGGTACGATGTCAGCGTGTAGCCGGTCTCCTCCTTAACCTCCCGGATGACGCACTCCTCCGGGCTCTCCCCCTCCTCAAAATGACCTCCCACGCCGATCCATTTGTCCTTATTCACATCATTCTTCTTTACGGTCCTGTGAAGCATCAGATACTTTCCATCCTGTTCCAGATAACACAATGTGCTGAGATTGTCCATAATTCTGCGATCTGACAAAGCCAGAGCTCCTTCCTCTAATATAATGATACAGCTGTATTCACGTATACAGCACCTATTCTACCATTCTCCATCCCCTTTTTCAATCTCCTCCTGCCCCTCCTCCGGCCGCCTGGCAATCCCATAGCTGCCCTACCCCCTGGCAATCCTCTGCCCATCTGTCCCTGCTCCTCCGCCTCCCTTCCCCTCTCCCCCCCAAAAAAAGAGACGCCCACCCCGGGCATCTCTCTTTTTGCAACTCAAACAATCCTTTTTCCGTTATGTCGCGTTCCTTCCGCTACACTCCCAGCAGCCTCTCCAAAGACTCAGCCGTAATCCCCTCTGTAAGAATCCCGGCCACCTTGCCGTCCTTTATGGCAGCCGCAGCCGGAACGGCGTCGATTCCAAGCCTCTGGGCAATGCCGTTGGACTTGTACACGTCCACCTTGCTGACCTTAACCTGCCCTTTGTGCTTCTCCTCAAAAGCCTCCACTTCCCTTAAAAGCTCCCGGCTCTCCTCCACAACCGCGTTCCAGATGTACACGATTCCCGGTATGGTCTTGTCCATAATCTGGTTCTCAAAGATTTCGCTCTCCGCGATATACTTCTCCGCCGCATAACCGGCGATAGCTCCGTCCCCCACAGCCGTAGCCACCTGCTTTAAGAATTTGTCCCTCACGTCGCCGGCAGCAAACACGCCCGGGATGTTCGTCTCCATTTTCTCATTGGTTACGACGTACCCGGCCCTTGTCATGTCCACGATTCCCTTGAAAATCTCCGTGTTGGGAACGTAGCCGATGAACATAAAACAGGTATCCACCGGGACATCTATAATCTCCCCTGTCCTGGTATCCTTCAGGGCCACGCTGCGCAGCCTCTCCTCATCGCCCCTGAACTCCGCCACCGTGGTGTTCCAGATAAATTCCATCTTGGGATTCGCCAGGGCCTCCCCCTTGGCAATCTCATTGCAATCCATCTTTCCCTCTTCATGCATGACGCTGACAATCACCTTTTTGGCAAACTTGGTCAGGAACATGCCCTCCTCAATCGCCGCGTCCCCGGAGCCGATGACAATAACCGTTTTGTCCGTATTGGCAGCCGCGTCGCAGGTGGCGCAGAAAGAGATTCCCTTGTCATACAAGAACTTGTCCTCATTGGGCGCTCCCGTAAGACGGGGCTTGCCGCCGCTTGCGATAACCACGGATTTACAGTGGTAATCCGTCCGAAACGTCTCCACCACCTTGTCATCGCCCTCCAAACCGACGCCCCTCACGTCCGTCAGCTTAAACTTCACACCGAACTTTTTCGCCTGCTTGTGGAACAGCTCCATAAGCCCCAGCCCTGTGGAGCCCTCCGGAAATCCGGGATAATTCTCAATCTCATTGGTATAAGTGGCCAGGCCGCCTACCAGGGCCTTCTCAATCACCAGGGTTTTAAGCCTGGCGCGGCCGCAGTAGATAGCTGCCGTCAGACCGGCGGCGCCGCCGCCGATGATGACCACGTCGTACTGTTCAGTTTTCTTCTCCATCACAATCCCCGTCCTTTACATAAAGTATTTCGCAAGCAGCTTGCTTCCGAAAAAGGCTCCGATAAACAGAAAAACAGCAAACACCCAGCCGGACAGAGACAGGGAGGCAATGCTGGAATACAGGGCTCCGATGTTGCAGCCCCCCGCCAGTCTTGCGCCGTATCCCATGAGGAGGCCCCCAAGAGTGGCCGCCACCACCTGCTTAAGTGACTTAATCTTCTTAAACTTAAACTGGGAGGCCAGAAGCACCGCAACCATGGCTCCCGCGATAATGCCGAAATTCAGCCATGACCCCGTGTGGTTCAGAATTCCGTTGTTTAAAGTCGCCTGCGCTCCTTCGGAGGAAAAGTAATACCATTTGTCTACATTTCCCCCTACAAGGCGGTAAAGCCACGCTCCCCAGTTGGCGAAGGTGCCCGAAACGCCCCACGGAGAACCTGTGCTGGCAAAGATAGCTATCTGAAAAACCGAAAGCAGAACGGCGCCGGTCACATATGTAAACGGGTTCTTGAAAATCATTTTATAATAATGATTCTTGCTTACTTTATCCCAAAAAGCCTTCAAAGCTTATGCACCTGCTTTCCTATTTGGTCTTCTCAATAACGATTTCCCATTCGCCGTCGTCCACTTCCTCAATCTCAACATTGTGGCCGTTGTTTCTTGCCCACTCCGGAATATTCTTCATAGCGCAGCTGTGGTCAATCTGGGCAATCAGAACGTCGCCCACCGCCATCTTCTCCATCTGCTTCTGAACCTTCATAAGGGGTACCGGACAAGCCTCACCTAAACAATCAACTGTAAATTCTGCCATGATAAAATTCCTCCTATTATTATATTTTTTTAATTATCATCAGAGTTTCCCATTCGCTTCTTCTCATACTTATCCGCCGCAATATACAAAAGCCCGATAACTGCCAGCTGCAAGATAAGCGCTCCCGCCCATCCGAACACGTCCGGAAGGAAAATTCTGGGCGCGGTGGCATTGAAATTCAGGGTCCACCACCCCATATGGCCGGCGCCGATAAGAGAGCCAATCACAAAAAAGAACAGACTTAGCATCTGCATGCTGAAACCTTCGCCCACGCGCATCAGGGTTCCGGAAGCGCAGCCTCCGGCAATCACCATACCGATGCCGAACATAACGCCCCCGACACAGGTCGCCAGACTCACCGGCATCACGTAGCTCTGCCCGGGGATAGCCCCGCCGTTTACATAAGCTCCGTACTTAATCGCCGTAAATCCGATGGTAGTGATGGCAAATGCTATGAGCACCGCACGGGTAACAGACGTGGAGCCGGTAATACACGGGTCCCGCATTGAGGCGGTAAAACAAAAGCGGGCCTTCTGTAAAATAAATCCGAAACAGCATCCGAATACCCAGAACAATGCAAGCGTGCCGTTTTTCTGCCCCAGCAAAAGGGCAATAACCACAATCAGCAAAAGCCCTAAAAACCCCAGCGGAACCTGATTTTTCTTCTTCTTCCTGGGTTTGGACCTGCGGATGGACGTGCCCTGGGACTGTGCTGCTGCATTTTCCTGCATCCCTTGTACCTCCTTAACTTTATTTTGAGGATTTGAACGCTTTACTACAGTTCCATTATAACATATTGTGAATTTTTTGATTATCTGAAAACCTTATGCTGCATAACGGTTTCCTATAGGACTTTGCCGTCAAAAGCCATGGGAAATCTTGTATTTAAAATACGTTTCCTGTATAATTAGGTCAAAAATATAACAATCTTGCGGGAGGTACAGTACCTTGCTCCTAGAACATATTATCATGTTTTACAAAATAGCCACTGAAAAAAGCATCTCCAAAGTGGCTCAGAACAACCACATCTCCCAGCCCGCCTTAAGCCAGCAGATGCAGCGGCTGGAGGAAGAGCTGGATGTAAAGCTTCTGGAGCGCTCCAACAGAGGCATTGAGCTGACCCGGGCCGGCCAGATTCTGCAGAAATACGCCGTCCAGTTCATGAACCTCTACGGCGACCTGAAAGAAGAGCTGGACAACTTAAATACAGGCAGCAGCACCTTCCACATCACCGCCACCTCCGTGGCCTGCAACTACGCGCTGCCCTGCTCCCTGTACAAAGTAAACCGCCAGTTCCCAAACCACGCCTTTCACCTGGCCAGCGCGCCCTCCAGCGACGTTATCCGCCAGGTCCTGGATGACCGGACGGACCTGGGCTTCATCGTGGGAAAGACCGATTCCCCGGAGCTTGTGTGCAAAGAAGCCTACCGGGACAAGATCTACCTGGTGGGACGCAGCGATTACCTTATTGACCCCAGAATCACCCTGGAGACATTAAAACATTACCCCCTGATTCTGCTCAACGAATCTTTCAGCTCCTACCGGATTCTGTGCGACTACATAAAGCAGCTGGGGTATCCCGTAAACAACTTTCACGTCATGTACCGCTTAGACTCCACCGAATCCGTCAAAAGCGCGGTCCAGGCCGGCCACGGCATCGCGTTCCTTCCCTACATCGCCGTAAAGAAGGAACTGTACCAAAAACAGTTAAAAATCATTGAAATTGAGAAATTTGACCTGGACTACGTGGTCTACTCCATTCACAAACACAGCAGCACAGACATCAGAACCAGCGAAATCATCGATTACTTTGTAGCCAATATTGACAAAAGCATATGCTGACACCCTGTGCATATCAGACCTTTGTCACCGTGATTTCCCATATCCCGTTCATAGGCTCCTCCACATGCATGTCCAGATTCCGTTTGCCGCAGTAATCGGCGATGGATTCCAGCACACAGCTGTGGTCCGTGACCAGCATGACCTGCTCCCCTGTTTCGTTCAGGGCCTCACACTGCTTCAGTTTCATAATCGGGATTGGGCACATATCGCCCAGACAGTCCAGTTCCACCATGGCGCACCTCCTGAAATTAAGTTAATCACCGTATTTTCTTGATTGTATCACAAAAAATAACCCGTGAAAAGAAAGGCATCCCATGAACATTTCCTTTTACGCCCCCTGGCACACCGACCAGGACGATGAAGTCCTGGCCTCCTGCCTTGAAACAAACCTGGCCACAGACGGCCCCTTCTCCGCAAAAGTCCACAAGCAGCTCTCACGCATCTACGAAGAAAGCCCCATGATGCTCACTGCCAGCTGCTCCGCCGCCCTGGAGACGGCCCTGTGCCTGTGCGGCCTCACGCAGGACGACCAGGTGCTCCTTCCGTCCTACAACTTCCCCTCCGCCGCCAACGCCGTACTCCGGGCCGGGGCAGCCCCCGTATTCTGCGACATTGACCCGGACACCCAGAATATAAGCCTTAAGGACGCAGCCTCCAAAATAACCGGCCGCACCAAAGCCATCATCCCGGTCCACTACGCCGGCGTCGCCTGCGACATGGAGGCCCTCCTTAAGCTGGCCCAGGAGGCAGGCCTTGCGGTTGTGGAAGACGCCGCCCAGGCCATAGGCTCCCTCTATAACGGACGCCCCCTGGGAACACTGGGAGATTTCGGCTGCGTCAGTTTCCACTACACCAAGAATATCAGCTGCGGCGAAGGCGGGCTTCTTCTGTGCAAAAACCGGCAGACTTATGAAGACGCCAGGTGCTACCGTGTCCACGGTACCAACCGGGACGCCTTTTTTAATGGGGAATGCGACCGCTACACCTGGGTCACCCCCGGCAGCAGCACTGCCCCCAGCGAACTGTGCGCCGCCCTTCTCTCCGCGCGGCTTCCCTGGCTGGAGCAAATTACCCGAATCCGTGTAAAGAGGCTGGAAGACTATCTGAAAGCCCTAAAGCCTCTGGAGGATGCCGGATACGCCCGGCTCATGGCCGTTCCCAGGGAGGCCTGTCCCAACGGCCACATCTTTTACCTGAGATTTGAAAGCCAGGCTCTCCGGGACCGCATCCACAGGCTTCTCCTTGAAAACGGAGTGGAGGCCAGGACCCACTACGTCCCCCTCCATCTCTCCCCCATGGGCAGGAAACTGGGATACCGCCCCGGCGACTGCCCCGAAAGCGCCGCCTGCTGCGACACCCTCCTGCGGCTGCCCCTTCATACCCGGCTGACCCTTCGCCAGACCGGACAGATAGCGGAATTAATCATAAAAGGATGCTCCTCCTAATGGGCGGGGGAGCATCCGGCCATCCCCCGGATACCTCCGTTTTGCCGGAGTCCCCGGTCCTTGGTATCGTCATACCCGTATTTGGCTCCACCCTGTCCCTGCTTACCATTATTGAGGACATCCGCCTTACCTTTACACCCATATGTACCTTCCGCATATACCTGGTGGACGACGGCAATCCCCCGGACATCGGAGACTGGCTGGTGCAAAACTGCGCCGGCCTGCCCCACGTGACCCTCATAAGGCTGAAGCGCAATTACGGCCAGCAAAACGCCGTCCTCTGCGGCATCCGCCACAGCCTCTGCTGCCGCTACATCGCCACCATGGACGACGACCTCCAGCACGACGTCAGGACCCTCCTGGCCCTGTACCACACTATCCTGGAAGGATTTGACATCGTCTATGCAGTGCCCGGGGCAGATTCCCTGCCGTCCGGGGCGGCCAAAAGCCCCAAAAGCGCGGTCCGCTTCCTGGGAAGCCGCATGCGGGATTTGCTGTTTCGCGCCATGCTGAAACTTCCCCGCCGCGTAAAAGTAAGCAGCTTCCGCGTCATGACCGGCGCCCTTGCCCGGGAGATAACCACTGACGCATCCGGCTTTTTTTATCTGTCGGCGGCCGTCTTTCATCGCCCCAGAAAGGCCAAAACCCTGTTTTACAAAGCCAGGCCCAGAGCATACGGAAAGAGCGGCTACACCCTCCCGGCCCTTGTCAAGCTGTACGGAAACATCCTGCGGTTCTACAGCCCTCTGGCCCCGGTGCTGACAACGAAAAAAAGGAGACAGACCATGTTGTACGAAGAAGCAGAACCCGGCGTCCCCGGCGGCAAAACCATCATGATACTTGGCGGCTCCAACTGCCAGCTTCACGCCCTTGAGCGCGCCAGATACGAAGGCCACCGGGTCATCCTGGCCGACTACACCTCCAGCCCTCCCGGCGCCCCCTTGGCCCACGTCCACTGCAAGGTCAGCACCTTTGACGTGGACGCCTGCATTGAGGCGGCCAAAACCCACCGCGCCGACGCCGTCATGACCATAGGCACCGACCAGCCGGTGTACACCGCCGCCTGCATAAGCCGCAGCCTGGGCCTTCCCTCCTCCCTGTCGCCCCAAGAAGCCCTGGCCGTCACCAACAAAAAAGTGATGAAACAGGTGCTCACCGACCACGGCATTCCCACGGTCCCCTGGCTCCTCATTGACAGCACCACCGCGCCCCGGGACCTGGACGGCCTGACGCCGCCCCTTGTGATAAAACCTCTGGACTCCCAGGGACAGAGAGGCATATTCAAGTGCGCCACCCCCGGTCAGCTTCTCTCCTGCCTTCCCGGGACCCTGTCCTTCTCCAGGTGCACCAAAGCCCTGGCGGAGCAGTTTTATCCCGGTGATGAGATTACCGTAAGCGGATGGGTCCGGGACGGACAGCTGACCGTCCTCACGGTCACGGACCGGCTCCTCTATCCAGACCCTGTCCACATCGGAATCTGCATCGGCCACCGCTTTCCCTCCATCCACATGAACCGGTATGAGGAGATTTACCGCATAAGCGACGCCACAGCCCGGGCCTTTCAGCTGAAAGAGGGACCCTTCTACCTGCAGCTTCTCATAGGACAGGAGGGAATCCGGGTCAATGAACTGGCCTGCCGCATCGGCGGCGCCTTTGAGGATGTGACCATCCCCTGGCTCACAGGCTTTGACATCCTAAAAGCGGTTATGGACCTTTCCCTGGGCCGGCCGGCAGCCCTGGACCTTCCAAAAGATTTCCGCCCTGACCGGACAGAAAAACAGTCGGCCGTCCAGCTCCTCTTCGGCCGGCCGGGCGAAATCGCCTCCCTCACCCCTGTGGAAACGCTGCGGCAGATGCCCTTTCTTCTGGACTGCGGCTACAACTACCGGCCGGGCCAGAAGATACCCGCCGCCCACAACGCCACCGCCAGGCTGGGCCACGGCGTCATCACCGGAACCCCGGACACCATAGCCTCCCACATCGACGAATTCTACAGGAACCTTAAGATACTCTCCCCCGCAGGCGAAAATCTTGTGACCCGGCTCTACCCTGCCCGTTAGGCCGGATCTTCCTGAACAGGCGGCCCCCTGGCCGCCGCCAAATCTATAAATATAAGAAAAGAGAACTGCCATGAACATCATCACGAAACACAGCTGTATCCTTCTTTTGATATCCGCCCTCCTCATAAGCGGCTGTCAGAAAAAAGAACCCGACTCCATAGGCATCGCGGAACAGTACGGAATCGCCTACGCCCCTCTCAACATCATGAAAGAGCTGGGGATTCTGGAAGAAAAGCTTCCCGGCGTCACCATCCGCTGGCAGCAGTTCGGAGGCCCCACGGCCATCCGTGAAAGCATGTTAAACGGGGAGGTAGACTTAGGATTCATGGGAATCGCCCCGGTGCTCATCGGAATCGACAACGGCATGGAGTGGAAATACGCCACCGGAATCAGCTCCAATGAAGTGGCCATAGTCACCGACCGGCCCGACATCAGGACCCTGAAAGACTTTACCCCCCAGGACCGCATCGCCATCCTGTCCCCCGGCTGCACCCAGCACGTGCTTCTTTGCATGCTGGCGGACCAACAGCTTGGCGACCCCCGCGCCCTGGAGGGACAGCTGGTATCCATGTCCCACCCCGACGCCCTCCAGGCCCTTATCTCCAACACGGAAATTACCGCCCACATCGCCACCCCGCCCTACATAGACCAGGAGCTGCAGGCGGGCATGTCCGTCATGGCCACGGGGGAGGAGATTATGGGTCAGCCCTTTACCTTTATCAGCGGCGTGGCCATGACGGATTTCTATGAGGAGCATCGGGACTGGTACGACGCCTTTATCGAAGCCCTCAACGAATCCATCGACTATATCAACGAAAACATGGAGGAGTGCGTCGCCATTCTTGCCCCGGTCTACGGCGTCTCCCCGGAGGATTTAATGGAGCAGATGACCCACAACGGGACCATCTACACCAACCGCCTGGAAGGCGTCGAGAAGATAAGCGCCGCCATGAAGGACATGGGGTTTACAAAAGAAAACCCGGACTTTGACACCATTATTTTTGACAATGTAAATCAGGATAAGGAGTAATGCCATGAACCCTTTCACTTCCGGCCCCGCCCGGGGACTTGCCCGGGCATTTTGGTGCCTTGCGCTCCTGCTCATATGGGAACTGTGGGTAAAGCTCTTCCATATTTCCCCCATGCTCTTCCCCTCCGTGGAGGACGTGGCGTACACCCTGTGGTCTGACCTGGCTCACGGAAGCCTTCCGGCTCAGACCCTGTCCTCCCTGTGGCTCATTGCCCTGGGGCTGGTTATGGCCGCGGGCCTGGCCCTTATTCTCTGCCTTTTGTCCCTGCGGTTTCCCCTGTTCATGAGTTTTGCGGACACCCTGACGGCCATGGCCCACCCTCTGCCCGGCCTGGCCCTTCTGCCCCTCATTATCATGTGGTTCGGAACCGGCAGCCGGGCCGTCCTTGCCGTTATCATCCACTCCGCCCTGTGGCCCATGATATTAAACCTTATGGCCGGCTTCTCCTCCGTCCCGGACGTCTACACGGACACAGGCCGCAATCTGTCCATGAGCCCCTGGGCCGTCACCCTGGAAATCAGGCTTCCCGCCTCCATGCCATACCTTTTATCCGGCATAAAAATCGGCTGGGCCAGGGCGTGGAGAGCCCTCATCAGCGCTGAGATGGTCTTCGGCGCCGTAGGCGCAAAAGGCGGTATCGGCTGGTACCTCCTGAACCAGAGGACATTCATGGACACCGCCGGCCTGTTTGCCGGAATCATTCTGGTGGTCCTTATCGGCATCTTTGTAGAGGACGTTCTCTTCTCCCTCATAGAGGCCAGAACCTTGAGACAATGGGGGATGAAATAATGCTGACAATCACAGACCTTTCCAAACAGTACCGGCAAAAAGACGGCTCCTCCCCTGTCCTCTCACACGTAAACTTCCATGTAAACGAAGGAGATTTTGTGGCCGTCCTTGGCAAAAGCGGGTGCGGCAAGACCACGCTTCTGCGGCTGATGGGCGGCTTCATCCCCCCGGACTCAGGCACCATCCTTCTGGACGGCAGGCCGGTCACGGCCCCGTCCTCCCAGATGGTCATGGTCTTTCAGAGCTTTGACCAGCTGTTTCCCTGGTTCACCCTGGAGCAAAATATCACCTACGCCCTGAAAAAGGCAAAAAAAATAAAAGACCCCTCATCCCGGAAGAATCTGGCCCGCAGCTACCTTTCCATGACCGGACTTTTGGAATTCAAAGACCAGTATCCCTCCACCCTGTCCGGCGGCATGAAGCAGAGAGGCGCCCTGGCCAGGGCCATGGCCCTAAAGCCCAGGCTTCTTCTCATGGACGAACCCTTTTCCAGCCTGGACTATCTCACCAGGAAACAGGTCCAGGCCTCCCTGAAAGACCTGGCCGCGGACAACCGCTCTACCGTAATCCTTGTAACCCACGACATAGAGGAGGCCCTCACCCTGGGAACCAGAATCGCCGTTCTGGACTCCCACACCCACACCATCTCCCGACGGTATGACAATCCCGACGATTTCCCTCATCTGCGGGAGGAACTGGAGGAAGCTCTCCGGTAGACTGTCACCTGCCCGTACTCCTCCCGGCCCAAAATTCCCGCCACCCGAATCCCGTAGCGGGAATTTTGGAAGCTGCCCGCCACCTGGCAGTGCTCCTCACAGTAATCCCGAAGCTCCCGGACAAACATCACATTTCCGTAGATAACATTGTAGTAAGGCCGGTGCTCCCACAGATAGTCCAGCTCCTCATGGTACACGATATACTCTATCTCATTTCGGTCCAGATACTCCAAAAGGCCTTCGCCTTCCAGCGCGTAAGGCAGGTTCCGGTAATCTCTCAGACAGCCATACTCCGTGAAAAATTCCATATTCAGGTTCCCCAGAACCTTTGCGCCCTCCGGCACCAGCTCAGCTATCTGCCGCCCGTAAGAATCGTAATCCGTCTTCTTTATCTCAGGCACTGCCTGCCAGAAGGTAAACGAAACAGCGGCCGCCCCAAGAACCGCCCACAGCCCCATTTTCACCCTCCCCTCATACAGCTCCAGCGCCATGGCCGCGGCCAGATATCCGAAGGGAAAGAAAAACAGGACACTGGTCTGATTATACCTTCCGATGCACATCATCCCCCCTGCGATTCCCAGGGCGCCCGCCCCCAAAACTGCCGTCCGCCCAGCCAGTCCGGGCATCTCCTCTCTCATGCTCACCGCCGCGGCCCCCGCCGCCAAAGCGCTGACTCCGAAGAAAAAGAACTGCGGCCGGATGTCCGGCAGATAGTACGTTCCGCTGTTTCTCTCATACAGCCTTCTTAAAAACCCGAAAAAGCCCCCTATTTTCTCCCAAAAAGGCGCCCCCGTCCCGAACTTCGCCTGCCCGTAGGCAGCGTAATGGCTCACAAACTCCCGGTCCATCCCAAGGCTCATCCCCACGAAAACCGCCGCAAAGCCGCCTGTGGTCAGCACATACAGAAGAAGAGGCTTCCATCCGCCCTCACGGCCCTCTCTCCCTTTCCGCTTCATGAAAGCCGCCGCCAGAAAACAGCATCCGTTCATGCACCCAAGGAGAAAGCTGTTGGGGTGCAGGCCTATGGACAGCCCGGTGAGAATCCCCAGCCCCACGCCCCGCCTCTCATCATAAAATCCTTCCGGACTCAAAAGAATCCAGAGACAGATCCACTGGACCATGCACAAAAGAATCTCCTGTCTTGCAAAGTGGGAGGCATACAGAAACTGAATGTCCACGCTGAACACCGCCATCACCAGAAGCCCCTTCTTCTCACTGTCCAGCAAACGGCCCCCCGCCAGAAAGGCGAACCACAGAGCCACGGCCCCCGCCGCCCAGGAGACAAGCCTGACGGAAAAGGCACTGTAGCCAAACAGGGAGAGGGGTATCATCTGGATAAGGTGGAAGAGAATCTTTATGCTGTGGGGGTGACGGGGTTTGGCGTCAAAGAAGGGTTCCGTCGCCGCCGGACTTTTCTCCGTCATCATGGCCCTGGTAAGCCCTGCAAGCCAGCTCTCATCGGAGTGGACGTAGGGAAAAAGCGTCAGAAAAGACAGGGAAATCAGACTAAACAGCGTGATGTAAACCACGGCCGCGGTGCGGTATCTTTTTGTATTTGTGTTTTTGTTCATTCCGGCTTTCCCTCCCCTTTTTAAACCATTGACGCTGACCAGGTCCCCCAGGCCTTCGCCCCGGGCCTCTTTCCTCATAATATCACACTCTTTTCTGTCTTGTTATTAAATTAACAGATACTGTATAAGTAAATGCTATACCCCCTGCCCCCAAAAATCAAGTACAATAAAAGAAAGCAAAAGGATTGAGGCCCCTTTTGCTCATGTTTGATACGCATTACTACACAAAACGATTAAAAAGAAAGGGGGGTTTTTATGCGCCCACATGCTGGGAAAATAGCATTGTTTCTGGTATTCGCCCTGTTTGCCGTGGGAATCGGCGGCTGCAGCTCCCACACCTTTGTCCAGACAGAGCCGTCACTGATACTGGGTGCCAAAGAGCTGTCCGGTTACATCGGCAAAGACGGAGTCGTCATCGTAGACACCCGCTCCGCCGATGAGTACGCCGCAGGCCATGTACAGGGTGCGGTAAACATTCCGACCGAAGACATCGTCATCAATGTTCCCGTAAAAAATATGCTGACTTCCCAAAAGAAGATAGAAAAGGTCATGGGCTCCAACGGTATCTCCAACAGCACCATGGTTATCGCCTATGACTCCAACAAGATGGGGGCATCCCGTCTTCTCTGGACCCTGTTTATGTACGGCCACAGAGACGTCAAAGTGGTGGACGGCGGGTTTAACGCGCTGAGCGCCTGCAATCTGACCCTCAGCACGGAATCTGTGTCTCCCCAGGAGGCCGTGTTCACGGCCCGGGAGCCTGCTTCCAACTGGCTGGCTACCCAGGAGGAGGTCTTAGCCCAGGTCAACGCGCCCGACGACAACCGCATCCTTTTGGATGTGCGGAGCATGGAAGAATACTATGAGGTGGGAAAGGTCCCCACTTCCGTAATGATGGACTACAACACCAACTTCTTTTCAGGCGACCAGACCTTTAAGACCACGGACATCACGAAAATCAACTACATGGAAGAGGGGATTTTCCCGGAAAATGAGATTATTCTCTACTGTCAGACCTCCCTGCGGGCGGCGCCTGTGTTCGTCCAGCTGTATGAGGCCGGATACCGCAATATCCGCATCTATGACGGCGCTTACCTGGAATGGTCCTCCAACTCCGGCAATCCCATCGAAATGCCGGCGGGCTCTGCCGCACCTGCCGCCAAAGACGCATCATAACATGAAAGAGGAGAAATTATTATGAAAAAAATCTTACCGATTATTTTGACCGCCGCTGTGCTTGGCACCGCCGCAACCGGCTGTGCCGCAAAGACCGTCCAGGAGACCACCGCTGCCCCTGCCGCCCAGACCACCGCTGCAGAGACCACCAAGGCCGCGGAGACGACTCAGGCTGCGGCAGAAGACGACACAAAAGCTGAAGAGACGACGGCTGCGGCAGAAGCTGACGCCGCGGACCCGGTTAAGGAGGCAGCCATAAGCTACTTTGCCGACTTCCCGGAGGACCGGCACATGATTAACGTTGCGGACCTGTTTGTGAAAATGGACGCGGGAGAGGACATGCTGATTATCGACATCCGTCAGCCTGACGCCTACGCAGAAGGCCACTTAAAGGGAGCCGTCAACATTCCCTACGGCCCTGCCATCGCTGAGAATCTGGACAAAATTCCGGACGACGTGATGCTGTATGTCAACTGCTACAGCGGCCAGACATCCTCCCAGACCGTGGCGCTCTTAAACATCGCAGGCAAGTACGCCACTAACATTCAGAGCGGCTACAACAACGGAATCTCCGTGCTGGACGGCTACGAAGCCTACATTGAGACCACGGAAAATGTTCTTCTCGATGAGACCTATGAGGTGGACGAAGCCATCGCAGCTGCCATTGGGGACTACTATGCAAAAGCCACATCCGACACCTTCTCCTCCTTCAACTTCCCGGTTGACTCTCTTGGGGAGCTGGTTGACGCGGAAAGCGAAGATTACACCATCCTGTCCGTACGCCAGGCCAAGGATTTCGCAGAGGCCCACATTCCCGGCGCCTTCAACATTCCTTTTGCCAAGGGCATGCAGGAGCAGTTCTCCCAGATTCCCGCCGACAAGCCGGTAGTGGTGTACTGCTATACGGGACAGACCGCATCCCAGGTTATGGGCGTTCTCCGCATGCTGGGCTATGAGGCTTACAACCTGTCCGGCGGCATGGGAAGCGCTGAGAAGGAGACCGGATGGTTAGGAGCCGGACTTCCTACCGTTGCAGAGTAATCGGCAAAACAAAGCAGGGAGCAGACGCAAAAGTACGTCTGCTCCCTTTTTTCGTTTATCCGTCCCGACACATTCCCATCCCCGGCGCGGCGCCTGTTCTGTCTGTAAAAAATTATTCGTCCTTCTTATCCAAGCGCCACATCCAGCGCCATCATCACCGTAAAGCCCGCCGCAAAAAACACCGTCCCCACATTGGAGTGAACTCCTTGGGAAAGTTCCGGAATCAGTTCCTCCACAACCACATAAATCATAGCCCCTGCCGCAAAACTCAGCAGAAAGGGAAGCGCCGGTACCACAAGCCCCGCCGCCAGAATCGTCAGAACCGCCCCCACAGGCTCCACCGCTCCGGAAAGAGTCCCGTATAGAAACGCCCGCCTTTTGCTCACTCCCTCTGCCCGCAGCGGCATGGAGATGATGGCGCCCTCCGGAAAATTCTGTATGGCAATTCCCAGAGACAGGGCCAGAGCCGCCAGGGCCGTGATTCCTGTATCCCCCGCAAGCCACCCCGCGTAGACCACGCCCACGGCCATTCCCTCCGGCAGGTTGTGAAGGGTCACCGCCAACACCAGCATGGTGGTCTTCTGAAGCATGCTCTTAGGCCCTTCCGCACTGCTGCTGTTCATGTGCTGATGGGGAACCGTCCGGTCCAGAAACAGCAAAAACAAGATTCCAAACCAGAACCCGGCCGCCGCAGGCACAAAAGCCCACCGCCCCATATCCTCTGCATATTCCATGGCCGGAACCAGCAGGCTCCACACAGAAGCCGCCACCATAACCCCGGCCGCAAACCCTGTAAGCGCTCTCTGCACCCCCACATTCAGCCCATTTTTCATAAAAACCACACACCCGGACCCAAGAACGGTCCCCAAAAACGGGAGCAATATCCCCCATACAACATTTCCCTCCATTGCTAATCCTTTCTGATGTTAGTTTTCGCTAACTTTATGATACAATAGTTTTCCCCTGGATTCAAGAGGTTAAGTATGGGATTTACAGCTTTTAAGGCACCTTTTGGTCAGCAGCTGACTTCAATCTGAAAAGATGAGAAAAAGCTTGATAATATTCGCGATATAGATTAAAATATGATTCAGAAAGGAGTACTTAAATGGAATATCTACCTATACAGGAATTTACAGATAAATGGAAGATCAGTAACCGCAGAATTCAAATACTGTGCAGACAAGGACGTATAAATGGTGCAAAAATGATTGGAAATATGTGGATAATACCTGAAAACGCAGTACGGCCTGCTGATGCCAGAATAAAAAGCCCCATCATCCATTCTGCAAAAACGGAAGAATCAAATGCCCGAAAAGGACTCAAGAAATTACTTAACAGATTATTTAAGATCACAGAAGAATGGGAAATCACAGAGAATGAAAAGAAAACGATTGTTTTATCCGAAATCGCCAGTGGTCTTTGTGCTTTTTACTTAAACAAAACAACCGATTACTATATAAAAAAGAAAATATATCACGATCTCTCAGGTACAGAATTCACTCCAATAAATAATAACGAACTGGCAGAAGAAGTATTCGATTTTATTGAAGCATACAAACATGATCACGAACTTGACAATCTATTATCATGGGCATATCAATATACCAATAAAATCAGGAAAGGGAATGTATATAGTCAGACACAATTTTTTACAGAAAAATATATGATAAACTATTTGGTCGCTAATGTTCCCCAATTACATAATGTAGATAAAATTGTAGATCCATGTGCCGGAGGAGGAAATTTTCTCACTGAATGTCTGGACTTTTTAAGTTCTCAGATGAAAGAAACAGGAAGTGATTTTGTACAGAAAGTATTGCGAAATGTAACGAAGTTATATGGATATGATATTGATTGCAATATAACCAGGATAGCATTAGTGAACATTCGTTTGAGAGTACTGGCCATTTTAAATCATAGAAATGAAGATGTATCGTTTACGCTGTGGGATCAGATACGCCCCAACATTTTTATGTCCTCTCCACCTGATTATATATGCGGCTCCCTGTCAACAGATAATAAACCTGTTATTCATATATTAAACGGCCATACAGTGGGAATCCATACTGCATTAGGAGAAGCAGATGTCGTTTTGACAAATCCTCCTTTTGCAACCGTAAAAGGCATGTCTCCAGAACAAAAAGATTTTTTGAAGAAACATTATCCTGATGCCAATTGTGATATGTGTGTATCATTTTTTGATATTATCCACAAAATACTGAAACCTACCGGTTTTTGTGGAATTGTGTCACAGAACTCATGGATGCATTTAAAAACATTTAAGAAAATGAGAGCACGAATCACTTCACAATACTGTATTTATAAAATTGTTAATCTTGGTTCCGGAGCCTTCCAGGATTTGAGCGGTGAAAAGTCAAACGTGTCTCTGCTCATTCTTGGAAAAGAAATCTTTTCTGATAACCTGATTGACATAATGAACCTGAACGAATTATCCTTACATGAAAAAACAAAATCCATTATCGAAAATAATCACTATATACATATACCGCAAAAAGAAATTGACGGAGTCAACGGATATGATTTTTCCGAAAAAAGAACATTAAACAGTATTAATATTAACAAAATCCTTTATAAGGATATCGCAGTGCCAATGCAGGGAACTTCAACAGGAAACGCCAAAGAACTGGTTGGATATTTCTGGGAGCATTTTGGAAATTCCCAATGGATTAGAGTCAGCAATGGAGGCGGATATTGCAGATGGCAGGGATTAAATGACAGCGTAGTAAAATGGGGAAAAGATGCAGAATACATAAAAGCCCAAAAAGGTTCAGCTCTGAGAAATGTAAAATATTTTCCGGTAACGCAGATGGTTTTCAGTGATACAGGCACAGCCGGTTTGAATGTGCGAATGCTTCTTGACAATCAGATATTTATCGCGTCTGGTCCCGGAATTCGAATTACCAAAGGAAATAAGTACGCGCATCTTGCATTGCTGAATTCCAGATTGGCGGCATACTATATTAAGAGCATGTCCCCTAAGCTTACGATTGCAGCCGGATACATAGGTCAGATTCCCGTGGCTGAAAATATATATACCTCTGTATTCCTGGAAAAAAAAGCCAAATTGTGTATAGAATTAAAACAGAAGATATTGTCTGTCAGGCCTAACAATTTAGAATATGATTCTTTTTTCATTGAAAAAAACACGGAAAAGCTGGAAACAGCTGCATGGGAAATATTTAATGAAGATATCACCAATGAGTTATTAAAACTTCAGGCAGAAGCCGAAATCGACCGTTATATATGTAGCGAATATGGTCTCTCAAAAGATGACGAAGCACAATTATCAGGCAGTGTAGGACAATGCGCATATTCTATCAAAGGCACAACCGATGTAGATTTGACCAAACTGGACAAATACATTGCCAAACTTATAGATGCTTCCTGCAGTTTAAAAAGAACCAGAGCATCAAAGAACTCTTTGGGGTGTGACGGAATTATTGAGTATATCGCAAAGGATTTAATGATTAATCCTCAGGTACTAATAAGTAAGATACAGGAAACCCCATATGCCATGAAAATGGTACTGGAAAAATATCAGAAAATGCTGCTGCACAACGCGGTGCTTTATTATCTGGGTTATAATGTAAATGATGGAATTACAGCAGACAACTGCAAAGCGGATGATATCACAAATTTTCTCATTACTAAATTCGGTGACGGGCCTGAATATGGAACATGGATAAAAGAATCATTTAATTCTGTCCATAATGAAATATTTAAAGGTATCCCGTATCTGATATACAAGAATGGAGTGATTCAAAAGTATGGTAACTGAATTGCACGACAGGATTGCAAAATACATAACAAAGAATGCTTTAATCACTGATTGGAGCAGTATAAGGGAATATTATGCCAGATATTCATATTTGACCTTTATGTGTCTCATAGCAGTCCATATAAATCCTGATTGCAAACCTGAAGACCTGAAACATATATTATGCGATAACTTTTTAGAGGATAATGAGCTTGTTGAATATATATTGATGACTAAAGATACTGTTACTTTCACAGATGATATCATACAATTCATAAATAAGCAGGATATTGAGGATATAAATGAAATTTATCAACGATTTTTAGCAAGAGATTTTATTCTTAAAGATACCTCAATTTCTTTTGTTAAAAGCAAAAATAACCGCGATATTTTAGGTTCCTACTATACCCAAGAAAATTTTGCGTATGAAATCACGCAAAAGACTATCATAGACTATCATAAAGAAAATACTGATGTACCTATAAAAATTGCGGATTATTCATGCGGCGGCGGCGCATTTTTAGTGTCTGCATACAGAATATGTAAGGAAAACAAACTAATCCCCATACTATATGGATATGATATCGATCCAATAGCTGTACTTATAACACGTTTTAGGTTATATAGTGAGACTGGATTACAGCCTGACAATATTCATATTCTGTTAGGCAATCCGTTATTAAGAAATCCAGAACGGGCAAATAGTTTATCTGTCTTTAAATGTGCCGTATCAGGCAGATTTTATAATATTCAAATGGGAATTGTTTCAGAAAAAAACATGGATGTAGTAATAGGAAATCCCCCATGGGAAAAAATACGATTTGAAGAGAAAAAATTCCTGCGCCATTTTGCGCAAGGCGCGGAAATAGACACTAAAACAGAAAGAGAAATTTTTTTGCAGAAAGCCTCTCAGGTTAATAAAGATTATTATTTGGAATGTTCACAGGACTATGAGTCTGCAAAGTCAGCAATAAAAAAGGATTATTTCTTTAAAGAATCCAGTTGCGGAGAATTGAACACCTATGCTTTATTTACGGAATTGTGTCTGAACTCTTTAGGTGAGACAGGAGTATCCGGAATTATAATAAAATCTTCTTTAGTTAAAATGCCTGTATATAGTGCTTTCTTTAAAAGCCTGACTAAAAATAATCACATATATGAATTATATATGTTTGTTAATCGAAAAAAGATTTTCAGTATTGATTCAAGAGAAGAATTTTCAGTAATATTTCTAAAAAACAAAAGCGATAAAGAGATTGGATTAGCTCTGGCTTTAGACAGTTATGAGCAGCTTAACCATAAAAAAAAGATTTATATCTCTTATGAGTTATTAAATGAATTAAATCCTGATACGGGGATGATTCCTAACATAAGGTCTAATAAAGAACTGGAGTTTTTAGTTTCTATATACAAAAATCATAAGACATTCGGAGCGACATATCCAGAATGTAGATTTGGGCGGTTGGTACATCTCACAAACCATTCAAACAGTATTCTTAAAAAAGAAAAAAAAGGGTATCTTCCCATATACGAAGGTAAATTTATTGAACTATATACCAGTAAATTTGCCACGTTTAAAGATATGAGTGACTCAGAAAAATATAAAAGTAAAGCCACAGCAAAATTGATTGAAGATATAGATGGTGACGAATATCCTCAGTCAAGATTCTATATTCAGGAAGATATATGGAAAAATCTTTCTAAGAATTTTGTCGGTGATTATATGCTTGCATGGAGAAGCCTTACCTCAGCGACAAACAGAAGAACTATGTTATCAACCATCCTGCCTCTGATACCTGCCTGCCAGTCCATACAGATTCTTCAGCTGTCAAACAAAAAAATGCTTCATATATTAGCTTTATTTAATTCCATTGTATTTGACTATATCGTAAGACTTAAAATGGCAGGATTGGATTTGACACAGACTATAATCAAGCAAATTCCTGTACCTGACGAACAATGCTACGATAAAATTATTAATTTTAAAGGAGTAGACGCTCCTATAGAAGTACATATAAACAGCAGAATTAAACAACTCTATAAATCAGATAAACGAATGCATACACTACTTGAACAGATTAAAACCTATGAACTTCAAATAACAAAACCAAGAAAAGTAATAATAGCTGAAATAGATTTGTTAGTAGCAAGATTATATTCAATCAGCGAAGAAGATTTGCGAAAAATCGCTTTATCATTTACAAGATATTACAGCGTGCAGGAAGCTGAAAGACTATTTTAAATAGTCTTTCAGCACACTATAACATCCCATACGCCTTTGAAGAAATTCCGCTTCCATTTCTTGCCCAAACACGGCTAAGTAATTTTATTCTGTCTAATTCCCATTCATCCAAAAGCGATAATACATAATAATCTGTATTAATTTTTTCAAATACAAGAATTTTATTTACAAAATCACCGCGATTTCCATATTTTGACAATTCTTCGGAATTATCATTTGGAGAACCTTTCAGTTGAATTCTCCAGCTTCCATTATTGGGTGCAAATTTTATGGTTGAAGGATAATAATCTTTACCTAAATAGTTAATGGTAATATTTTTTTCTCTGGAAATATCTTCAGGATCTATACCAAAAAATTTGATGCCGCCATACATTCGCTTTGGGTCAGAATATTCATAGGGAGTTCCTGCCACTGTTCCTGCTTCTATCTGACCAAGTTTTGACAAATCAAGAATATTTCTGGATCCGCCTGTGGATTTGCGCATTTCAAACCAAAACTGTTCATTGGTAAATGCCGGATCGGGTGCTACGTTTAAATCTTTATCAGGTTCTTTAACCCCGGCAAATGTTGTGCGGAATGTTTGTACAGAAACTATAGTAGGAATGGAAATTTTTTCTGTTCCAAAAAGATGGTTCCTCTTTTGCTTTCCTTTTTGGTTAATTCTCTTACGGGCAGCATCCATCTTTTGGTCAGCCTCTTTCGAAATATAATTTGCATTAAGCAGAGTATCTATGTCCTCAATCGTTCTAATCTTTGCCGAACACAGATAGGATGGATCTGTATACTTATCTATAACCGAATATATAGCTTCAAGTTCACTTTTCTCATCTGGAAGACCATATGTCTGTATAGAACAGCTTTCAAAGTTAGTCCACAATCCGCCGCCTGTAAGATTATTGGAACCAACAGCACACCATGCCTTTTTAGAGTTTTCTAACAGATAAATTTTACTATGGTAAGTAGTTGAAAAATTCTCTGAATGAATCACATACAATTCATCACATAAATAAAATAAATTTAATAACGCTTCATATGAGGTTCCGTCAAGATCTATGCCAATAAATGCTCTGATTCTTCCACCAGACACACTGAATTTCTCAATTGATTTTTTTAGTCTTAATACTCCGCTGTTTTTGGCAAATGCTGAGAAGATAGTAAACGATTTATAATTAAGTGTTAATTCATTTTTGAGAATATCGCCAAGTTGTCCCTGAAAAGGCTGATTTAGAATTGCCATTAAAAAACCCCTCTTTCAATCATTATCTTTCGGCAGCCTTAGACGCCTTCACATGCTCAATAAACTTCTGCGCCGCCATCCCAAAAGGCTGCTGCCGCCTCCACGCCAGCACGCTGGCAGCCGTCAGCGGCGGATATAAGGGGCGGTAACAGATTTTCTCCTCATCCCACAGAAAGGCCGGGGTTCCTGCCACGGTCAGGGCATATCCAAGCCCCTGCTGCACCATGACCGCCCCGTTGGAGGGAAGGTTGCTGTGGAACACCACATTCAAATCCTTATAGTAATCCCCGAACCAGTTGCCAAGCTCACTCTCCACGCTGGGCCGTCTGGACATAATAATCGGAACCCCCGTCAAATCCTCAGCCGTCACAAACTCCTTTCCTGCCAGCACATCATCGGGCCGCATCAGCGCCACCCACTGCTCCCGCACGTCCAGGCGGACGTAATCGTATTTGTCCATATCCACCGGCTCCAGCAAAAGCCCGATATCCACAAGCCCCGACTCCATCCGCTCCTTCACCTGGTCCGCCGTGGCCGTAAACAAATCATAGGTTACGCAGGGATACCTTTCCCGGAAAGATGCTATCAGCTGTGCCAGCCGCCCCACCGATGCCAGCTCCCCGCTCCCAATAATCACGCATCCCTCCACCAGTTCCTGCCTGGCCGTAAGCTCCTGCTCCGTCTTGTCCACCAGCGCCGTAATCTCCCTGGCTCTCCGGCACAAAAGCATTCCCTCACCGGTCAGCGCAATCTTCCTTGTTCCTCTGACAAACAGCCTGATTCCCAGTTCCTCCTCCAGCTGGGTCAGCTGCCGGCTCAAGGTCGGCTGAGTAATATGCAAAACCTCCGCCGCCCTGGTAATACTCTCCTCCCTGGCCACGGTAAGAAAATACTTCAGTATCCGGATATCCATGTCTTCCCCTCCCTCTCTGCAGCAAGCCCCATCCTTTCCTTCTTAACCTATAATCTAACACACCCCCTATACCCCGTCAATACCTCCCCGCTCTGCTGCCTTGTCTCCTCCAGCAAAAACGTGTAACAGTCCAGATAGCAATGTCATTAATTAACGTCAAACTGGAGGATTCTAAACCAGATATTGTCATATTACAGGTCACTTAGGTTCTTAAAAACGGTTTTTACGCAAAGTGGCTAAATTATTAAATTGCTGTTTAATTGAGTGAGCAAAGGGCGGAGATTTTCGCGGGGCCAGCGAGGGGAGGCAGGCTGTGTGCCGACCGGGTTCAGATATGCCAGACATTCCGATGAGCCCTTAAAGCGGAAAC
>JAAWHK010000026.1 GCA_022795805.1 Hungatella sp. | reverse complement strand
GTCATAATGATAATATCCGTGTTGTCCCCCACATAGCAGGAGGTGGCTCCCAGGTGGATGATTCCCTTGGCCCCCGGGCACTGCTGCCCGTAGGCATAGACATGGGACATGACATCGTGGCGCACCAGCTTCTCCCGCTCCCTAGCCACGTCATAGTTAATATCATCCGCATAAGCCTTCAGCTCGTCAATCTGCTCCCGGGTAATACTCAGTCCCAGCTCTCTCTCCGTCTCTGCCAGGGCGATCCACAGTTTTCTCCAGGTCTTAAATTTCTTGTCCGGTGAAAAGATGTACTGCATTTCCCTGCTGGCATACCGCTCCGAAAGGGGACTCTGATATCTGTCGTTCATGAAGTTCTCCTCTTACTGTTTTCCCCGTCCTGTCCGGGCGGGGAATAATGGCAGTCACATTCCGTTTTCTCTACTGGATCCCCAGCCTTCTGAACACCTCATTGTAGGCGTCCTCAACATTGCCCAGGTCCCTGCGAAATCTGTCCTTGTCAAGCTTCTCATGGGTCTCCTTGTCCCAAAGCCTGCAGGTATCCGGGGATACCTCGTCAGCCAGGATAATCTGTCCGTGGAAACGTCCGAACTCGATCTTAAAGTCGATCAGCTCGATGCCCAGGCCTGCAAAATATCTGCGCATCACCTCATTGACCTTGAATGCATACCGGCTGATAACATCGATCTCCTCCTGGGTGGCCAGATCCAGCGCCAGCGCATAGTAACCGTTGATAAACGGATCGTGAAGATCGTCATTCTTATAGCTGAATTCCAGAGTGGGGCACTTTAACTGGATGCCCTCCTCCATGCCCATCTTCTTCGCAAAGCTGCCTGCGCTGAAATTGCGGATAATAACCTCCAGGGGAACAATTTCCACCTTCTTCACCACAGTCTCCCTGTCGTTTAATTCCTCTATCAGATGGGTGGGCACGCCCTCCGCCTCCAGCAGCCTGAATACATGGTTGGTCATCCGATTGTTGATCGCGCCCTTGCCCACGATGGTTCCCTTTTTCTGTCCGTCAAATGCCGTGGCATCATCCTTGTAAGATACGATCAGTGCATCCGGATCTTCTGTTGTAAAAACTTTCTTCGCCTTGCCTTCATACAGCAGTTCCTTTTTCTCCATGAGTATCCACCTGTCCTTTTCTTAAATGTAAAACATATTACAGAGTATAATACACACCGCTCACAAATACAACCTATTCTTTTATAAATTTTCTCCTGCCCAAGTCCCCTTTTATCCCCCGGTTTACCGGTCCTGTTCATGGATCTCCTCCCTGCGGTAGAAATCCACCACACCGTCCTTCAGTCGGATGCGGATCCCGTAGACCCGCTCTCCGGAAGGGCTTTCCCCCTCCTCCAAAGGCCGGTAAATTACCACCTCACTCTGGCCGGCACTCACCTTCACTCCGGGAATCCGAAGAACCCCCCGGGCTTTTAAAGCCAGTATCTCCGCCGCAAGAAGCACCATGCATACCCGCCGGATATGCTTATCCTTCCGTTTTTTCTCTTTAAATTTTCTCCAGGGTTTCCGTTTTCCCACGATTTGAACTCCTCATATAAAGACGGCGGCAGGCGCCCGCGGCTCTTCCCTCTGCCCAAGCCTCTGACGGCTTGGATATCCGCCCCGCGTCTGCCCCTGAAAGCCAAGAATGCACAAACGATTTGCTGTTAACTACTATACCACAGCCGCCCTCCCTCTTCAACCTGAAATGTTCTGTAGGACGCATTTTGTCCCTGCTCCCCGCACACCGCTTTAGCGGCAAACTTCCGCTGCACGGGCCTGCGCATAAAAAAGCCGGGGCCCCGTTTTCAGGCTCCGGCTCTTTTAAGCCATCCATATTAAACAACAGCGAAAGACCTATCGGCTGTCCCCGGCGGCATCGCCGTCCAACATGTCGTCCACGCCTTCCTCCACATCGTCTATCATGCCGCCGATGACTCCTGTGCTGCTCTCTTCGTCCGCCCCATTCCTGTCTCCTCTGGAGGAGCTGCTGCCGGTGCCGCTCTCCGACGATCCCGTGGTGGTTTTAGCGCCGCTCTCATTCATGCCGTTCTGATTGGTCCCGGACGTACTCTGGGTTGTTGACGGGTTGGCAGTCTGATTCATATCCGAATCCTTTGTGCTGCAGGCGGCCAGCACGGCCATGGTCATGACCATAAGAATCGCAGCTGTGCAGATCTTGATTTTTCTCATAATGGCATTCTCCTTTCTTTTTCTCTGCTTATTATGTACGTTCGGAGAATGTTTTATGCACAGGCAAAACGGTCTCAATCATGCCGTATATGGCAATCATTTCCAGATTTTTATCCCTCAATCACGTCCGCCATATTGTAAAGCCCCGCCGGCTTCCCGGCCAGAAATCTCGCCGCCTCAACGGCGCCTTTGGCAAAGATCGCCTTTGAGTACGCGGTGTGGCTCAGCGTCACCACCTCGTCCTTTCCGGCAAAAATTATATCGTGCTCTCCCACGATGGAGCCCCCTCTCACCGCAGAAATGCCGATCTCCTTCCCGTCCCGCCGCTCATGCCGCCCGGAGCGGTCATACACATAGCGGTACCGGTTTTCCATGGCCTCATTGATGGAGTCGGCCAGGGCCAGGGCCGTTCCGCTGGGCGCATCCAGCTTCTGGTTGTGGTGCTTTTCCACGATCTCCATGTCAAACCCTGCCTCAGCCAGCGTCCGGGCCGCCTCCTTCACCAGCTTCATGAGAAGATTGACGCCCAGAGACATGTTGGCGGAGCGGAGAACCGCCGTCTTCTCTGCCGCGAGGGACACTCTCCCCACCTGTTCTTCGGTAAGTCCGGTGGTGCACAGAACCACCGGCATCTTCCTCTCACTGCAGTAGTCCAGAAGGTGATCCACAGCCCCAGCCGCGGCAAAATCCACAATCACGTCCGCTTCCTCCCCCACTTCGTCCAGATCCCGGTACACCGGGTAGTCCTGCTTCACGCCGTCATACTTGTCCACACCTGCTACAATGGTGATATCGTTTTGTCCCTTAACCAGGTCTGTAATGGTCCGTCCCATGGCCCCGTTGCAGCCGTGCATGATCATTCTTACCATATGCCGTCCCCCTGTCACAGAATCCCGTACTCTCTCATGGCGGCTGCCAGGGTCTTCTGGTGCTCCGGTTCCATCTCCGTCAGAGGCATGCGCAGACCTCCTACAGCCTTCCCCATAAGGTTCATGGCAGCTTTCACCGGAATAGGGTTCACCTCACAGAACAGCTGACCGATGAGGGGTATGGCTTTCAGCTGCATCTCAAGACTCTTTTTCACATCCCCGTCAAAGAATGACTGGCAGATGTCGTGAGTCTGCCGGGGAGCCACATTAGACAGCACGGAGATAACGCCCTTTCCTCCCAGTGAGAGGAGGGGAACGATCTGATCGTCGTTGCCGGAGTACAGGTCCACATACTCGCCCGCCATCTCCATCAGGGCAGCCATGGCGGAGAAATTGCCGCTGGCCTCCTTGACTCCCACGATATTGGGAACCTCCTTACAGAGGGCTGCTATGGTCTGAGGCGCCATGGTTACACCGGTCCTGCCCGGGATGTGATACAAAAGGCACGGGATCTTCACGGAGTCTGCGATCCGGGTGTAGTGGGCAATAAGCCCCTTCTGGGTCGCCTTGTTGTAGTAGGGAGTCACCAGAAGCAGCCCGTCGGCACCCGCCTTTTCAGCCTCCTGGGACAGGTGCACAGCCTCCCGCGTACAGTTGGATCCGGTTCCCGCGATCACCGGAATCCTGCCCTTTACCACCTGGCAGGTAAACCGCACTACCTGGATGTGCTCCTCATGGGTCATGGTAGACGACTCCCCGGTAGTGCCGCAGGATATGATGGCATCGGTGCCCCCTGCGATCTGCTCTTCCAGAATCTCCTCCAGCTTCGGGTAATTCACTTCCCCATTGTCACAAAACGGGGTGATCAGGGCGACGCCCGCTCCTTCAAAAACAGCCATAACAAATTCCTCCTTCATGTTTTTCCTGGGTGCAAAAGCAGCTGCGGCCGATCGCTTCAGCAACAACAAGAAGAACCAGCCGGAGCTGGTTCTTAAAGGTCAATTACATTCTTTAAGTAGCTCCCCATCCGACTTCGGATGACAGTCACACGACTCTTCGCCCTGTGCCCAGATTCGTACTGTCAGGCGGTACTCCTCTTCGGCGCTCTCCCTTTCTGCCATCCTCTCCTGCACCTGCTGCATCAGGTGGCATACTCTTGATTCGCGCGACCTCTACTCTCTGTTTTCCTGCCCTTGTCTCTTGACTGGCAGATACGATTATACTACCATTATTGCCTCTCTTTGTCAACTTCAACGTAGTCGATGGTGGAGATCGAATCCACATAGGGCTGCAGCTGCTTCGGGAACACTCTGCCGGTCAGTATCAGTCCCATATCGTCGTCCTTGCTGCCGATAAACTTCTCAAACTCCTCCACTGTCACAATGTTTTTTTCCACAACTCCCAAAACCTCATCCAGAATCAGCAGGTCGCACTCTCTTGTAGCCGCCACCTTCTTTGCAAAGTTAAAGCCGTTGCGGATATTGATCAGTTCCTCCTGTTTCTCCTCCTCGGAGAGATTCTCAAAATAAGTGTCTGCCTTCTCAAACCGGAATACTTTCAGACGAGGCTCCAGAGCCCCCAGAATATCCAGCTTCTCCTGGCTCTGACGCCCTTTTAAGAACTGAATCATAATAACGTTTTTCTGCTGGGTCAACGCGGCCATTCCCTTACCGATGGCCAGGGATGTCTTGCCCATGCCTGCGCCGCAGATGACTTCCACTTTTCCACGTTTCATTCTTTTGCACCTCATTTTATCTTCCGGCCGGCCCCGTACCGGAGACTTTCTCCGCAGGACAGGCCCTATTCGATAAACTACATTGTCCGCATATAGTAGCACAATTTTTCAAAATATGCAAGGTTTCCCACATTTCTTTAAGACAAAATTAACCTGTGAACCGATTCTGCGGGCTGTCACGCCTCCTCCTCGCAGCCGCAGCCGAATTCCAGCTTGCTGACCGAAACCTCATAAGCCGTCCTCTTCTCGCACTCGCTGTCGCTCAGCTTCTTGGTATACTCCCGGCTTTGGACCCGTCCCCAGATGCGCACCCTGGATCCCACCTCAAAGCCCGCCGCGTATCTGGCGTTCCGTCCCCACGCGATACAGGGTATGTAGTCGGACTTTCCGTAAGGCCGGTTCACGGCCAGCAGAATATCCGCGATCTCCCTTCCCAGAGGCGTCTTCCGGTAAATGGGCACTTTACAGATATATCCGTCCAGAAAGATCTGATTGGTCTTTGTGTAATCCGTAAACTCCTCTATAAAATTAATCTCTCTCACAAAAACAGACAGCACCAGCCGGTTCTTTGCTCCCTCATGGCGGTTGTAGGAGCGGAACTGCCCGGTCGCCTCCACCGTGGCGCCTATGTAATCTTCATCTACATTCAAAAGCCGTTCGGATATCATCAGCGGAATAATATCTGACTGCTCGCTTAAACGGCTTACCTCCAGATCTACCACATAGAATCCCTCCCCAAACACTTCATGGCTGAAGGAAAATCCGGATACCACCTTTCCGATAACCGTAACTTTGTTGTTTTCAATGGTTTTTTCTGACATAGTATTTTCTCCTCGATTCCTTATTTGTTTTTGCCTTGCAGCTACTAATAAATGTATGCCATGGAAAATAATTCCATACCAAAAACCGTTCGGAATATTTCGACAAAAACCGTATTCCTGCAGCCATGAGGATGGCAAAGGCGGACCCTGCCCGGTCCGCCTTTCGTCTATTTGGCCTCTGCTTTTCTCTGTCTCAATTTTTCTTGAAGGATGCCCTCTTTCTCAGGGTAGGATCCAAAATTCTCTTCCGGATTCTGAGACTCTTGGGAGTTACCTCCAAAAGCTCATCCGTATCAATAAAATCCAGACACTGTTCCAGGCTCATATCCTTGGGCGGTGTCAGCTTCAGTGCCTCGTCGGCGCTGGAAGAGCGGGTGTTGGTCAGCTTCTTGGTTTTACACACATTGATCTCTATATCCTCCGCCTTGGGGTTCTGACCGATTACCATGCCGCCGTACACCTTTACCCCAGGGCCGATAAACAGCGCGCCTCTCTCCTGGGCGGAAAACAGGCCATAGGTGATGGACTCCCCGGTCTCATAGGCGATGAGAGAGCCGGTCTTCCTGTAGCTTAAATCGCCCTTATACGGCGAATAACCTTCAAATATGGTGTTCATGATGCCGTTTCCCTTGGTATCGGTCATAAACTCTCCCCTGTAGCCGATAAGTCCCCTGGCAGGAATCTCAAACTCCAGTCTGGTGTAGCCTCCGTTCGCCGGACTCATGCCCTGCAGCTCCCCTTTTCTGGATGTCAGCTTCTGGATGACGGCTCCCGTAAATTCCTCCGGCACATCAATGTAGGCCAGTTCCATGGGCTCCAGCTTCTGATTCCTCTCATTGTATTTGTAGAGGACCTCCGCCTTGCTGACCGCGAATTCATACCCTTCCCGGCGCATATTCTCGATGAGCACCGACAGATGCAGCTCCCCTCTTCCCGACACCTTGAAGCAGTCCGGTGAATCGGTCTCCTCCACCCGAAGGCTCACGTCGGTGTTAAGCTCCCGAAACAGCCTCTCCCTCAGATGCCTGGAAGTGACATACTTGCCCTCCTGCCCGGCTAAAGGGCTGTCATTGACCATAAAGTTCATGGCAATGGTGGGATCGGAGATCTTCTGAAACGGAATGGCCTCCGGATTCTCCAAATCGCACAGCGTATCCCCGATGTGGAGATCCGTGATGCCGGAGATTGCCACGATGGACCCCACATTGGCCTCCGTAACCTCCACCTTGTTCAGGCCGTCGAACTCATACAGTTTGCCTATCTTTACCTTCCGCATCTTTCCCGGATCGTGGTGATTCACCAGGGCGCACTCCTGATTGACCCGGACTTTACCGTTGTCCACCTTGCCCACGCCGATGCGGCCTACATACTCATTGTAATCAATGGTGCTCACAAGCACCTGGGTTCCCGCGTCCGGATCTCCCTCCGGCGCCGGAATATGCTCGATGACCGTCTCAAACAGAGGGCTCATATCCTCCTCAGGATCATCCAGATTTCGCTTGGCATAACCCTCCCTGGCGGACGCATAGATGAACGGGCAGTCCAGCTGCTGGTCGGAAGCGTCCAGATCCATGAGAAGCTCCAGGATCTCGTCCACCACCTCGTCGGGCCTCGCCTCCGGCCTGTCGATCTTGTTGATGCACACGATCACGGACAGATCCAGATCCAGGGCTTTCCTCAGTACGAATTTCGTCTGAGGCATGGCGCCCTCGTAGGCATCCACCATGAGGATTACCCCGTTTACCATCTTAAGGACCCGCTCTACTTCTCCGCCGAAATCCGCATGGCCCGGGGTGTCGATAATGTTAATCTTGGTATCCTTATAAAATACCGCCGTATTCTTCGATAAAATGGTAATGCCCCGCTCCCGCTCAATGTCGTTGGAGTCCATGACCCGCTCCGCCACCTCCTGGTTGGCTCGGAACACGCCGCTCTGCTTCAAAAGCTCATCCACCAGCGTGGTCTTGCCATGGTCTACATGGGCAATAATCGCAATATTTCTTACATCTTCTCTCTTCATTTTCATAAACGCTTCTCTTCTTTCCCTTACATTTTCCCGCCTGATGTCCGAAACGGGCGTCTCCCCCATGCCGCCTGTCAGCGCGGCGGCATCTGTGGTCACGTATCCTGGAGACTTCGCAATCGAAAAAACTAAGGACGATTCTGCCCTTAGTTTCCAGTTTCATTTACCAATTTCTTAATATAACATTATCTCATGGGAATTGCAAGAGAAAATTCGTCTAGAATCGCAGAATCTCCCCGTCCAGAATCCCGTAATATTCCTCCGGCCCTGACTCTATGACTGCCCGTCCTCCGGTTCCCTCGGTGATCTCCGCCTCCGCCTGCTTCGCCATGTCCCCGGGCACCATGGCGCTGACTTCCACCCTGTCCGTATAGAGGGTATCCAGTACAGGGATCCGATTTTTTCCCAGAATATACTGAATTTTTCCGATATCCGTATAGTCCGCGGCGATCTTCATCAGCCTTCCGGGGCACTTTTCCACGATTACGCTGCCTTTTAACCCCTCCTTTGCCGCACCGGAATAGGCGCGCACCAGGCCCCCTGTTCCCAGAAGGGTCCCTCCGAAATACCTGGTCACCACCACGCATATGTTGTGCACCCCGCTTCCCAGTATTACATCCAGAATGGGCCTCCCCGCCGTCTGCCCCGGCTCCCCGTCGTCACTGTACCTCTGAATCTGGTTTCTGTCCCCGCAGACATAGGCAAAGCAGTGATGCCTGGCGTCCCAGTACTGCCTTCTCACCGATTCGATGAAAGCCGCGGCCTCCTCCTCCGACTCTGCCGGACTAGTCCGGGCGATAAACCGGGATTTCTTCTCCGTCAGCTCCCCTGTTCCCCCCTGCCATAAGATCTTATACGATTCCAGCATACAGCCCTCCCCGTTTCATGTTTTTGGCGGGTCCCAAGTTCAAAAACTCTCTTGCAAGCACGCTTGCATCGGATTTTAGACCTTTCGCCTCTGTATCATCATAATATAAACTGCCCCGGGACGCAAGCCCCATAACGTTTTGGCGGCGTTACGGTTCACAGGGCACCTGTGAACGGCCGGATGTCTGACTGCCTGCTTTACGGCCGTCTTGATTATAAACAGAATATTTGATATAATGGGAATCGCAGGCCGCCATCCGGCGGCAAAGGAGGTTGTCTATGAATTACGGAAAAAAAGCTACACAAAAAAAGCTGAGGGACGCGGCTTCCAATACACATAAGCTGACAAGCAGACTTTTTCTGGGATTTATCAGAACCTTACTCTTTGCATTTCTGATTGTAACGGCAGCCGGTATCAGCACGGGAATCGGCATGATAAAAGGTATTATCGACGACGCGCCCGAGATAAACATCGAAAGTATCGTTCCCCAGGGCTTTGCCACCACCGTGTATGACAGTGCGGGCAATCTGACGGACACCCTGGTGATGGCCGGCTCCAACCGCGACCCGGTTACCTACGAGGAACTGCCCCGGGATCTCATCGACGCCTTCGTGGCCATCGAGGATTCCCGCTTCTGGGAGCACAACGGCATCGACCCCCGCTCCATACTCCGAGCCGTCAAAGGCGTTCTCACCAATGACCGCTCCGCAGGAGGCGGAAGCACCCTGACTCAGCAGCTGATCAAGAACAATGTGTTCAACGGCGGTCGGGAACAGAGTTTCGGAGAGCAGCTGGAGCGCAAGTTTCAGGAGCAGTACCTGGCGGTTCAGCTGACCAAGACCATGAGCAAAGAGATGGTTCTGACCAACTATCTGAATACCATTAACCTGGGCAATGACTGTCTCGGCGTAAAAGTTGCCGCAAGGCGGTATTTCGGCAAGGAGGTGTCTGACCTCACTCTGTCGGAGTGCGCCGTGATCGCAGGCATCACCCAGAACCCTTCCAAGTTGAACCCCATCTCAGGCCAGAAAGCCAATGAGGACAAACGCAAGGTTATCCTGCAGTATATGTTTGACCAGGGGTACATCAGCAAGGAAGAGCAGGAGGAGGCGCTGGCCGACGACGTCTACTCCAGGATTCAGACCGTGGATTCCATCACCAAGGAGACGTCCACTCCCTACAGCTATTTTACCGACGAACTCATCGGACAGGTTATGGATGCGCTGATGGAAAAGCTGGGTTACACCTACAACCAGGCTCACAACCTGCTGTACAGCGGAGGACTGCAGATCATCACCACCCAGGATCCCGCCCTTCAGGCCATCGTGGACGAGGAGGTCAACAATCCGGAGAATTACACGGCTGCCCGCTACTCCCTGGAATACCGGCTGTCCGTCACCCACTCCGACGAAACCACCACCCACTACTCCCATGCCAATATCAAAACCTGGCACAAGAACACACTGGGAGACGCCGGTTTCGACGCCCTCTACGATTCCGAGGAGGAGGCCAGAGCCGATGCCGAAAACTTTAAGGCATCCATTCTCCAGGAGGGGGACAAGGTAATCGGTGAGAGCGTTACACTGAGTCTGCAGCCTCAGGTATCCTTTGTGCTGATGGACCAGGTTACAGGACAGGTTAAAGCCATAAGCGGAGGCCGTGGTCCCAAAACGGACAGTCTCACCTTAAATCGGGCCACCAATGTACCCAGACAGCCGGGCTCCACCTTCAAGGTTATCACGGCCTTCGCCCCTGCCATAGATACCAGGGGGGCCACCCTTGGAACCGTCTACTACGACACGCCCTACACCATAGGGTCCAAGACCTTCCGCAACTGGTATTCCAGCGGATTCCAGGGATATTCCAGCATCCGGGAAGGGATTGTCTACTCCATGAACATCGTGGCAGTCCGCTGCTTTATGGAGACGGTATCCCCCCAGCTGGGAGTGGAGTACGCCCAGAACTTCGGCATCACCACCCTGACGGACACGGACTACAACCCGGCCACCTCCCTGGGCGGTCTCACCAAAGGCGTCACCAACCTGGAGCTGACGGCGGCTTACGCATCCATCGCCAACGGCGGTGTGTACACGAAGCCCATATTCTTTACCAGGATTCTGGACCGCAACGGCAAGGAGCTGATCTCCATGGAGCCGGAGACTCACCGTGTGTTGAAGGACTCCACCGCCTTTCTTTTGACGGACGCCATGGCGGAATCCATGATAAGCAACCGCAAATTTTCCAGATCCGGCTCCGGTCCTTCCTCCACCAGCACCAGGGCCAAGCTTCCCAATATGTCCTGTGCCGGAAAAAGCGGAACCACCACCAGCAACAACGATATCTGGTTCGTGGGATACACCCCCTACTATACCGCAGGCATCTGGGGCGGATGTGATCTGAACCAGAATCTCAGTTCCCAGAACGGCGGCACCTCCTTCCATAAGGATATCTGGCGGAAGATTATGACCCGGGTTCATGAAGGACTTGCGGACCCCGGCTTCAAGGTGCCCGACAGCGTGGAGACCG
The DNA here is from genome assembly GCA_022795805.1 of Hungatella sp. Taxonomy (GTDB): domain Bacteria; phylum Bacillota; class Clostridia; order Lachnospirales; family Lachnospiraceae; genus UBA3402. Next base: position 20,788 of record JAAWHK010000026.1, on the reverse strand, counting down.
CCCAGATCTGCCGTAAATCCGGCAAGCTGGCCGTGGCAGGCGTCTGCAGCGGAGACCCCAGGGGGAACGCCGTGTACACGGAGTACTTTGCCAAAGGCACCGTCCCCACGGAGGTCTGCAACAACCACGTGGCGGCCACGGTCTGCGCCGAGTCGGGCAAGATGCCCACGGAATTCTGTCCGGAAAAATCCACGGGCGTGTTTATCTCCATCCCTGCCGGGGAGACCGGGGAGACCGACGACTCGGTATTTTCGCTTCCCGGCCCCTGCCCCATCCACACGGCGGCATCCACTATCCTGCCTCCGGAGGAGACCGAACCGGAAAGTCCTTCCTTCCCCAGAGGCCCCGGATACGGGCCCGGATATGTGAGTCCCGGCAATTCCTCAGGTCCCACGCAGGCCCCATCCTCCGGCGTGCTCTCGCCTGCCGGTCCCGGTTCCACGGGCTGACACCTGCCGCGGGCAAAAGCCAGGGCCCGGAAAGGTCAGGCACATAGAAAGAGACGAAAAAACGGAACCTCCCTGAGGCGGTTCCGTTTTTTCGTCTCTTTTTTATCCTTTCATCTTAGGCTTAAAGATCTGAGCCCCCAGATACCCGAACACCAGAGCTCCGCAGATTCCCGCCCCGCTGGCGGTAAATCCCCCTTTAAACACCCCCAGAAATCCGTCGCTTTCGATACCCTCCTTCACCCCTTTCCACAGGGTATTGCCAAACCCCAGAAGAGGTACCGTGGCCCCGGCTCCGGCCCATTTGGAAAAAGGCTCGTAGATCCCCGCAAATCCCAGAATGCTTCCCAGAACCACCAGGGTCACCATGACCCGCCCCGGCATCATTTTCGTCTTATCCAGAAGAATCTGGGCCAGCCCGCATATGATTCCTCCCACCAGAAACGTCCTCACATAGTCCATCTCACATACCTCCTTGATTAAGCGTCTGTCCTGCAGGTCTCAAACACGACTCCATGGCAGATCCCCGGAATACTCTGTCCCTCGTTAAAACTTACTGTAGACAGAAGCGCTCCCGTGGGCAGATACAGCACCCGCTTCCACTCGCCCGACCGAAGCCTGGGCAGAATCATGGCACACAGGGTCACGGCCGCGCACCCGCAGCCGCTGCCCCCCGCGTGGGTGTCCTGGCTCTCCTTATTGTAGATCTCCATGCCGCAGTCCATGTGCCTGTCTTTTAAATCAATGCCGGACTGCCGCGTCATATCCAGGAGGATTTTGCTCCCAACCTCTCCCAAATCGCCGGTGATGATCCTGTCATAGTGAGTCTCGTCCACCCCGAAATCCTCAAAATTCTGCTTAATGGTCTGAAAGGCCGCGGGAGCCATAGCCGCTCCCATATTCATGGAATCCCTGGCTCCGAAATCCACGATTTTTCCCGGTGTGACGCCGGTGATCCCGGCCATGGTCCCGTTGGGAATGCTCCCTCCCTTTGCCACCACCACCGCCCCTGAGCCGGTGACGGTCCAGGTGGCGGAAAAGGGCCTCTGGTTCCCATAGGCCAGGGGAAAACGAAACTGCTTTTCCGCCGTGGCAAAATGGCTGGAGGAGACGCACAGAACCTTGTCCGCATATCCTCCGTGAACAGTCATGGCCCCCAGACAGAGGGCCTCCGCCATGGTGGAACAGGCTCCGTACAGTCCGAACAGTGGAACCTCCATGTCCACCGTGCCGAAGGATGTGGCGATCAGCTGTCCCAAAAGGTCCCCGGCAAAGAGATACCGTATCTCCTGCCTGCGGATGCCTCCTTTCTCCAGGGCCAGATCCGCCGCCTGCTTCTGCATGGCCGACTCCGCCTGCTCCCAGTTCTCCGTCCCGAACATTTCATCCTGCTCCACCACGTCGATCAGCGGTCCCAATGGACCTTCGCCCTCCTTCTTCCCCGCTATGGACGCACAGCTTGCCACAATAGGCGGCTGTTCAAATGCTATGCTGCATTTTCCTTTCTGCATATAATCCGCTCCCTTTCCCGAATTTGTTCATCTGGTTTTATCGCGTTTTAGGGATACTATCTCCAGACCGTGAAGTTTATATGCAGAAATTCGGAAAATGATCAGACGGCCTATGTCGCAGCCTTCTGTATCAGCCGGTCAAAACTGTCTGCCACATCGAAGACCGCATCCCCGCCGCCGACAGCCTTAAAATGCTCACGGGCACAGTGGATCTTAGCCTTCTCAATGGGCGGAAGCTCCATGAAGCTTCCTCTGCTCTTCGTATCTGCCACAAAGTACAGATGCTTCACCGTTCCCTCATGGAATGCAACGGCCCAGTCCGGGCTGTAATGACCCACAGGCGTGGAGATACGAAATCCTTTGGGAAGCTTCACATACACGGCCACTTCGTCTGCGCGCTCCAGCCTCTTTGCAAAAGCCTTCTCACCGGCAGAATCGTAGACGACATGATCATAAAGGTGCTTGCCGGCCTTCATGGCATTGACTCCCAGCCTGCCCTTTATCACCGGCTCCGTAAAGATATCCTCCGTGTACTTCTCATCCAGCGCTCTGTAAGTGATATGCTCCACAACGGCCATGGCCTTCTGTTCGTTGATCAGCTCCGATGCCTTCATGATAAATTCCTCCGGGTTTTCCTTAAACTGATCAAAAACAGCCTGTTCGATTCCTGTCAGAATCCGGATAACCGTTTTTCTCGTGAGCCCTGTGGCGTTTACCAGCTCTCCCACAAGGTCGTATTTCACCCCCTGACTGACAACAGAAGCCAGGGAACCGTAAATGGCCGACGCCCCCTTTAACTTACTCTCTCCCATCTCCCCGGACTCCACCTTCACAAAAATCTTGGAAACCAAAAGCCGGCTGTTCAGCCATTGGACGGACCTCAAAATCAGATCGTCAGAGTCAAAGTCCACCATGTATGCGGATTTGGAATTGATCCGGAACCACAGCGCTTTGAACGCTTCGCCTGACATCTTTTCCGGATCCGCTTTCAGCACTACATTGTTCTCCCTGGCATTAATTGGCGCCATGACGGCGCCGGACCGGACCGCCGTCTCTGCCATCTCCGCCTGCAGTCCCCGCGCAAAGCTGTCATAGCTTTCACTGGCGATGACGGTCAGCACGTTGACATTGTGCACATCGCTGCCCAGCACTCCGGCATCCATACGCTCACCGGCCTGATTGACACAGAGGCGCAGCCCCCGGCCCACCTCCTGACGCCTGCGCACATCGCTGCCGCTCTGCTTCAGTGTGCAGATCTGGAACACATTGGGATTGTCCCACCCCTCCCCCAGAGCGGAGTGGGAGAAAATAAAGCGCACCGGCGACCTGGCGGGATCCCGGTCCAGCAGCAGCTCTTTATTCCTCATAATCAGATCGTAGGCGTCAATGTCATTGGAGATCCGATTCTTTCTGTCGTCGCCTGCTGCCTGATTCACAAAACGTCCCTTTTTATCCACGGAAAAATACCCTGCATGGGTCGTCTCCCCGGCAATGGATTTAAGGTACTGCAGGTATTGGTCGTCGCCCTCCTCCCCAAAGCTTCTGACCACGTCCCGGTACTCCTCCTCAAACATGTCGGCATAAATCCCGTTTCGCGGCTGCCCAGACGGGTCGTACACCCTGTAGTTTGCCACCTCGTCGATAAAGAACAGGGACAGCACTTTGATGCCCTGATTAAACAGCTGCCTCTCCCTCTCCATGTGGGACAGGATCGTCTCCCGTATCTGGATCCGCCGCAGCTGCTCCTTGGCCGCCTTTCCCGTCACGTCGCCGGCATGGATTCTGATTCCGTTTGCAAATTCCACCGAATTGTCGCGGCCGTCGATACGCCTTACGACAAACCCGTCCCTGTACTCCGCCAGCCCGCCGGATTCCCGGTAAAGATCGAATCCGATTCCCACCTTCCGGGTCTTTTGCCGGATGCCAACGGCGCCCTTAAAGTCGTACTGCAGTGTCGCCGTGGGATCTGACTCCGACAGATTGATCCCCTCCAGATAGATGTAGCTGTCGGTGGCCGTGGTTCCCGTGACAGAGATGCCCTTGACCGCGATCTTCTTTACCAGACGCCTGTTATAGGCCTCAACGGCGTCCAGACGGTAGACCATGTTGTAGACACTCTCCGGCCTGTGGGTGGCGGAATACCGCAGCGTCATCAGCGGAGAAAACGCCTTCAGGCTCTCCCGTGTCTGCTTTCCCTCCACGGACTGGGGCTCGTCTATGATGAGAATGGGTTTTGTCTCTGCAATCACATCTATGGGCCTGCGGCTTCCGAATTCGTCCAGCCTGGTGTAGATTCGCCTGGCATCTTTCCCTCTGGCGTTAAATGCCTGGGAGTTAATGATCATGACGCTGATACAGCCGTCCGATACGAATCGCTCTATCTGTGCCAGCCGCTCCGAATTATATATGAAAAAGCGGATCTTTCTGCCGTACTCCTCCGCAAAATGTTCCCGGGTCGTCTGAAACCCCCTGTACACACCCTCCCGGACAGCGATACTTGGAACCACCACGATAAATTTGCTCCACCCGTAGGCCCGGTTCAGCTCATACATGGTCTTGATATAGGTGTAGGTCTTGCCCACCCCGGTTTCCATCTCGACCGTCAGATTGTATCCCGGTCCCTCTATCTGCCAGGACGGTTCAATCCCATGGGCCCTCTGAATCTTCCGGATGTTCTCCAGTATCATCCGGTCTGTCAGCACAGGAGCGATCTCCCCGTTCCCCTGCCCGGACGCCCCCGGTTCCCCCGTAAAGATATACGGCCGCCGGGGCTGTCCGGCAAACACATCCACCACCGCCCTGGCCGCGTCCGCCTGAAACTCCTGGTGTTTAAACTGCAGTTTCACTGACCGTCACCTCCCCTAGATCACTTTCACCCTGGTATCCGGGGCCAGCCGCTTAAAAGTCTCCCCCACGTTGATCTTTGTGGGGCTGTCCGTAAAGCTTCTGTCGCAAAACACGGCCCGCATGGGCCGCCACTCCGCAATAGTCTTAAATACGCTCTCCGGGATGTCCGCGTCAAAGCATGCAATTAAGTCTCTGCCGTTGCAGACGTGGATCGTACAGCCGTCCACAATTTTGCAGGTGTGGGGAAGATTCAGCGGCAGTCCCCATTCCAGAAGACAGCCGTACAGCAGATCCAGGCCGCTTCTGTCAGGCTTTATATTGGATTCCAGCATTTTCAGCATGTCCTGGGAGTAATCGCCTGCCGAATAGTACACCTCATTCATATTCGTGTCGTCCAGATACAGCGTTCGGAATCCTTTATCCACATGATCCCCCAGCGCTTCTGCCGCCAGACGGATTCTCTCCCGCCCCACATCGCACAGGGTCTCAAACCTCCCCTCGTTATCCTTAAAGGAGGGTCCCACCGGCTCAGGCAGCTGCACCATAATAAACTTCCTGTGCCCGCCGTCCTCCGCGTTCTGTTCCATAACCGCCTGTGCGGTGGTTGCGCTCCCGGAGAAGAAATCCAGAATGACGGAATCCTTCTCCGTGGCGTACTGAACCAGTTTCTTTATGAACGCGGTGGGCTTGGGGTAACTGAACACATTGTCCCCGAAAAGTTTTTTGATCTCCGCCGTGGCCGCCTGATTCATGTATTTATTCTCGGTTCCGAACAGGCTGTGGACCGGGTCGGATGAGCTGGCGGCGTCCTTTCTGTACCGCTTAAAGATGAAGCCTCTCTCCCTGTCCCCATAGCTCTCCTTAAACTTTACCTTACCCTCACGGATATACCGGTCCAGAGTTTCCCTGGAGAAAGCCCAGTACCGGCCCACAGGCGGCACATCCTTTCTGTGGGTGTAGGGATTCTCGATCTCAAAATAGGTTGAGGGGCCGCCGCTTCTGGCACTGGGATCACCCGCACACCAGTCCCCGTTAGGGTCCCCGTCCGGGTTGGAGTAGCCGTCATAGGCCCTGTTCTCCCCGTGAAGCACGGCTTTGCCCGCGTCTTTTGCATAGACCAGCAGCGTCTCATGCTGGAGATTGAATCCGCAGCCGTTGTCACCGGTCATGGACTTTGTCTTGCGGATAATCTGTCCGATGCTGTTTTCTCTCCCGAAGATCTCGTCGCAGATCTCCATCAGATTGGCCTGCTCATGGTCATCAATGGAGATAAAAATCACCCCGTCCTCCGCCAGCAGGTTCCTGGCCAGCATCAGCCGGGGATAAATCATGGAACACCAGTCCGAATGATACCGCCCGTTGGACTCCGTGTTTTTATACAGTTTAAACCGCTCCTCACTGTACAGACCGATGGCTTCGCCGTAGGCATTGCCCGTTAAGGCAAAGTCGTCCATATAGATCAGGTCACTTCCCGTATTATAGGGGGGATCGATGTAGATCATCTTTATTTTTTCCAGATAACTTTCCTGCATCACCTTGAGAACCGTAAGGTTATCCCCTTCGATGTACAGATTATCCGTGGCGTCCCAGTTGACGCTCCGTTCCACATCAGGCCTCAGCGTCATTCTCGTAGGGCTGTTGGCCTCGGCGACGGCTTTTTTCTTCCCCGGCCAGGAGAATTCATAACACTCCCCGGACTCGGCCGTATCCTCTGAAAGCATCTGCTTTAGCATCTCAAAATTAATCTTTCGCCCCACGCTTCCGTCCCCGTTCACTCCTTCCGTCACACAGTTGGGGAACAGCCGTCCGATGGCCGCCACATTCACCCCTGCCCCTGACAGGGTCTCAAACCTCATCCTATCCATGATTCGCCCCTGCCCCCCAGCCATTCTCCGCAAGCTGAAAAATCCTGGAGGAGTATATCCCCCGCTCCATGGCGGCGGCAACCATACGCTTAAATGAGGCCATTTCTTCAAAACTGTATATCTTAAACTTCCTGGTATTTCTCACGGAACCGTCCTCATCCTGGGGGGAGTCTGTCTTCAGCGCTTTCCTCTCCACAGGTTCCCGAAGCCAGTCCTCATGCCACCCTACTGCTATTCCGGTTTCCGTGGAATCACACTGCAATGACAGCTGTATGGACTCCTTTTGAAGCTTTCTCTCATACTGTCCCAGGGTTTTAAATCTAAATACACAGTTTGCAAAATAATTCTTGCGGTACTCCCAGTCATATCCAATGGATTTCCCCGTTTCGGTGTCAACAAATACCCCGTCATTATCAAAGGTCTCTACAGGGTGGGGCTCCATCTTAATATGCCTGCACACCGGACAGCTGTTGAACTTTTCCGAAAAATGTTCCATGGATTCATTGTGTTTATTATACAACGACGGTCTGTACATCCAATTACCTCCTGTTCTCTTGTCTATGATTTGTTTTTACCCTCCCGGCTGCGCGTCAGGAGGCACACCGTCTCTATCTCCCTGGTATGGGGAAACATATCAAAGGGCCAGGCCCCCGCTCCCCGATACCCCTTCTTCTCAAACACCTTCAGGTCCCTGGCCAGAGTCTGAGGATTGCAGGATACATACACCACCCGCCCTGGCCTCATAGCCGCCACGGCCTCTATGAATTCCTCCGTGCTTCCGCTTCTGGGCGGGTCCATAAACACCACATCCGCCTGCTCCCCGTCCTCTGCCATCCCCGTCATGAAGGCTCCGGCATCGTTGTTGTAGAACTGGATGTTGGCGATCTTGTTCCTCTTTGCATTCTTCACCGCGTCCCTGACCGCATCCCGGTTCAGTTCCACCCCGATGACCCGCCCGGCCCCGGCGCTGGCTGTGATCCCGATGGTTCCGATGCCGCAGTAGGCATCAATCACCGTCTCCTTTCCTGTCAGCCCCGCGGCCTCCACCGCCCTTTTGTACAGCTTCTCCGTCTGCACCGGATTCACCTGGTAAAAAGATCGGCTGGAGATGCAGAACGTATGGCCGCACAGCACATCCTCAATATATCCCTTCCCGTACAGCACCTTCTCCCTGTCTCCCAGTACCATGGTGGTGGCTCTGTCATTGAGGTTCTGGATGATGGTGGTGATCTCCGGATGCTGCTGCCTCAAAGCTTTCACAAAATGATTCCTGGAGGGAAACACCGGGGATGCGGTAACCAGCACCACCATAATCTCCCCTGTGACAAACCCCCGCTTTATCAGCACATGGCGAAGGAATCCGAATCCCGTGTCCTCGTCGTAGGTACGAATTTTAAAGGATTTCAGCATACCGCGGATCGTCCTGATGATTTCATCCGCCTTCTCATCCTCGATCATGCACCGATCCACAGGCACGATCTCATGTGTCCCCTCCCGGTACACGCCGGAAATCGCCTGCCCCTTCCTGTATCCGAACACGGCGTGGACCTTGTTGCGGTAGTGGAACGGATGCTCCATCCCCTCTATGGGATAGACTTTGCCGTGTCCTTTCAGCAGCGATTCCACCTGCTTCTGCTTCTTATCAAGCTGTTCTTCATAGGCTGTGTCCAGAAACTGGCATCCGCCGCATCTTCCCGAAACGGGACACAGGCTTTTCTCCTTTTTCCCCTTTGCTCCTTTCAAATATCTCCCGTTATCCGCCGCCTCTGTCCGGCTCCCGCCTGCCTTCGCCCTGTGTCTTTCCATACCGCCGCTCCTTTTTCTCATCTCGATTTCCCGCACGTCACGATTTTCCGCATATCATTCCTGCAAAAGGAGCCCGGACATTTCCCCATATCCGGGCTCTCCTTTCACCTGATCGGACGATTCTGCCGTCTTTTTTATACCTGAGCCACTTCCCTGGTGGCCTCCTTCAGCCACTCCTGCTCCTCACGGGTCAGATACGGGCTGATCTTCTCATATACCTGTCTGTGGTACTCATTGAGATACTGGATATCCCGCTTCTCCATAAGGCTCACATCCAGCGCGTCCAGATCAATCGGCACAAATGTCAGGTACTCAAACTCCATAAACTGTCCGTACTCATTCTTTTCCGCCTTTCTGCACACGATCAGGTTCTCCGTCCGGATGCCGTGGCTACCTTCGATATAGATGCCCGGCTCGTCGGAGCAGATCATCCCTTCCTCTATGACCGCACTGTCCATACGCTCCGGCACCATCTTGTACCGGATGCCGTTGGGCCTCTCGTGGACATTCAGGAGGTAGCCCACCCCATGGCCGGTGCCGTGGTTGTAATTGAGTCCCCGCTCCCACATAGGCTGCCGCGCAATGTAATCCAGGGAAAGTCCCCTGCACCCGTAGAGGAATTTGGCATGGCCCAGCCGCAGCATACTCATGGCCACCAGGGTAAAATGCTCCCGCTCCTCATCCGTCACCGGCCCCAGAGCCACGGTCCTGGTGATATCCGTAGTTCCCTCGTAGTACTGTCCGCCGGAATCGATCAGATACAGCCCCTCCGGCTTCAGGGTCTTGTTGCTCTCCGGCGTCGCCGCATAGTGGCACATGGCCGCGTTCTCACCGTAGGCGGATATTGTGTTAAAGCTGAGGCCCAAATTGCCCTCCTGCTGCCTGCGCAGTTCCTCCAGATAGTCCGATACACTGATCTCCGTCATGTCCGTAACGCCGATATTCTTCTTAAGCCAGAAGATGAACTTGGTCATGGCGACGCCGTCCTTGATGTGGGCCCGGCGCTCATTTTCGATCTCCACCGGATTCTTCACGGCCTTGGCCATAACCGTGGGATTCATCCGATCCACAATCTTATTAGAAGAATCCAGGCTGTTTTTGATGGCGTAGTTAACACAGGAACTCTCCATAAGCACCCGCTCTCTCCGGAGCGCCTTTACAAATGCATAAATGTCGTTGTAAGGCTTCACCGTCACACCCAGCTTCTGGAGGTAATCCCTCACCTGTCCGTCAAGGGTCTTCTCGTTGATAAACAGATATAACTCTCTCTCCGTCACAACCACATAGGACAGAACCACGGGATTAAAAGGAATATCGTCGCCGCGGATATTCAGCAGCCACACAATATCATCCAGAGTGGTCAGCACATGGACCGTGGCCCTGGCCTCCTTCATACCTCTCCTCAGTTCTGCGATCTTGTCCTTCGCCGGTTTTCCCGCGTATGTTTCCTCCAGAATCCAAACGGGTCTGTCCGACATAGGCGGTCTGTCCGCCCAGATCGCTCCCACCAGATCCTCCTCACAGGAGAACGTCACATGTTTCTCCTCCAGCGCCTCCGCCATAGCTTCACCCAGCCGGCTGTTGACCACACGGCCGTCAAATCCCAGCACACCGCCTTCCGGAAGAACATCCGCCAGGTATTCCTCCACCGTGGGGACTCCCTCCTCGTCCATCTTCTGCAGCCTGAACCCGCTTCCCTCAAGTTCCCTGGCCGCCTGCACAAAGTACCTGCCGTCGGTCCACAGTCCCGCGTCATCCCTGGTCACCACCGCCGTACCGGCGGAACCCGTGAATCCTGTAATAAATTTGCGGCACTTAAAATACTCCCCCACATATTCAGATTCATGAAAATCCGAGGTGGGAATCAGGTAAGCATCCATATGACGCTCGTCCATCAGCCTGCGAAGTTCATTCAGTCTTTCATTCATTGTTTTCACCGTCTCCTTGTATTTTTAAATTTTCCGGGCAGACAGTATCCCTGTCCCAGCTCATGAAACTTCGGCTTTCATCGCATTCTCAATCGCCCTTCCGATTCCCTCGCCGTATGTGGGGTGGGCCCGCATGGCCATCTGCAGCTGACTGGCCGTCAGCCCCGCCGCAATGGCCGTGGCCATCTCTCCGATCATGTCCGTGGCCCTGGAGCAGACGATCTGAGCTCCCACCAGATTCCCGGAATATGCCTCGAAAACCAGATGGATAAAACCTTCCTGCTCATGGGAGATAATGGATTTGCCGTTGTCCCCCATGGAGTATCTGCCGCACCTTACCCGCATGCCTATGGCCCTTGCTCTCTCCTCCGTCAGGCCCACGGAAGCGATCTCCGGGTCCGTATAAATACAGTTGGGAACCACCGGCAGTCTGGCATACATGCCGTTTGGAACCACCCACAGACGAACGGTGTGCGGCTGTCCCGTGATCTTCTCCACAACAAAGGTTCCCTGGGCCGCGGCTACATGGGCCAGCTGGATATCCGCACAGACGTCGCCCACAGCGTAGACCTCCGGCACGCTGGTCATAAAACTGTCGTCCACTGCCAGACGCCCTCCGCTCATCCGAATCTCCACATCCTCCCCGAACAGTCCCTCCGTACAGGGTGTTCGTCCGGCCGCTATCAGCACCGGTCCGGAGACTGCCGCCAGTTTCTTCCCTTCCCGGACAATATGGCACACCGGACCGTCGTCCCCCCGGGTGATCTCCGCCACAGACGCATCGCACCAGACCTTTATCCCCTTGTCTGTCAGCTGCTTCTCCAGCGCTTTTGCCACATCCCGGTCCATTGGTCCCAGAAGATGGCTCCCCTGCTCCACGATCGTCACCTTTGAGCACAGGGAACTGAAAATCGTCGCCATCTCAACACCTATGACGCCGCCTCCCACAATGGTGAGCCGGTCAAACTTCCATCTGTCCGCTGCCAGAAGCCTGTCGCTGCTGTACACGCCTTCCAGGTCAATCCCGGGAATATCCGGCATTCTCGGCCCAGCTCCCGTGGCGATAATGATATGCCCGGCCTGTAAATACTCCTTTCCCGAGTCCGTATACACTTCCACATTGCGGTCTCTCCGGATCACGGCCCTTCCGAAAATCAAATCAATGCCCAGGTTCTCAAACTGCTCCTCAACCCCTCTCCGGTAGGATTCCACGGCCTTTCTCTTATACTGCTGCATCTTTTTGAAGTTAAAGGTCATCTCCTCCACGCTGACGCCAAATTCGTCGCACCTCTGCATCATAGCAAACATGCTTGATGCGTGGAGAAGAGCTTTGGTGGGAATACACCCCCGGTTGAGGCAGACGCCGCCAAGCTTGTCCTTCTCGATCACAGCCGTCTTAAGTCCCAGACCGGCTGCCTTTATGGCCGCCGTGTATCCCCCCGGCCCGACTCCAATCACCAGTAAATCGTATGTTACCGCCATCATATACTCCTTTCCCGCCTTATCCTTCTTTCGCTACTGCTTCTTTTTGGCTGCCGTCCTGCCCCGCAGGCCGGCTTTCCCCCTTTTCGGCCTCTATGAGCCCCAGAGCCCTGCAGGCCTTATATATCCCGTCCTCCCTGATGTGGGGCGCCACATAGTCGGCCACTGCCTTCAGTCTCGGATTCCCGTTGTCCATGGCGATACCCGTTCCCGCTGCCTGAATGATCTCATAGTCATTCATGCTGTCCCCGAAAGCATAGGCCTCCTCCATAGTGGTACCAAAATACTCACACAGCATCTCAAGGCCATTGGCCTTGGAATTCTTCTTTTCGATTATATCTGCTCCCCGATTCTCGGCAAACAGAGGAAACTTCAAATCCTCAAACGCCCTCTCCATCAGGGCGGCGCCCTCCGGTCCTCCGATATAACACATGGACGGCACGTCCATGTCCAGCAGCTTCCACGGATCCTGGTATCTTCTTCCGCACTCTCCCCACCGGCTCATATCAAATTCTGTAACCAGATGGGAATTGATATAGTAATCGTCATCCCCAATGGTCACCCCCACTGCCAGATTGTGCTCCCCGGCAAACTCAAGGAGATCCTTCTTTAACTCCCTCGCCATGTAGGATTCATAGAGGATCCTGTCCCCCACCGTAATCTTGGTCCCGTTGGTGTGGATGATGGCCTCCGGCTTCACCTGATCCCGGAATCTCCTGCTGAAGCGGCTGTCCATATCCCGTCCCGTGGCAATAACCACCACATACCTCTCTCTGAGCATTTCGACCGCCCTCATGGCGCTTTCCGGAATCTCAAAGGTTTCATGATCCAGAAGAGTCATATCCAAATCAAAGCTGACAATCGGCCGCATTTCCCTCTCCTTTCCCCATATTTTCCCTGTTCCAGCTTAATCATATCGTATCTTAAAAATTTTTTCAAGATTTTCAAGAAAATGCTTTTCAAATCGCAAATCTTTTGCTATAATAGGGAAGTCGGCTGATAAAGCACGGCAAAATAGTCAAATACGGGGTATGGCGTAGTTTGGTAGCGCGCTCGGCTGGGGGCCGAGAGGTCGCAGGTTCAAATCCTGTTACCCCGACTTGAAAAGTCCCTTGGATGCGGAAGATTCAAGGGATTTTGTTTTTGCTATTCGTTTACATAAAGCATTTTTCTAACACCCTTCTAACACCTTTTCAGAACGGGCCCGCAAAAGTCCCGGAAACTGGCTGATCTACCCTGTCAGCCGTTTCTCCTGGCAAAACCGCTGAATTTATTTCCCATACTTGCCCCAATACGGCTTTTCGTGTTATTTTATCAATAACGCAAAAATCGTACGCTCTGTCCACTTGTGCCAACGCCCTCTCAAATCGGTTGTGCTGGGGTCTTTTCTGGTCCAGCATAACCGTCAGGCTGGCTGTCAAAAGATTCATGTTGGCAGTGATGATATCCAGCCCCTCATAATCCGTAACCTGAATAACCTCTGACATACCAATCTTTCGCTCTGTCAAAATGTCCGCTGTTCCCGGCCGTTCATAGCCATGGCGGTTCATGATCTTGCTGGCATCCCCCTGTTTATCATTATCCAGCAAGAGTACTCTTCCGCCATGGACAGATGCCAGTACATACGCAATGTTTATACTGGACAGGGTCTTTGCACATCCGCCTTTTAAATTGATAATAGATATTGTTCTCATATTCTTTCCTCCTGACATTAAAAAAGGAGTATTCCGCCACATCGGAATACTCCAAAATTCTTTATCGTTTTTTTAGTTGATTTGAGTTTCATCTTTATACTTTTATACACTTCTAGGTATGCATTGACCCATTTTCAAGACTCTGGACTTCTTCAATAGATATTCCAGGAACATACTCCACAATTTCCCCAGCCGAAAACTTTCCGGAACTTATCATTATCTTAGCTGTGTCGAAAGCCTGTCTTTTTTCTGTTTCCTTCCGTACCTTTTCCTCCGTCTCCTTCCGTACTTTTTCCTCCGTCTCTCTTCTTACCCTTTCCGTCGCTTCTCCTACAATCTTATTGATTTCCGGTTCCATAATCTCCAACAATGCTTGGCACACACTCTCATCTCCTTTCAATTCTTCCACGATCTCCTGATTCGCACGGATACTTACCTCCAAAACTGCATCTGCCAACTCCCTTTCTAACTTCTGGTTCAATCCATCCATGTGTTCTAAAAGAGATTTCAACTGCTCTTTCTTTAGTTTATCAGACAACGCTCTCAACCATGTATGGGATTCTCCCATCAGCTCTTTGGTCACAATAATCTGGGTAGGAAACGGCACTTTCCCCTGGATATGATAGATTCCCTGAGCAAAACGCTCCACCCCGATACTATGATCTTCAAAATATCGAAATAAGCCTTCCGGTTTCGCCTCTCTGACTATAGATACTGTGATATCATCTGCCTTTCTCTCGTCCACTGTACCCCCATAAGACTTATACAGAGCGGCATAAGCCTCCGACTTATAAAATGTATCAATATTTAAATGATCCTCCGGTGATTTGTACTCCAAAATATTATGCCCACGGAATATTCTTCCGATTTCATTCTCAACCTGAACTGCCCGGTTCTTCTTTATAACCAACAAATCAATCTCCAAGGGCTTTGTGTTCAGATTGTATTCCCTCTCATAGAACAGATCATTCCTGTTTGCCGACAGTTCCAAATTTACGGCCGCCACAAACCCGGAATGCCATTATATTTTTACTTCATTCATCTGTCAGTCCTCTCTTTATTTCATTATACCATACTTCGGCGATTTTACAACTTCATACTGTTCATATTCAGCTTCCTCAAGACTGCTGTCCCTACAAAAATAATCAATTCGCTTTCTAACTGTCTTCTAACATCTTTTCTAACACATCTTCTTTCAACCTACCCATATTCCCTGAAAAATCCATTATTTTCCCGAAAATATGTTCTATTTTCAAAGAAATCATGTATAAAATAGCACCAAATAACCATAAAAATCCTGCTTAACACTCCTTTCGCACCGCTGGGGGCCGAGAGGTCGCAGGTTCAAATCCTGTTACTCCGACTTGAAAAGTCCCTTGGATGCGGAAGATCCAAGGGATTTTGTTTTTTGGCATTAGTTTACATAAAACATTTTTCTAACACCCTTGATTATCTTCCCTTCCAGAAGCAGCGGTTCATGACCTTGCTGGCATCTGCCTTTTATCAAGACTCTGGACTTCTTCAGATATTCCAGGAACATACTCCACAATTTCCCCAGCTGAAAACTTCCCGGAACTTATCATTATCTTAGCTGTGTCGAAGGCCTGCCTTTTCTCTGCCTCCTTCCCTACTCTCTCTTCCGTCTCTTTTCTTACCCTTTCTGTCGCTTCTCTCACAATCTTATTGATCTCCGGTTCCATAATCTCCAACAATGCTTGGCACACGCTCTCATCTCCTTTTAATTCTTTCACGATCTCCTGATTCACACGGATACTTACCTCCAAAACTGCATCTGCCAGCTCCCCTTCTCCAAGGGATTTTGTCTGTCCTGTCAGCCGTTTCCTGCGCAAAACTGCCGAATTACTACTGCTTTTTAATAAAAGAAAAATCGCTATGGATAACCTTGGCCGGCCATCGCGCAGCGATTTTGTTCAATGTTTCTTCAAACGTACTCATCATTTAAACCATTGTGTATGCTTTCTTCATCCAGGCTTTAACCGTCTCTTCGGGAAGTTCCAGAATCTCTGCCACATCCTCTAAAGAATCTCCCCTGCTCAGCATCTTCCCAACCTGTGTCATTCCGATCACCTTCTTGATATACGGTCTTGTCTCCTCATTAATCACCTTATCCGTAAAAGACAGTATCCCCGCCAGCACAAAAGCCTCCTGCCCTTTATCCGGTATCTGTCTCGCCAGATGCACGCATTCCTTAATAGCTGCCTGTTTCTTTTTCTCACCTTTAAAAGTAAGCCGCAGCAATACCAGATGCATCAGCACCTCATCGGTTATCTTTCCCGTCGCTATGCAGTTCCTGGCCTCATCCATCCACTCTTCTGACGGCACACCCACAAGATAAGCCGTCTCCGTCTCAACGCTCAGCGCCGTCCGCTTCATGACAGTCTCTGCTCTCTCAATATCCGCCGTGTACATCACCAGCATATGGATATCCGGCTCTTTCCCTTCTCTCAGATAGCGGTCAATCACATCAATCACGTAACGGCCGTATTTGGTGAAGTTCTCCTTCCTATACTCACTTTCATAGTCCAGAATCGCCACGCTTCCGTCTTCCAGGATTCATCCTTTACTGCTTCTATTATACTCTCTGTACGGCTTAATGCAACAGCTTCTTTTTCCTTTGCGGATACATGAGGGTTCCATGTCAGAGTATCCATTAAAAATCAAACATTCTTTATGTTTTTTTAGTTGACTTCGAAGAGGAAGACGAACCATTCTCTTTCCGTAAATATTCAGGCCGTTGATCTGAATATATTTGTCATAAAACTTTCCCGCATATGTCATGACCCACAGGCATATTCGGATTGTATGACTTCAGAACACATCTTCCGACACGTTTCTTCTTCCTTTTTTCCAGGAAAGAAAAGGCAGTCACCTTTATCCGGACATTGAACCATACTATGTAAATGAAAACTCCCATAAAAACTTCCTTCTTACCTCTTTACAAATAATACCATTATGTTGTATCATGAAATAAGAAATAAAATATATATTTTTTTCCTACACAAATTCAAGTTTCATAAGGAGGACATTAGAATGCCAAGAGGAGTAAAAAGAGAAGTCGTTTACACAGGAAAAGCTTTAAAGCTGCACGAGAAAATCCAAAAATTAGAAGCAGATCTGAAAGCCGCAAAAGAAGAACTGAAAGTTGCGTATAAGGAGCAGCTGAAAGCAGAAAAAGCAGCTCTTGCCAAAGAAAAAAAGGAAACGGCGGCAGCAGCCAAGAGAGCTTTAAAAGAAAATCAGGCTAAGATACTCAAGGCAATCCAGGAATCCGGAAAGTCCCCTGAAGAAATTCTGGAGATGCTTAAATAAAAGGCATAAAAATAACCGCATCCGATTTTTGAAAACCGGATGCGGTTATTTTTAATTTATTATCCTGAAATTCTGTCGGTTATGAAGGCTGCTTTCCGATATAAGCCTGGATACCGCCGTCCACATACAGAACCTGTCCGTTGACAAAATCGGATGCATCGGAGGCAAGAAATACCGCCGGCCCGCCCAGGTCAGAGGCTTCGCCCCAGCGTCCCGCAGGAGTCTTGGAGATGATGAACTGATCAAACGGGTGTCTGGAGCCGTCCGGCTGTGTCTCACGCAACGGCGCAGTCTGAGGAGTGGCGATGTAGCCAGGCCCGATACCGTTGCACTGGATGTTGTACTCACCGTACTCGGAAGCAATGTTCCTGGTAAGCATCTTCAGTCCTCCCTTGGCAGCGGCATAGGCGGATACGGTCTCACGGCCAAACTCCGACATCATGGAGCAGATGTTGATAATCTTGCCGTGGCCCTTCTTGATCATGCCGGGAATAACCGCCTTAGATACGATGAAGGGAGCGTTTAAATCCACATCAATAACCTGTCTGAAATCTTTGGCAGACATCTCGATCATCGGGATACGCTTGATAATACCCGCGTTGTTCACCAGAACATCCACCACGCCCACTTCCGCCTCGATCTTCGCTATCATACCATTCACCGCATCCTCGTCGGTAACGTCACACACATATCCGTGGGCCGTGATGCCCTCCTCCCTGTAAGCGGCGATACCCTTGTCCACCAGTTCCTGTTTAATGTCATTAAACACAATCGTGGCGCCCGCCCCTGCCATAGCCTTTGCAATGGCGAAGCCGATGCCGTAGGATGCACCGGTAACCAGGGCTACTTTACCCTCCAGGGAAAAATTCGTCTTGCTGTCCATACACACATTCTCCTCTTCTCTTTTTTATTTGTATACAAACACTAAATTTGTATACAAATATTTCGTATCTATACCATACCACATTCTTTCAGGATTTGCAATAGGCGCAGGAAGAAATTTCAAAAATTTTTTACGGTCCCCGGGACATCGTAAAACCTGTAGCGCCTGACACATCCGCAAAGGCGCCGGATGCTTTACAACCATCCGGCGCCTCCCTTCTATGGCTTTTTGTGCTTACATATTCCTACATTTCTTCCAATACTTTATCGGTCTCTTCGTCCCCGTCCAGAAGCATCTCATCCCCAAGAGCTGCCCCTGTCACATACTCGTCTCTCCCCGGAAAATCTTTATGGCCGCAGCCGCAGCCACCGTTTCCGCCTTCCGTGCCGCAGCGCATGGACATATTCCATCCGTCAGAGAAACCTGCGTTGTATCCTCTTCTGTATCCTGCCCTGAAATCCCGTCTTCTCATCTCCGCCTGACCGGCTCCGCAGCCGCAGCTGCCTCCGCAGTTGTCGCCGCAGCTGCCCCCGCAAGTATCGCTGCAGCCGTTATTGCAGTCATTTTTGCAGTTGTCATCGCAGCAGCCTGTATTTCCGCCGCCTACGCCGCTGTTATTGCAGCAGCACCGACAGCAGCAGGGACGGCAGTTCCCGGTGTTTCCGCCTCCCACTCCGTTGTTATTTCCGCAGCAGCACCGACAGCAGCAGCAGGGACGACAGTTCCCGGTGTTTCCGCCTCCCACTCCGTTGTTATTTCCGCAGCAGCACCGGCAGCAGCAGGGACGGCAGTTCCCGGTGTTTCCGCCTCCCACTCCGTTATTGTTTCCGCAGCAGCACCGGCAGCAGCAGGGACGGCAGTTCCCGGTGTTTCCGCCTCCCACTCCGTTGTTATTTCCGCAGCAACACCGGCAGCAGCAGCACAGGCGGCACACGGTTCCACAGTTGTTACCGCAGTTTCCGTTGTTATTTCCGCAGTCGCAGCCTCCGGTATTGCCGCCTCCCACACCATTGTTGTCTCCACAGCAGCAGGTATGATTACAGCAGCAGTTTTTTCTGCATCCGCATACATTACATCCACATAAATTACTCAGCATTTCAGGTCTCCTTGATTTTTCATGTTTGTACTATATGCTATGAGACAGTTGGACATTGTGTGCAGGCATGGTTACTTTTCGAAAATCTGCACATTCTAACAGGGAGGTGAATATTATGAAATCTATTTGGAGCAAACACGTCCGGATTCCCGAAAGAAATCCTCTTCCCGGCAATCTGGATACGGAAATCGCCGTTATCGGCGCCGGAATGGCCGGAATCCTGACCGCCTTCTACCTGGCCCGTGAGGGAAAAGAAGTCCTGGTCCTGGAGGCCAATACCACGGGAAGCGGCCAGACATCCGGTACGACTGCCAAAATTACGTCCCAGCACAACCTGATTTATCACAGGCTGCTCACCGACCGGGGAAGCCGTGGAATGAAGCTTTATGCCGAGTCCAATCAGAAAGCGGTCAGGGAATATGAACGCATTATAAAAGACCGCTCCATCAGCTGCCATTATCAGAAAAGACCCGCTTTTCTCTATACTATGGAGCAGCCAAACGCCATCCATCTGGAAGCTATATCGGCACGGCAGGCCGGTATCCCCGCCGCAGAGGTCATAGAGACAGAGCTGCCCTTTGCCGTAAAGCGGGCGCTGCGCTTTGACAGTCAGGCCAGCTTCCACCCTCTGAAGTTTCTGGGAGCGCTGTCCTCCTGCCTTACGATCTTCGAGCACACGCCTGTTCTGTCGGTCAGAGACCGCACCATTGTAACGCCCCACGGCAATGTCACGGCCGAAAAAATCGTTTTTGCCTGCCACTACCCTTTCCCCCTCATTCCGGGATACTACTTCGCCAGAATGTATCAGGAGAGAAGCTATGTGCTGGCTTTGTCAGGGGCGGGCACCATGGAGGGCATGTACCTGGGAATCGACCCCGACGGCCTGTCTCTGCGCTCAGCCGGGCAGACCCTCCTTCTGGGCGGCCAAAGCCACCGCACAGGTCTGCCCGGGCCTCACCCTTACCGGAACCTGGCAGATACTGCCGGCCGCCTGTTTCCAGGGTCCGTCCCCTGCTGCCGCTGGTCGGCCCAGGACTGCATAACCCTGGATTCCCTCCCCTATATCGGCCGCTTCTCCCGCAGAAACCGCCGCTGGTATGTGGCCACCGGATTCGGAAAATGGGGTATGACCCTGTCCATGGTGTCCGCCCATGTGCTGACAGACCTTATATGCCGGGGAGAGTCCCCCTATGAGTCCCTCTACTCCCCTTTACGTTTTCCCCGGCTCTCCTCCATCCCCAGGCTGGCAGGCCACGCGGCAGAGTCCGCCAAAGGCCTGGTAAAAGGCCTTGCCCCTGATGTCATGCGCTGTCCTCATATGGGCTGTAAGCTGTCCTGGAACGCGGCTGAATCCACCTGGGAATGTCCGTGTCACGGCTCCCGATTTGACAGTGCGGGAAAGCTTATGACAGGACCGTCACAGACTTCCTGCCACTGTCATAAACTGATACCATAATCAATGTTATCAGAAAGGAGTTTCTATGGCTTGCTCTTATCATAACCAAGCTGCAGGTTCCCAGAATACGCAGCCCGGCTCCCATGCCTTTTACTGCCCCAACACAGGCGTAGGAGGCATGGAGCAGTATCCTGTGGGCATGGGGTATGTTCCGTGGCAGCAGTGGCAGCAAACGTATTCTCTGGAACAGGGTTTTATGCGGGGAACCATTTTTCCGGATCTGGATCTGACTTTTAATATGGGGAGGTGCCGCTGATGCCTGTCTACGATCAAAACCAGCTTCTGTCCATCATTGACCAGGCCAGTTTTGCCATGGACGACGTGCTCCTCTACCTGGACACCCACCCCTGCGACAAAGCAGCGCTGAACTACTATCAGTATGTAACCAATCTGCGCCGGAATGCGAAAAATAACTATGAAGCGAATTTCGGTCCGCTGACTGTG
>JAAWHK010000001.1 GCA_022795805.1 Hungatella sp. | reverse complement strand
CGTGGGAGCGCTTAAATACAAGCTTTCCGCCAGCTGCTGAAGTGTGGTGGTCTGTCCGGACATTAATCTCAGAAGTTTCCCTATCACCTGTTTCCTGCGGTCATCCGGTTGAACCGCAGGGTTTAGGTCTCTGCCCTGGGCCAGATGCTTTTTTAAATCTTCCTGCTGCCTGGCATCTGTCTCAAGCCAAATCCCCGTACCCTGCTTCTTTTTAATCCTTCCCATGTCATGGGCTGTCAGCCAGCGGTTCATCTGGTCGATTTTGGTTCGGACTGTTTTTTCAGATAATCCCACATTTGCTGCAATCTGCAATATGGTATAGGTTTCCCCATCCAGAAGGCAATTCAGTATTTTATTAAAATATAATGCGTTCTTATCCTTTTTCAACCAAACACCTCATATTTCTTCTGCCTTTACTCGTTGCTCTTTACTACGGCTTCCCCGTAGATATAGCGTCCGCTGGAGCCGATAACCTTCATGTAATCTTTCACGAACTGTTTGATACCGGCCTCCGCGGCCATGCACATGTGCATATAATCAATATCCGGATTCTCCCTGAGAGCCTCCAGCGTGGCCTGTTTTCCTGCCTCAAATGCGTCGGTGCACACGTTAATCTTGTTGATTCCGCCTGCTACCGCCTTCTTTAAGTTCTCCTCCCCGGAGCCGGAGCCGCCGTGAAGCACCAGCGGCATCTTCAGGGTTTCTTTTAAAAGATGAAGCCTGTCAAAATCCAGTTTCGGTATTTTTCCCTTGGGATATGCGCCGTGGGCCGTTCCGATTGCCACTGCCAGGGCGTCAACCTGGGTCCTGGTGACAAAGTCCACCGCCTGGTCCGGGTTGGTGTACAAATCCACGTCGGAGTCGTCGTCATCTACCGCCTGGCCTACATGGCCCAGTTCTCCTTCAACGGAGCAGCCCATGCCGTGGGCCAGGGCGCTGATGATGGCGGTCCTCTTTACATTCTCTTCGTAAGGAAGGGCGGATCCGTCAAACATAACGTTGGTGAATCCGGCATTGATGCAGTTGGTTATGGCATAAAAGTCAGAGCCGTGGTCGAAGTTCAGCGCCACCGGCACGTGGACCCTGGCTGCCAGTTCTTTGATGAGAGGAACCATCTCCTCCATGTGGGCGTGATTGTTCATCTGCCCGTTGCCAAACTGGATGATAATGGGGGAATGCTCCTCTTCAGCTGCCATGATTCCTGCCCTTGCCATCTCCATATTGATGCTGTTCATGGCCATAACGCCGTAATAATTCCGGTTGGCATCGTCAAGAATCGCTTTCATTGATACAAGCATAGTTTTATCCTTTCTGGGTTAATCTATTACGCAATGTCAATATCAAGGTCAATATCAATATCTTCCTCTTCCGTGTTGCCGTCGTCTGTGGAAGCTTTCTTCACAACCGCATACGCCACTCCGGTCACAGCGGAACCTATAATAAGGGCTACCAGGAACATCATCGGGTTCACCATCATGGGAACTACAAAGATGCCGCCGTGTCCTGCCACGGACTCACAGCCTGCCGCTACCGCGATAGCGCCTGCCACTGCGGAGCCAAGCATACTGCAGGGAATGAATCTTGCCGGGTCAGCTGCCGCGAAGGGAAGCACGCCCTCTGTGATGAAGCAAAGGCCCATGGGAAGAGCCGTCTTGGCGGTTTCACGCTCCGTCTTGGTAAATTTATCTTTCTTGAGCATCGTGGCGATGAACAGGCCGATAGGAGGAGTCATACCGCCGATAATCTTTGCACACATAGGTCCGTTGATGCCGTCAGCGCCCAGCGCGTTGGCTGCCATGGATGCGGTCTTGTTGACCGGGCCGCCCATATCAAAGCCCATGCAGGCGCCGATAACGCCGCCGATAACTGCCTTTGCGCCGCCGTTAAGAGAGATAATCCACTGCTGAAACACGTCCATAATCCATGCCAGAGGAATGGAGAAGATGCACAGGAAAATCATACCGCACAAAAACGTGGAACAAACCGGGATAATCATAACGGGTTTTAAGCCTTCACACCACTTGGGAAGCTTCCACCCTTTCATCCAGTTAACAATCGCGCCGATGATGAACGCCATCAGGAGTCCGCCTAAGAATCCTGCCTTGGATTGGGCGGAACAGTAGCCGATAACCATACCGGGAACGATACCTGGTCTTCCGGCGATGGAGTAGGCGGCGCCTGCCGTCATAACCGCTACCGCGAAATCCATGGCGTAGGAACTTAACTTGTTAACGCCCCACCAGAATCCAACCCATGTAAACGGGTTCAGATTGGAGAAGGGAGTTGCGCCTGCCTCGATAGCGCTGCCGATATTCCAGCCGCCGAAGGCCTTGGCCAGTGCTCCCAGGATACCGCCGGCCACAACGATGGGTATCATGTAAGAGATACCGGTCAAAATATGTTTCATAAAACTTTTCTGCTGTTTTGCCATACCTGTTTTCCCCTTTTTCTAAAAATTTCCCCTGTGTTGTTTACTTGCCCAGTTTCTCGTGAATCTTGCTGATAACCCCTTTGGGTGATTTCATCACCATGCTGATTGGGATATCCACCACTGGTTTTCCTTTGAAGCGGTCCTTATTTACTCTGATGTCCGCAGAGATAAGGATCACGTCCGCCTCCTTGATTTCTTCCGGTGTAAATTCGTTCTCCACACCGATGGAGCCCTGAGTCTCGACCTTGATGGTATCCCCCAGCTCCTTTGCCGCATTTTCCAGTTTCTCCTTGGCGATGTAAGTGTGGGCAATGCCCGCCGTACATGCTGTGATAGCTAAGATTTTCATGCGCAGCCTCCTCTCTTTTTATTTAAGTAAAATTTACCATAAAACAGGGTATATCGGTAAATTTGTTTAGTCATATTGTTACGGTAATTTTTCCTTTTATTAACTTTAGTATTGCCCTATGCAGCGATTATCTGGTATAATAAAAATGCTCTGATGCACATGCAGGCCTTTGCCTGATACTCTCAGATAAATCTTACTCTCAGATAAATCATACGCCTCACCGCTTACGCCCGTAAGCATTTCTGGCACCTGTCACCTACATCCGCTAAAAACAGAACTATAATGAAAACAGAAACAGGAGGAAACTAACCATGACTCTGTCAAAGCAGATTGACCGATGGTATCAGGCCGGAGAACACCACGAAACCGTCAATGCCATCTTAAATATGACAGATCTGGAGGTTACGGACAGTCTCATTGAAGACCTGGCCGTGGCCTACAATAATCTTGGACAGTACCAAAAAGCCATAGATGCTTTAAGGAATACGGACTGCCAGAACCGCACGTCTCCCCACTGGCACTACTGTATGGGGTATGCCCTTTATTACGCTGCCATGGATTCCCCGGACATCCGAAAGCAGCGTACCCTTCTCCAGGGTTCCTTCAGAGCTTTTACCCATGCCCTGAAGCTGAACCCTAAAAAAGCCCTGGAACATGAATGCAGGGAATTTCTCTCCTGGATTCAGGAAGATCTGCAAAAGCCCGCTGTGCCATCGTGCGTCCCGCCCCAGGAGGGAACCTTCGTGTGTTCCGTCCTGCTGACAAGCGCCTGGTTTGACACGGACAAGTTTATCGAGGATGTTTACAGGGACTGGTCTGTGCGCCTGACCCCTGACCGCGACTTTGACCGCTTTCTTCTGTTCTCCGTGGATGATATGGAAGCCGTACTTACCCTGATTCCGTCTCCCATTCCCCCGGAGGAAGCCCGAAAGGCTGCTGCAAGCAATTATCTCTGGCCCAATGGAGCCAAAGTCGTGGAAAATCACAAAGCCCACTTAGCCATCACGGTTCTCGGCCCCGACGCCTCTCTCATGGACCGCGGCCTGCTTCTGGTAAAACTGGCCGCCTCCTGCTGTCTGCAGCTGCCCGCAGCAGGCGTATTCACCGGGCCCTCCGTATATCAGGCCGGACTTTACCGTAATCTGGCCTCTGTCATAAAAGACGGGTGCCTTCCTGTCTTTAACTGGGTATGGATAGGACTCTATGAGACCCAGGATGGATACGGCGGCTACACATACGGACTGGAACTGTTCGGCAAAGACGAAATAGAAGTAGTGGATACCCATGTAAAGCCCCACCTGCTGCGCAGCTTCCTGGGAGCTGTGGCTTCCTATGTACTGGAAGGACATGTGATTCTCCAGGACGGGGATACGATCGGCTTTCATCTTGGCGAAAGCCTGCCCGTCACCCTTAGTCCAGGCATCGCCCTTTCCGGCAATACCCTGAAAATCCCCTGTAATATCACCGACGCGCCCTGAGAAAAAACAGGGGGAGCCTTACGGCTCCCCCCAGCGCTGTTCCATCTTCAGTTTTTTACACGGCTGAACCATGGACTCGCCTGTTTTTGATTTGTACTTCATTTGTACAATATCAGTATACCCTTGTATGTTTAACTTATGTATACGGCTATCGTCAACTTTTATCCATTTCTGGTTGTTTATAGAATTGTTCAAAAATTTTCCCTTCCGGTTCAGCCTCAAATGTCACCGTCTTTTTCGTGCCAGGGTGCATAAAACTCAGCTTCCACGCCCACAGCGCTACGGACTCCCCCTGTCTCTGATTTGCCGCAAACCTGGGGTTATACCGGCTGTCCCCCCACAGAGGCAGTCCATGGCCTGCAAACTGAACCCGAATCTGGTGATGACGCCCTGTGGATAACTCCACCTCCACCAGGGTAAGTGCTTCCGGTTCCTCCACCCTTCCTGCCACACGGTACCTTAATTCGGCACGTTTCGCCCCCGTTATCCCCTTTTCCA
Source organism: Hungatella sp. (assembly GCA_022795805.1). Taxonomy (GTDB): domain Bacteria; phylum Bacillota; class Clostridia; order Lachnospirales; family Lachnospiraceae; genus UBA3402. The sequence continues at coordinate 82,306 of JAAWHK010000001.1, read as the reverse complement.
CAATCTTCGACACATTGTTTCTGCTGTCTTTCAACAAATAATCCACAAAGTTTTCCACATTATCCACAATTCTTCCGCATACGACAGCCTTATACACTTTTCTCATCTTATGGCTCTGAACCTGCTCACTGAGGGCTGCAGCGGCCTTCTTCGTCTTTCCGTATACCATAACACCTCCCACAGGTTTGTCCAGCCTGTGGATAACTCCTACATAAGGTTCTCCTGATTTTGGGCATAAACTGTGGATATGTTTTTTAATCTCGCTGACCATATCCGGCGCAAAGGAAGCGCTGGACTGGGATTCCATGCCCACCGGTTTCTTTACCACGATAATCTCCCTGTCCTCATACAATATCTCCGGCATTTCATCACCCATCCCTTAACATATTTCTTAAATTTCAAAAAACCTTGCATTTTTCTATCTCTTCGTGTATAGTATAAGAAAATAGATAATATAGTTTTAAAAACTACATAGCAAGGTTTTTTACACTTTGTACATATGATTTATTTTTCTGTATAGAAGGAGGTATTTTTATGACCAAACTGCACATCAAAGATCCGGGAAGCGCCCTCACCCATTTCATCGCCATGATACTGGCTATCGGGGCGGCGACTCCTCTTCTGCTTAAATCCTACAGGGACGGCGGCGTCTTCACCACCCTGGCTTTAGCCGTGTTTATCTGCAGCATGATTCTGCTCTACGGGGCCAGCACCATCTACCACACGCTGGACATCTCACCGAAGATCAACAAGCTTCTGCGCAAGATCGACCACATGATGATCTTTATCCTTATCGCCGGCACCTACACACCTGTCTGTATGGTTGTCTTAGGGGACAGAACAGGCTGGGGACTTTTAGCTCTGGTGTGGTCCATCGCCCTCTTGGGCATCCTTATCAAGGCCTGCTGGATCACCTGTCCCAAATGGTTCTCTTCCCTGCTGTATATCGCCATGGGATGGGTCTGCGTCCTGGCTTTCGGGAAAATCGTCCGTGCACTTCCCCAGGCGGCCTTCGGCTGGCTTCTTGCAGGCGGCATCATCTACACCGCAGGCGGCATCATCTATGCCCTGAAGCTGCCGCTGTTTAACTCCAGGCATCAGCATTTCGGCTCCCATGAGATCTTTCACCTGTTCGTCATGGGCGGAAGCTTCTGCCATTATGTGATGATGTATCAGTTTGTAGCATAACCTGCTTCCCACATGTAAGTATCAGGAGGGGCTGCCGCTGCCGCGTGGCCTCTCTTCCTCGTCCGCAAACAGAGGGCGCAGTTCCATATCCGCCGGATCCTCCTCCTGGGGTATATATTTTTTAAACACATGATTAAAGAGATACGAATTAAAAAACGCGATCAGCGCCACCCCGAAAATCAAAAGCTGGGGGATATAACTGAATGCCAAAAACACAATGGCGCCGTCTACTGCCAGCATGCCTATGGTGGTGAATACGTGGCGCACGGACATGAAGAACGAGTTAAAGATGGTCCTCTTCACCGGATTATAAAAACGTGACTGCAGAGGGAATACATAGGTAAACATGGCCAGCCAGATAAAGGACATTGCCAGGAATATGCTGAGCATCACGGTCCTGAACGATGAGGCTGCCACTGCCTTCGCAAAATAGTAGAGATCGAATCCCAGAAGAGCTCCCACCAGCAGAAAGATCAGCCAGATAATCGTGGCCTGCTTAAAATTCTCCTTAAAGGACTTAAAAAAGGAACGTATCGTATATCCGTCCTCATCCCTGGCCAGACGCAGTGTCACATAGTACATGGCTGTGGTGGATGCTCCTATAGTAAAAACCGGGACGCTGCATATTCCCCACAGAATATTGACAATCAGCACGTCCCAGAATTTCCCGATAAACCGCCAGACCGGATTGTCGTAGTTGAATAAACCTGATAGCATGGGCTTTTCCTCTTTTCTTGTTTGCGTTTAATAGATAGTTATTATCTGATTATATCGAATCTCAGGAAAAAAATCAATTTTGCAGAGGAATTTCATAAAAATTTCACAAAACAGCGGCAAACTTTGTGGTATAATATTAAGATATCTTTGTTAGATTGAGATTTATACGAGAATTGAGGAGCCCATATGTCCCTGAAAGAACAGTTAAAAACAGAACTTCGCGCAGAAGGCCATAAGATGAAAGAGATGTCCCTGGAAGATAAGATATGGTATATCTGGGAGTACTACAAGTTTCACATCGCCGGTGTTATTCTGGCTGCTATGTTTCTCAGCGTTATCATTCATTCCGCCTACAACACCACGATTCATCCCGCGCTTCACTGCATTATCCTGAATAACCGGTCTTCTGAGGAACTGGACACCTCCATTTTGGAGGAAGATTTCCACACCCTCATGGGATTCGGCAAGAAGGAACCCATCTACACGGAATCTATGTATATCTCCTACGGAGACCAGGCTACGGAACTCAGCTATGCGTCCATGGCCAAGATCACGGCTCTGGTCGCCTCCAGAGATCTGGATGTCCTTATGGGCGACCGCGAGAACATCGAGCACTACGCCTCCATGGACGGGCTGGCTGACTTAAGCACCCTTCTTCCCCAGGATCTTCTCTCCCGGTTGGAAGACCGCTTTTCCTATGCCGCCGACAGCACCGGACAGTCCAGGCCTGTCTCCATAGATATCTCCGGAACGGACTTTGCCGGGAAGATACACCTGTCCCAGGAAGCCGCCAACTTCGGCATAATCAGCAATTCCACTCATACAGACAATGCCATCTCCCTTCTCCGATATATTTTCGGTCTATGACGGAGAACCCGGATTTTTCCAGAAGACTCACAGACGCTTTGTTGGAAGCGTCTGTTTTTGCATACAGCCGGCAGTCCATTCTCCCCTGATACCAGGAGAGAATCCCCCTGCACGCCTCCATGCCGTATCCTCTGCGCCGGTAGGGGGCAAAGATGTGGTATCCCAGCTCCACACCTTCCGGCACATCCATATCCCAGGTCAGATTCGCAAGTCCCACCTTTCCGACGACAATCCCGCTTTTCTTTTCCGTAACCGCCCAGATCCCGTAACCGTAAAATCCGTATTGATACCGGATATACTCCCTCAGAAGCCGGGGGCTGTGAAACGCCCGGTCTGCCTCGGTCTCATCTGCTTCCTTTGGTATCCGGGTCTCATCCCCGGGCTGAAACTCCCGGATCCGCAGTCTTTCCGTCTCCGCAATCAGCCAGGGAAGCCCCAGCTTTCGTCTGACCACCTGCTCCAGGTACTCCTGATCCGCATCTTCCATGGATTCTATCACATATCCGGTCGCGGACAGGTCCTGATCCCCGTCTTTTCTCCACAGCCCAACAGAGGCTTTCCCGGCTGCCCTGGCAGCCAGAAGAGCCTCCGTCTCATCTGATATTACCACAGTGTGATTCTGTCCCTCTATGACGACCCTAAACTCTCTTGTCATCGTATCCACCCCCGCAGCTGCAGGTACACCGAACCTCCTTTATACAGTCTCCGGTTCCGGATAATCCACGCCCTGGGTATCCACGGTCATGGACCGGATCTTCTGTTCCTTCATGGGACGGTCCGTATAGTCGGTTCTCACATCCGCAATCTTATCCACAATATCCATCCCCTCGATCACCTGACCGAAGGCGGCATAGGCTCCGTCGAGATGGGGAGCTCTCTTGTGCATGATAAAAAACTGGGAGCCTGCTGAGTCCGGAGCCATGGAACGAGCCATGGACAGCACACCTGCCTTATGCTTTAAGTCATTGTCAAACCCGTTCTGGGAAAACTCCCCTTTTATGGAATATCCGGGACCTCCGGTTCCGATTCCCTCCGGACATCCTCCCTGAATCATAAAACCGCTGATCACCCTGTGGAAGATCAGTCCGTCATAGAATCCTTTCTTAATCAGACTGATAAAGTTATTCACCGTGTTGGGTGCAGTCTCCGGATACAGCTCCGCCTTCATCACATCGCCGTTTTCCATGGTAATGGTCACAACTGGATTACTCATACTCATAAGTTCCTTTCCTTGTCTGTTCCCTTTATTTTTCCCAGGCACTGCCCGGAAGTCCTACTTATTTTACCAAATTCCCGGTTCCTTAGCAACCCTGGTTTTCCAAACCGTATTCACATTCTTTGCAGCAGGCCTAAACAGCCACTTGCAGCAGAAACACCAGCAGGCAGCACCCCATGGATACCGCAAACAGGCTGACCCTTAAATACCCCATAATCATGGCCGCCCCGAACCCCACCGCGGAGATCCACATAGCCTCCGTAGACTCCAGTATGGCCGGAAAGGTCATCACTGCCAGGGTCACATAGGGCACGTATGTCAGGAAGGACCGAAAGGTCCGGTTCTTAATCTCTCTTCTCAAAAATGCCAGCGGAATCACCCGGATCAGGTAAGTAGTCGCTGCCATCACAAAAATATACATGTAATTTCTCATGCTTCCTCCTCCGGCACCGGCATGAGCACGGCTGCGCCCGCTGAGATCGCCAGGGTGAGAACGATGATCTTCATTCCGGACGAAATAAAATCAAACAGAGGCAGCATATGTACCGCAGCGCTCAAAGCCATGGCAATAAAAATGACAGGGAGCAGCTTCTTATCCTCCCTGGCAGCCGGCATAAATATGGCAATAAACATACCGTAAAGAGCCATGTTCATGGCATTCAGGAACGTCTGGGGAAGCACTCCCGTCGACAGCACGCCGGTCAGTGTTCCCAGGGACCATCCGGGTACAGCCACGCTCATGACCCCGTAGGTATACCAGGGATCCAGCTTCCCTTTCTGGGACACGGAAAGTCCGAAGATCTCATCCGTCACCCCGAAAGCTACAAGGAGACGATGGCGGAAGGAGATACTGCCGTCCAGTTTCTGCGCAAGGGCGCAGGACATGAGACAGTATCTCAGATTGATCACTGCCTGAGAAACCACCATCTCAAGATAGGGCGCTCCCGAAGCGATAAGGGCGAAAGAGGCGAACTGCCCTGCCGATGTATTGTTGGTAAAGGACATGACCGTGGCCTGTACCGGCGTCAGGTTCGCCTTTCTGGCGGCAATCCCTATGGTAAAGGACACCACAAAATATCCCAGTGCCACGGGAATCCCCTCCCTCATTCCCTTTATGTAATTGTGATGATGCATGTGACGCATCCCTCTTTTCCTCTCAATTATCCCACCACAGGATTGTCAATCCTGCCGATCTTCTCAATGGCACAGCAGACGTGATCCCCCGGTTTCAGAAATCTCGGCGGGTCAAACCCCATGCCGACTCCCGCAGGCGTTCCCATGGCGATGATGGTTCCTGCCCGCAGAGTCATGCCCTGGGACAGTTCGCTGATAACATGAGCGATATCGAAAATCAACAGTTCCGTATTGCTGTTCTGGCGCAGCTCCCCGTTGACATAGGAGCGTATGCCCAGGCGCGGCGGATACGCAATCTCCTCCTCTGTGACAATACAGGGCCCCATAGGCAAAAACCCGTCCAGACTTTTTCCGAAAAACCACTGCTGATGCCTCATCTGAATATCCCGGGCACTGACATCATTGATAACGGAATATCCGAATATGTACTTCCTGACATCCTCCCCGGGGACATGGCAGGCATCCTTACCTATGATCACCGCCAGCTCCGCTTCATAATCCAGTTTCTCTACCATATCCTGGTGAGCCGGGATTCCCTCCCCATGAGCCGTACAGCGGTTGACCCTCTTTGAAAAATAGATGGCATGGGGGCGTTCTCCGCTGAATGCCTCCTTCTTGTATCGCGCTGATTCCTCCCCGTGAGCCATGTAGTTGATGCCAAGACATATAACATCCTGCCTGGGCTTTTTAATCGGCGCGAGAATCCTTACCTGCTCCGTAGGCGCCGCCCCTCTTATCTCATAGGGGTCCTTGCCTGCCATATGGTTCAAAAGCTGGATCTCCGAATCGCTCACCCCTTCAATAACCGACTGCATATCCCTGTACTCCATACCGAAACTTTCCAGGGGATAAACCCACGTTTCAGTCCGGTTCCAGATGCCAACCTTCTCTCTTCCTTCCACTTCATAAGTCAAGACCTTCATATTCCGCCTCCTAAACTTCCCACAAATCCTCTTTCGTGGTGGATACCGCATCGACTCCTGCCTGGAAAGCTGCCATAATATCCTGCTTGTCCAGCAAAAGTCCTCCTGCCACGAGAAGAACGGATGTGGTCTCCCGTATCTGTCTGAGAATCTTCGGCATCATCCCCGGCATAATCTCCATAAAATCCGGCTGAAAGGACGACAGCTGTTTCCTTGTATTCTCAAGGGCAATGGAATCAATAAGAAATGCCCTTTGTCCTCCGATAAGTCCCAACTCCATGGCCCGTTTCACCATACCCGGCCTGGTGCTGATAATCCCGTCTGCTCTGGTATGTTCCTTTATATAGTCTACTGCCACTTCTTTGGAGCTTAGCCCTGTTATCAAATCCACATGGACGATTGCCAGCTTCCCGTGTTCTTTTACTTTCTCTACTATGGACGGTATACTGCACACATTCCCATACAAAATAAATACGATTGCGCTGTCCTTCTCCATGGCATGTTCCAGACCCGTCCCGTCCTTAACAGCTGTGATAATCGGAGAAGAGGCAAAAACATCCTCCAGTTTCAAATCCACACCCCTCCCAACTTCTCTATCATACACCAATCTTTCCCGAAAATCAAATGGCAGTGCATAAAAAACAGATGGCCTTTCGTCTCCGCCAGAAAACATCGAATGCAATAGTAAATATTACTAAAATTACTTGATTTATTTATTGAATAATGTTAAAATTTAATAGTAGCGCACCGGTCAGCTTCCCAGGAGAATTTTCATGAAAAAAACGACTATTAAAGATATCGCGGCAGCGGCAGGCGTTTCTCCCGCTTCTGTCTCCATGATCCTCAACGGCAGAAACCTGTCCCGGTTTACGGAACAGACGATTCAAAATGTTTACCGCACCAGCAGGCAGATGGGATATATATCAAAGAAGAACCAGCGCCACAAAAATCCCAAGCAGACGATCCTTATTGTCTGTCCGTCGCTGATGAACCCATACTACGCCACACTGATCCAGAGCATGGAACAGGAAGCCCGTCTCCGGGGATTCTCCACCATGATCTGGACCACTTACTGGGATAAAGCGGCTGAACAGGAAGCTCTGGAGATGGCCTGTGAGCCCTATATTGCCGGTGTGGTCTTCTCCATGATTCCGCAGCAGCCCAAGCTGGCCGAGGAGACCAGCAAGGTAGTTCCCATGGTAGCTGTAGGTGACCGGGCATATAACTTAAGGCTTGACACGGTGGATGTGAATAATTATTCCGCCGGGCGCATGGTAGCCTCTCATCTCATTGCCTTGGGACACAAACATGTGGCTTACATCTCCACCACCCTCAACGATGAGCACTCCTCCAGGATGAAACGGTGTGACGGGCTCAGCGATGAGTACTTTCAGTCCTGCCCCTCCGGCACGGTTACCATCTACAGCCAGGATGTATCAGCCCACAAGGAGCTGTATGTCACGGGGGTGGAACACGATGTGGGATACGCCCTGGCGCTCCGCTGCCTGAAAGAATCCCCTCACATCACCGCCATCGTCGCTATAAACGATATGGTCGCCTATGGTGTAAGGGCAGCCCTTATTGATGCCGGAAAGAGCATACCGGAAGACATAAGCCTCTGCGGCTTTGACAACATCTACCCCTCCCGCTTTCCCGGGGTAGATCTGACCACCATCGAACACGCCATTATAGAGAGAGGCAAAAGCAGTATACGGCTTCTGTCGGAAAAGCTGCGGGGTGAGTCGGATCTGATGGATGAGAATGCCATCACAAGAGTGGAATACCAGAGCAACCTGATCGTTGGAAAGACTACGGGAACGGTTCGCCGATAACCGCAAAGGGCTGTGGCACATCTGCGGCAGCCCTTTGCGGCCGTTTGATCTGAAAGAGCTTTGCCCACAATCGACACCTGCATAGCAGGAAGAGACTTTTCTTTTTCATTTCTTATAATTAGACAATATATCTTCATAAGGAATATAATTTCCTGTTTCAAGGTCTTGCACCGTTACCTCTAATTTTTTATATCCATCATGAGATACTTCTTTTTGGGTAATTCCTAATAATTTTATTACTCCATTAACTTTCTCATAAACATAAAACGTTTCAGTGTCAAGATCAACAAGACTATTAATCATTACCGCATTTGAATTAGCTGCTATATTAGCAAAATCATTTTCAGATATTTCATTCCTTAATGTTATAATCTTTCCATCTGGGCTTGTCGTATAATAGTCAGTTGTCATCACCCCATTTAATATTTGTACATAAGTTTCATAGCCATCATCATCTATGTCAAACAATACATAGGTTTCATTTTCAGGAATATCATATTGCGGACTTTCCTTTTGATCAATCGGACCTTCTGGATTCTCTGCCCCTGGTACAATAGCCTGCGAAGATTGCGTTGTAATTTCTTCAACAGAGATGTCCGTGTTTGGCTGATACACTACGGCACAAGCTGTACTAGCATTTATAGAGGATAGAAACATTATCACAAAAATATTTTTTAGATTCCCTTTCAAATATGGCCTCCGTTCTGCCAATTCTGCACTGGACACATTTCATCGCTTTGCATTATAATTTGCTTTACTACTATTTTACAATATTTACGATTATGTTATAATAATTTTTCCCAACAGTTTTCTTAAATTTTTCGCACAATTTAGTAAAATCGCAGTAAGATTATGCTGACAATTTATAGAAAATTGTAGCAGACAGCTGAAAGGGCTGCCGCAGATATGCGGCAGCCCTCATATGTTATTAAAAATCCCCCGCCTCCGGCCGGCAAAACGGCATCAGGGTTTTTAGGGGGGAGTCCTGACACCGCCCGACCGAAATCTGTAATTAGGCAATACGCGGTTCACAAGCCGTTCAGGGCACTCTTTCAAAGTGCCTCTGATGGGGATACGGCAGGCTCTCCGCGTCTAAATGCGCGGTACGTCCTTGGTAGCGATGATCTCCACGCCAGTTCCTGCACAGTCGGCAATGAGAACCTGACCCAGGGCCACAGGAGCATCAATCCGAACCGCCTGGATCTCCTTCATCACTTCAAAGATCTTCGACTTCGGAATATCGCTCTTCGTCTTAACGGACACTCTGGCGATCACTCCATCATTAACCTTGATACTTGAGGTTACGATTCTGGTGGGGCTCAGCACTTCCTTCTTGGCATAGTCCGCCCCTCTCGGGCAGGTGTTGCCTGTTACATTGATATCATCCCCGTCCATGGTCACTGTCACCGGGCAGCCCAGAGGGCATCCAATACAAATCAGATTCCTTGTCTCCATCACTCCACCTCCGTACAAATCTTAATCTGCTTAATCTCCGGATAGTCTGCAAAGCTGCTCTTTTTGAGAACCACCTGCTCCATCTCTCCCGGGGCAAGAACTTTTTTCTTCTTCCTGGAGATCAGCTTGTCATCGTAATATATGGCAATATAGCGATCTTTGTAGACATCCGCCACACGGAAGCGCACGGTCACCGTATCCTTCATGGTATCCACATTCAGCACCTGGGGAACCGTATAGCGAACCCCGTTCTCTGCCAGAAGCGGCACTTTGTGAGCCTTTTCCTTCTCCTTGCCCTCTTTCACATAAGCTGCCGCGTTTTCTCCCGCCAAAGCTGCTTCCTGAGATACAAAGTCTACCAGATCATGAACATGGAGCACATTGCCGCAGGCATAGATGCCTTCCACTTCCGTCTCCAGACAGTCATCCACATTGGGTCCGGAAGTAACCCGGTTCATGGAAACCCCAGCTCCCTTGGATAGCTCATTCTCCGGAATCAAACCTACGCTCAGAAGAAGCGTGTCACAGGAATAGTGCTCCTCTGTACCCGGAATCGGGTTGCGGTTGCTGTCCACCTCTGCCAGTGTGATTCCTGTAAGACGGTCCTTGCCCTCGATGTTAATAATAGTATGGCTCAGCTTTAAGGGGATTCCGTAATCGTCCAGACACTGCACGATATTTCTCTTCAGACCACCGGAGTAGGGCATCAGCTCTGCCACCACCTTAACCTTGGCGCCCTCTAGAGTCATACGTCTTGCCATAATAAGTCCGATATCGCCGGATCCCAGGATTACAACCTCTTTTCCCACACAGTAGCCTTCGATATTCATAAGCCGCTGAGCCGTTCCGGCGGAGTAGATACCTGCCGGACGATATCCCGGAGTATTCAGGGCTCCTCTGGGGCGCTCACGGCATCCCATGGCCAGAATAACGGCTCCTGCCTGGATGGTAACCAGACCCTCGTCCCGGTTGATATATGTAACCTCTCTGTCTTTATTTATGTCAACAACAATCGTGTTCAGCTTGTAGGGGATCTTCTCCTCCTCAACCATAGCAATGTAACGGGAAGCATATTCCGGACCGGTCAGCTCTTCCTTGAACGTGTGAAGCCCGAAACCGTTGTGAATGCACTGATTTAAGATACCTCCCAGCACTCCGTCACGCTCCAAAATCAGAATATCCTGAATTCCGGCTTTTCTCGCTGCTGCTGCTGCGGACAATCCCGCAGGGCCTCCGCCAATAATTACGATATCATGATGTGTCATTTTTCTTCCTCCTATGCTTCTCCGGTGATCATCTCAGAGCCGGGCTCATTTTTGCAGATTTCTTCCATGGGGATTCCTGCCTCGCGTGACAGAATCTCCATGGTTCTGGGTGTGCAGAATCCTGCCTGGCAGCGCCCCATTCCCTGACGCACCCTTCTCTTGATGCCGTCTAAGGACCTGGCTCCCAGAGTGCGGCGGATGCTGTCCACGATCTCGCCCTCGCTGACATTCTCACAGCGGCACACGATAGTTCCATAATCCGGGCGCTCCTTGATCAGCGCCGCTCTCTCCTCCCTGCTCAGAGCGGAAACATGGGGGATACCCTTTCTGGTAGCAACGAAATCTGCCTTCTTCTCTGTGCCGGTCTTCTCTGCAATCAGCTCCGCCAGATACACGCCGATAGCCGGAGCACTGGAAAGTCCCGGGGACTCGATACCAGCCGCGTCATAGAATCCCTCTGCCGCCTCGCCGATGATAAATTCGTCCTTGGACTCATGAGCCCGCAGTCCGGAGAACGAGGTAATTACCTGGCGGTACGGAATGTTCTTCACCCCTCTGGCAGATTTCTCCGTAACCTCCGCAAGTTCTTTAGCCGTGGTGTAAGTTCCCTCTTTTTCCTCAATATCCGTGGCAGTGGGCCCGATGAGAAGATTGCCGTGGATGGTGGGAGCAACTAAAACTCCCTTGCCGTACTTGCCGGGAAGCTGGAAGATGGTCTTGTCAACGTGCTTTCCCGCCTCCTGATCCAGCAGGCAGTAGTCGCCCTTCCTGGGCACAATCTTAATCTTATCGTCGCTTACCATGTTGTGGAATACATCCGCGTAAACGCCGGCAGCATTGACCACGAATCTGGTGGTAATATCCTCCTTGCCCTTTACTGCCAGTTTATATCCGCCCTCTATCTTCGTTACATCCGTCACTTCCGTAAGGAATTTAAACTCCACTCCGTTGTCACAGGCATTCTCCGCAAGGGCGATGGTCAGGTTGAACGGGCAGACGATTCCGCCTGTGGGCGCGAACAGCGCTGCAACCACTTCATCCGTCACATTAGGCTCCATGCCCCTCACCTCGTCGCCGCTTATGATCTTCAGATCCGGAACGCCGTTGGCCACGCCTCTCTCATAGAGCGCCTGAAGGGCAGGTCTGTCCTCCTCGGCAAAACACAGAACCAGGGAGCCGTTTCTGCGGAAAGGAAAATCCAGCTCTTTGGACAGATCGCCCATCATGCGGTTGCCTTCCACATTCATCTTGGCCTTCATGGACCCTTCAGCTGCATCGTAACCTGCGTGAACGATGGCGCTGTTGGCTTTGGAAGTTCCGGAACACACATCCTCCGTCTTCTCCACCAGGCAGGTTTTCAGCTGATACCTGGACAATTCCCTGGCCACCGCGGCTCCTGTCACACCGCCGCCAATAATCGTTACATCATACTGCAATCCACTCATATCGTCTCTCCTTTTTAATATACTGCTTCGTTTGCCACATCACAGTATTTCTACATGTTTTACACATACCATGCCTCGAATGCTTTCCAGTACATTATGCCTCTTGCTCCGGCTGTTAACCTCGATGCAGAGAATCGCATTCGGCCCTTCCCCTTTGATCTTGCTTTTGCTCAGCTCAAAATTACAGATCTTGACTTCCATCTTGTGGAGCCTTTCCATAAATTCGGACACACTCTGATTGTTGGGAAATTCAAGATACAGATCAAAGACTCTGGCATACATATGAAGCGTGGCATCCAGCCTGGTCAGAATTTTCAGTGTGATCATCACCAGGATTAACGTAATAAATGCGCCCTCTACGAAACCGATCCCCACTGCCAGTCCCAGACAGGCACACGCCCACAACCCTGCCGCAGTCGTCAGACCGCGGATCTGATTCTTGCCGGTAACAATAATGGTCCCGACCCCCAGAAATCCGACACCGCTGATTACCTGGGCTCCCATACGGGCAATATCCATATTACCCTCGAAGTTCATCTTGATGTACTGTCCGGTCATCATGACAAGAGCCGCACCCAGGCATACCAGCGTATGCGTCTTGATGCCCGCCCCCCGCCGCTTAAGGGCTCTGTCAATGCCGATAACCGTGCCGATGATCAAAGCAGAAACCATGCGGATGACCATAGCTGTAGTAGACCATCCTTCTGCTGCCGACATGAAATCTCTTAACATTGTTCACCTGTTCCTTTCTCCTGCGGCATGAAGGCATTCCCCCGCTTAAGAGCTAAAGATGTCTGCTTCCATGGTGTAAAAGCGAAAAAAAGAGCAAGGTATATCTATGGTTATCCCCACAAATCATACCTTGCTGCTCTCATCTCACAGGTAATTTTAACTGATATTTATCTTACCATATATGGCAAAATACGTCAAGTATTGAAGACCTTATTTTTACCGCTATTTTTTTAACGTCTCCAGTCATTACCCACTTTTTCCGCAAATCCCAGAAAGTCGTGAAACTCCAGGACCGTGCCGTCGTCCAGCACTGCCTTTCCGTTAAAATGGCCGAACACCTGGTGCTGCATGGAAAAATACTCCTCCCCCTGAACACCTGACTGACGGTCATAAAGAGGGATAAACTCCATGTCCAGCCGCCCGTCTCCGGAGACGAAGGTCCAGGGCTTTAAATAATTCTCATCGGGCAGAATCAGTTTCAGATCACCGATCCTGTCGCCGGGGATATGAAACGTAACCTCCTCCAGCTTATGGCAGACCCCGCCGTAGAATATCATATTCTCCGTGGCCCGGCTGGTGTCTCCAAAACCGTGTCCCACATTAAACCCGAAGAGTTCTCCGCCCAGACGGCCGCTGGCGCTTGCCCAATACCACTGGTTTACCGGTTTCCAGATCCCCCGGCCCCAGTCATTGGTGCCGCTGCAGTTATCCTCCGTGAAACGGAATATCCGTTCCCCTATCTCCACAAATCCTACCACGGACATGCAGTTCACTTTATAGTTATAGTAGAACAGCTCCGGATCATCTTCATAGGGCACCACCAGCACCATCTTGTCTGTCTTTGGTACAGTGAACTGAAGAAGTCCTGAGATATTCCTTCCTTTCACTCCGCCGAAATCTTTCATGGACAGCCGGATAAACGTGGTGTTCCCTTTTCTGATATAGGTCCCCTCCGAACGGCTGCTGCGAAAGCTGACATCACCAAAAGGATCCCTGGGAACCGGTATAGGGGACGGAACAAAATCCGTCTCACAGATATCCTGTCCTTCCTCAAAATCCATAAAGTGCAGGGAAACTCTTGAACCGTTTCCCACACTGGCCACGGAAATCCCCAAAGCATACGCCTCTTCCAGGGCCAGATGATAGTCCCACTCCCGTACATCCGACTGAGAACGCCGGATATTCTCCCGGTTATACTCAACAATAAATTCATTGGAATAGCCTGCCTGTGCCAGAGTGCCGTCTTCACGGAGCAGCTTTACCCCCTGCTTTAACTTCTGCTGCATAAGAAAACCCGCCTTTCCGAAATTTTACAGCCCTCGCCAGTCATTGCCCACTTTCTCCGCAAATCCCAGAAAATCCTTCACTTCCACAATCCTGCCGTCGTCAAGAACCACCTGGCCGTTAAACAAACCGAACACCTGATGCTGGGTGGAATAGTATTCTCCCTTCTGCTCTCCGGACGTGCGGTCATGAATGGGTTTAAAATCCAGTTCCAGCCGCCTGTCCCCTGAAACAAACCGCCAGGGCATCCTGTAATTTTCATCGGGAAGAATCAGCCTTAAATCACCAATCGTATCACCTGGGATCAAAAACGTCACATCCTCAAGCTTATGGCAGACTCCGTCGTAAAACACCATATTCTCCGTAGCCCGGCTGGTGTCTCCGAAGCCGTGGCCGATATTAAATCCAAAAGGCTTTCCGTCTATGTAACCGCTGGCGCTCCCCCAGTACCACTGATTAACCGGTTCCCAGATCCCCCGGCCCCAGTCCTGAGTTCCCACCGCCCTGCATGGACCGTCAAATACGAATGTCCGGTCACCGCAGGTCACGCAGCCTGTCACAGGCATACAGTTGACTTTATAATTATAGTAGAACAGCTCCGGATCGTCATAGGGCACTGCCAGCACCATCTTGTCAGACGCAGGGGTGACGAACGTCACGTCACCGTTTACGGTCTGCCCCTTGGGCCCGAACTCCTTCATGGAAAAGGTAACGCGGCAGGTATTCTCCTTTTTCTCGTACCTGCACCAGTCCTCCCCGGCCTCGAAAGAAACGCTGTCGTTAATATTGGCCGGCATCCCCAGATCTCCCGGTTTCATCCTGGACTTGCAGATATGGTAATCTTCCGCCAGAGATATAAGCTGTACCGTAAACATGCTGCCCACTCCCACCCCTGCCAGAGTAAGCCCAACCCCGTAGTCTTTTGTCAGAGCCAGAAAATATTCCCACTCCTTTGGCCTGCGGCCGGGGCGGATGGCCTCCTTGTTGTACTCCAGCAGATATTCGTTGGAATAGCCCGCCTCGATCAGATGTCCTGTCTGTGGATCCAGCAGATTATGCCGTTGTGTCAGTTTATGCTGTGCCATACATTTCCTTTCCGGTCTGACTACAGACCTAAATACGCCTCCTTGACGCTTTCATCATTGAGCAGCTCCTCACCGGTTCCTGTGATAACGATATGGCCGTTTTCCAGAACATAGGCCCTGTCCGCAATCTGCAGAGCTTGTCTGGCATTCTGTTCAATAAGCAGAATACTGATGCCGGTTTTGTTCAGCTGCTTGATGATGTCAAACAGATTCTGAATTACCAGAGGAGCCAGTCCCAGGGACAGCTCGTCGATCATCATCAGTTTGGGCTCGCTCATCATCCCCCTGCCGATACTGATCATCTGCTGCTCTCCTCCGGAAAACGTACTGGCAATCCGCCCCTCGTTCTTTTTTAGTACCGGAAACAGGTCATAGACCTTTTCCAGATTATCCATAACCCGCTTTTTGTCGCCACGATAGTGGTACGCTCCGATAAGCAGGTTGTCCCTGGCGGAAAGCTCCGCAAAAAGCTGGCGGCCTTCCGGCACCATGCACAGGCCCTTGGAGGCTATGTGATATGCTTTCCGGTTCTGAATCTCCTGCCCCATAAAATCGATGACTCCCGACATGCACCCGTTCATGCCGCTGACCGTCCGAAGGAGGGTGGACTTTCCGGCGCCGTTGGCTCCCACCACTACCACCAGCTCTCCCTCATTGACATGGAGGCTAACATCGTGGAGGATATGAAGGCCTCCTAAAGTTACGTCTAAATTATTGATCTTTAGCAACATCATAGTCCTCCCCTAAATACGCTTTAATTACCTTGGGATCAGAAGTAACTTCCTCCGGGCTGCCGTTTGCAATCAGCTGGCCGTACTCCAGCACATAGATGCGGTTGCACAGGCTCATAATAACCCTCAGCACATGCTCCACAATAAAAAGCGTAATTCCCAGTTCCCCGCTGATCTTCCGCACCAGAACCAGCATCATCTCCACTTCCGTGGGAACAAGACCGGCGAAAAGTTCGTCCAGAAGCAGAAGCTTCGGCTCGCTGGCCAGAGTAGCCGCCAGCTCCGCCTTCTTGCGCTCAAACATGTTCAGCTTATTGATGCGCACCTGCTCCTTTCCCCCCAGTCCCACAAAGCCGATCATCTTCCGGGCAATTTCCAGCGCTTCTTTCTTGTTTTTATGCCGGTTGTACGCCCCTACCAGAACCGACTCCTCCAGAGTCATCCCCATGAAAAGCTGGGCCTGCTGGAACGTACACGCGATTCCCAGCTGACAGATTTTATAAATCTCCATCTTTGATATAGGAACACCGTTGAAGTAAATCTCACCTTCATCAATCCGGTTAAAC
Source organism: Hungatella sp. (assembly GCA_022795805.1). Taxonomy (GTDB): domain Bacteria; phylum Bacillota; class Clostridia; order Lachnospirales; family Lachnospiraceae; genus UBA3402. The sequence goes on along the minus strand of JAAWHK010000001.1, from coordinate 65,866 downwards.
CCCATGACCGACTTGAACATCGTGGATTTCCCCGCCCCGTTGGGGCCGATAAGGCCGATGATATCGCCGTCCTCAATTATAATGTTTATGTCCTTGTTGGCCACCAGGCCGCCGAAGCGTTTGGTGGCATTCTTGATCTCCAGAAGTGCCATATTACCTGCCGCCCTCCTTCCCCGCCGAAACGGCCACAGCCCGGCCCTCTCCGCCTGCGCTCCTCTTCTCCTGTATCCAGCCTTTAAACTGATTGATAATGCCGATTACCCCGTCAGGTCTTAAAAGAGCCATGACGATCAGTACCAGGGCATAGACAACCACGGAAAACGGCGCGAACCTGCTGGGCATGACTCCCCTTATCAGCTCATCCAGAATCACCATGAAGATGCCTGCCACCGGCGCCCAGGTGGACCCGATCCCGCCTACAATAACCAGCATAATTATCTTTATGGAAATGGTGCCGGAAAAGACCTCCGGGTTGTTTGCCATCATGTAAAAGGCATAGAAGGAACCGCACAGGGATGCCATACATGTGCTGAACATGGTGGCCAGAATCCGGTAGCCGTACACATTGGAACCAAGGGCCATGGCCAGATTGGGATTCTCCTTCAGCGCCACAAAATTGCTTCCGATTCGGCTGCTGCGAATATAGGCGCAGAACAGCATACACGCCGTGGCCAGCGCCAGGGCTATGTAAAACAGCTGCTGCTTGGTCATAAGATACTCTTTGGGAACGGAAATTCCCATAGAGCCTCCTGTAACATGAAACCACTGAAGCGCAACGGCATAAACCGTCTGTGACAGGCCGATAACCGCCATGGTAAAGTAGAGCCCTGACAGCTTGGACCCGATATATCCCACCAAAAGGGCTGCCAGAATATTCAGTACCAGTCCCACCAGAATCCCCACCACGGCATGCCATCCCAGGCGGCTGGTAATGATGGATACGGAATAGGCTCCCAGGCCGAAAAAGATGGCATGCGCAATGGAGAAAATCCCCGCCATGCCTGACAGCATATTCCAGGATGCTCCCAGGCCTATATACATAAGAGAAAGTATGGCGATATTCAGCACCCGCCGGTTAGCGCCCAGAGGCATCAGACAGAGAAGTATGTACACAATGAAAATTATAATATTCCGGGGCGTCAGATACTTTTTCCATTTGCTGCTGTTTTTATAATCCATAATCAATCGCCCTCCTTTTTATAATGTGCGCGCCACATTCTTCTTGCTGTTGAAAATCCCGTAGGGCCTCACAATAAGAATAATCACAAAGATTGCAAACAGCAGCGGATCATGAAATTTGGATCCTATGAAAAAGTTAATGGAAGCGGAAACAATGGCAACAATAATCCCTGTGTAAAAGGCTCCGCTCAGGCTCCCAAGGCCTGCAGATACACACACGATAAAGGCAATAGTCTGCATGTACTCCCCGGCAATGGGCTCTGCCTGGAACATTAACATCATCATGATGCCCGAAATGCCGATCATCATATAGCTGATGGCGAAAGCCACATCCAGGATCACATTGCTGTTGATACCCATAAGGGTGGCCACGGAGCGATTCTGAACGACTGCCCGGATGGCCCGCCCGGTCCATGTCTTCTGTAGATACATCTGAAACGAAAACAGGATGACGGCAGCCAGCACGAAGCAGATCAGCTGTATGGTACCCACGCTGATATCCGGTGTCAGGTAAAGTCTTTTCTCTACCAGGGACAGGTTGCGTGGGTAGGCAGTACAGATAAACGTAACCAGGTTAATCATAATAAGCGAAAATCCCGTGGTACACAGAATCTGAGTCCCTCTGTCATTGGTATTGAGGACGGTTTTTCTCATAACAAGTCCCAGCAGAAAATTAGCGGCCAGCACCAGCAGGATAATCACGGCCCATGGAAGATTCCACTCCCTCAGCCCATAATAGGTCAGATACATGGACACCATCAGGCTGGCGCCGTAGGCGAAATTGGCAAAGCGCAGAGAGCCTACCTGGAACGACCATGCACTGGACGTAAGCCCGTAAACACCTCCCACGCAGATCGCATTTATAACCACGGCAATATATGAAGTAAGATTCAAAGTCTGTCCCTCCTGTTAAAAGTTCCTCCCCTATTCACTCCAGGGAACCTTGGCATCACTTGTTTTAAGATTATCCGGATAAACCGGCAGACAATCGCTGTTTACCCACTGGTTTGCCACCATCTGAGTTGCAAGAACATTGGAATTATCCTCAAACTTAACACCCCAGTACCAGGCCAGCTCCCCTTCCGGTATGTTTAATGCCTTGGTGGTCTCAGCCAGCTTCGCGGTATCTTCCCACTGCTCCGGGGGAACCTGCTCCAGAATCTTTGTGGCAATCTGTACCAGACCGTATCCCTGCAGAGCATGGGTCAGAGGCTTATGTCCGGCTTTCTTCTCAAAAGCTTCCCTGAATTCCTTAATTCCCTTGGCTCCGTCCTCCGCGATGTAGGCTGTCGGATAGGAAGTGGTGAGAACGCCGTCCGTGATCTCCGAACCCAGATCTCCGAATACAGGCGTATCGTAAAGGATGCCTGCCCCGAAGGTTACCGGTGGGCGGTATCCCATCTCGAACATCTTCTGCTGGAAAGGAATTCCGTCGGCTGCTCCCTGGATAGGAATGAAGATATCATAATCCAGATCTTTCAGTTTGGTAATAATAGGAACAAAGTCTTTAATATCCCCGGGATATCCCTCATCCAGTACAATCTGAATCCCTTCCCGGTCAAACTCTTCTTTAACTACCGTATTTAAGTGCTCCAGACGGGTATTGTAGACAACCGCCACCTTTAAATCGCTTCCCTTCTTGTTCAGGTACTGATCACCGATGGAAGACGAGAGAGCGGCCACGTTCTTGGCAAAATCCGTGATATTGGCTCCCACGCGGAAGAAGTAATCCGATGTCCCCTGGAGAAGGTCCGCATCCCACGCGGCGCTTAAATAGACAGCCTCCATCTGATCAGACATAGGCATAATAGCCCGGTCCGCAATACAGCCGTACCCGCTGACAAATAGGCGTATATCGTCGTTGTAAAGGCGTTCGTACTCCGCGATGGTGGCTTCCTGAGAGGGACCGTCGGCAAAAACCATCTCCACCTTGCGCCCGTTTACCTCACCGCCGATAAGCTCCAGGGCAACCTCCGCCCCCATCTTGTACTCATTGCCGCCGTAGGAATTGGCTCCGGTCAGCTGAGTAATCATACCGATCCTGTAAGGTTCCATCTCACCAGCCTGAGCCGGGGCTCCGCCCGAATCTTTTGCATCCGCTTTTGACTGAGCCCCTTCTTTGGAGGTTCCTCCCGTGTTTCCGCATCCTGCGACAGTCGTCGCCAACAGCAGCATTGCCAGTGCACATGATAATTTCTTTTTCATTTGCGTTCTCCTTTTTTGATTAGTTGTACCCTTCCAGAAGGATTAACCGTCTCTTTATGGGAAGGTATAAAAATTAAGGGGTTTCCGTGCATCAACAAAATCCCTCCCTCACCTTGCTTTTCCGGAGGGATGCCTTGTAAAATGGGGAGATTTTACAAAACAAAAAGCATGGTTAACAGCCAACATTTCTGTTGCCAACCATGCTCTCTTCTTCTCAGCACCGATTAGAATTATAAAATCATTGTAGCATATTATACATATCTTTGCAAGAAAAAATTCTATTTTATTGTATATATTTATATTCATGTAATTTTTAGCTGAAAATCCATGTTAATTTTGCACAATTTTTACCCCATATTTTCGTTATATTTTTAACATACTTTTCCCCTACTCTCCCCTCCGTGTCTTTTTTAAGTAAATCAGATTATAATTCCCACACCTTGGGGTTGGTGGTTGACACGGAAAAAGCACCGCTGGCCAACGCCGCCATCACATCTTCCTTGTCCGAGATGAGGCCTCCCACTATAAGCGGAATCTTTACCTGACTGCTCACCCTCTTTATGGCTTTGGGCATCAGCCCCGGAAGAATCTCGATGGCATCGGGCCTGGCCACATCCATCTGCCTCTGTATATTCGCCAGAGCCATGGAGTCCAGCAGAAAGATCCGCAATACCGTGCACAGAGACAATTCCCTGGCCCGTTTAATGAGAAAAGGTTTTGTGGAAATAATGCCTTCCGCTTTGACATAATCCTTGATAAAGTCAACCGCGATTTCCTTGGAATCCAGCCCCTTCACAAGATCAATATGTACGATGGGTGTCTTATTGCTCTCCCTCAGCCGCCCTACAATGGAGCTGATATTGCAGATATCCCCAAAAAGGATAAACACCACTTTGATCTCTTCTATGCCGCAGCAGGTTTTCAGCCCTTCCATATCACTGACCGCCGCAATCACCGGATTATCCTCCATCAAATCATACAAGTTCTGATTCATATGCCCTCCTTTGACCGTCCCCCTGAACCTTTTCCAAAACAAAAAACTCTTCTTACAGCCGGTTTCCTTTCGGAATCATCTGCTATAAAAAGAGTTTTACATACTATCGCTCTGTTACTGCCGCAGGCCGAAATATACTGGCATGGAAGATCTCCCCTTGGAAACTTATTCCTGTATCTGCCAATTCCGCCCCTGGGCTAATGGAAAACACCGCCGGAATTATATTGTGATATGTTCTCCTGCTGTCTTCACTGTAAAATTTGTTTTATACCACTTTGACAAATATGTTTCTAATATTATCATAAAGAAGATACAAAAGCAAGCAAAAAGTGAAAATAACCCTTAAATAACCCTTAAATAACCCTTATATGCTTAATAGAACCGAATCCGCTTGGCACTCTCGATGAATTCCCGGTTGGTCCTTGTCTTGGCAAACAAATCCAGTATCCTCTCCACGGACTCCTCCGGCTTTAAGCTGTTGGTGGCCTTTCGGATGGAATCCACAGCCTCCTTCTCCTCTGCATTTAACAGCAGATGGTCGTTTCTCGTGCTGGACTTTAAGATGTCAATGGCCGGGAAAATCCGCTTCTCGGACAGCTTTCTGTCCAGAACCAGCTCCATATTGCCGGTTCCCTTAAATTCCTCATAGATAACGTCATCCATACGGCTTCCCGTATCCACAAGAGCCGTGGCCAGAATCGTAAGGCTTCCTCCCTCACGCATATTTCTGGCTGCACCGAAAAACCGTTTCGGCATATGAAGCGCTGCCGGATCCAGACCGCCTGAAAGCGTACGGCCGCTTGGGGGAACCACCAGGTTGTAAGCTCTGGCAAGTCTGGTGATGCTGTCCAGAAGAATCACCACATCCCTCCCGTGTTCCACCAGACGCTTGGCTCTCTCAATCACCATTTCGGACACACGTTTATGCCGCTCCGCCAGCTCGTCGAAGGTGGAGTAGATCACCTCCACATTATTGCCTGTGACGGACTCTTTAATATCCGTAACTTCCTCTGGGCGCTCGTCAATCAGAAGAATAATCAGATGCATATCCGGGTTGTTGGTTGTAATGGCCTGGGCAACCTGTTTAAGCAGTGTGGTCTTTCCTGCCTTGGGCGGGGACACGATCATGCCACGCTGCCCCTTTCCGATGGGAGACAGAAGATCCAGCACCCTCATAGCTGTGGAGTTGTTTCTTCCCCTGGTCTCCATATGAAGACGGACATTGGGGAATATGGGTGTGAGATCCTCAAAATTCGGGCGGCGCTCGATGACGGACGGCGGATAGCCGTTGATGCTGGTCACATACAGCAGAGCCGCAAATTTTTCCGTAGCTGCCTTAATCCTGCGGTTGCCTCTTATGATATCTCCTGTCTTCATATTAAACCGGCGTATCTGGGAAGGCGCCACATACACATCGTTCTCTCCGGGCAGGAAGTTTTCACACCGTATGAACCCGAATCCGTCGGGCATAACCTCCAAAATACCGTTGGCCTCGATCCCGCTGTCCAGCTCCGGCATGTCCTGTGGACCGTCGGCTGTGGGAGGCGGACTATAGCTCTTTGGCCCTGCCGCCCCCGCCGGATTGGCACCCGGATTCTGATATGTGCTCTGATTCCTTGGCATCCTGCCGCTTTCCTTCGTGTTATCCCTGGTATATTCACGGCCGCTCTCCCGCACCGACTCCTGGCGTTGGGGAGGTGCCGGCTTCTTCTTCTCTTCTATCTCCTTATCTTTCGCACAGAGCAGTTCTATGAGATCGCCTTTTTTCATTCCGCTGATTCCCTTAATCCCCTGGGATTTTGCGATCTCTTTTAATTCTGCCAATGGTAGTGTCTGCAATTTTTCACGCATATTTTTCTCTCCTTTTTCTATAACTCAAGATGCCTTTATTCTGTTTAATGCTCGTTCAGGGAATGTTCCTTTGAACTAGGAATAAATGAAATGTTCTTGAACTTCAGATTGGCGGTCAACAGACCGCCCCATCATCGTTTTCTATTATAGACCATTTTTGAGAAAAAAGAAAGCTATTTTTTCAGAAATGTCATAAATTCCTGAATGTCTTTCTCATATCCCTGGTCTGACATGTGATAAAATCTGCGGTGTGCCAGATTGTCCGGCAGATACTGCTGCCTGACATAGTGCTTAGGGAAGTCGTGGGGATATTGATATCCGTCCCCATGCCCCAGCTTTTGGGCTCCTCTGTAGTGACTGTCCTGAAGATACACCGGTACCGGCATGATCTTCTCATTCTTCACGGCCTCCATGGCCTCTCCTATGGCGGTTACTACGGAATTGCTCTTGGGAGCTGTCGCTATATGAATGACAGCCTGTGCCAGGATAATCTGAGCCTCCGGCATGCCCACCCGCTCCACGGCCTGAGCGGCTGCCGACGCCACCACCAGGGCCTGGGGATCGGCCATGCCCACGTCCTCCGCAGCGTGAATCATGATTCTTCTGGCGATAAACTTAATATCCTCCCCCGCATACAGCATCCGGGCGAGATAGTACACGGCGGCATCCGGGTCGGAACCTCTCATGCTTTTGATGAATGCGGAGATGGTGTCATAGTGGTTGTCCCCATCCTTATCATAATGCACCGCACGTTTCTGGATGCACTCCTGGGCTGTGTCCAGGTCAATATGTATCTTTCCGTCACTGCCCCTTTCCGTGGTGAGAATCCCCAGCTCCACTGCGTTTAAAGCCGCTCTGGCATCTCCGCCGGCCACATCCGCCAGAAACTCCGCCGCATCCTCGTCAATCCAGGCATCATAGCTTCCCATCCCCCTCTCCACATCGTACACGGCCCGACGGATCAGTTCCTTTATGTCCTCCTTGTCCAGAGATTTCAGCTCAAAGATACGGCTCCTGGACAGAAGGGCTTTGTTGACTTCAAAGTAGGGATTCTCCGTGGTGGCGCCGATAAGAATCAGGGTCCCGTCCTCCACAAAGGGCAGAAGGTAATCCTGCTGACTTTTATTGAACCGGTGGATCTCATCCACAAACAGTATGGTCCTGCGGCCGTACATTCCCAGAGTATCCTTAGCGGATATCACCACTTCCTCCATGTCCTTCTTCCCTGCCACGGTGGCGTTAATCTGTTTAAAGTCCGCCCTGGTGGTGCTGGCGATCACCCTTGCCAGGGTGGTCTTGCCTGTTCCCGGCGGTCCGTAGAAGATGACTGAGCCCAACTTGTCCGCCTTGATAGCCCGGTACAGCAGCTTATCTTTTCCTATGATATGCTTCTGTCCCACCACCTCCTCCAGAGATGCGGGACGCATTCTGGAAGCCAGCGGCGATTCCGTCTCCATCGTACTGCTTCTCATATAATCAAATAAATTCATGTCTGCCATGGCATTTTTACTCCTAATCTTTTCAGTCGATCAACAGTTCATCGACCGTAACAAAATTATAGCCTTCCGCAGAAAGAGTGTCAATCACTTCCAGTGCCGCCTCCACCGACGTGCCGTAAACGTCATGGAGCAGAATGATCCCCCCGTCCTCCGCATGGCTTACGATGTGCCGGACAATTCTGTCTTTATTCTGGGTCTTCCAGTCCAGAGGATCCACGCTCCACAGCACCACTTTCATCGGCACTATGCTTTCCAGATCGTCGCTCCAGGATCCGAACGGGGGACGGACATACACCGGCATTTGTCCGGTAATGCTCCTGATTTTTTCGTTGGTCCAGTTTATCTGGTCGCACGCCTCTTCTGTCTGCTCCGTTGTAAGCTGCATGTGGTTCTGACTGTGATTGCCGATGAGATGACCCTCCTCTTTCATCCGGCGGATAATGTCTTCATTGCCCTCTATGTTCTGTCCGATAAGAAAGAAGGTGGCATGGACTCCCCGCTTCTTTAATCCGTCTAAAAGCCTGGGAGTGTAGAGCCTGTGGGGGCCGTCGTCAAAGGTCAGGGCAATGTATTTCTCCTCTTTCTGCTCCCCCGGCCGAACCATGTTCCCCTCAGATGCGCTGACCGCAGCGCCTGCCGCCTTCCTCAGCGTCCCGCTCTCCGGCATGGGACATATTTCCGCAAAAAAATCGGCCGCCAAAAACAGGCCGGCCAGTCCCCATGCCGCCAAAGCCATCCTTCCCCTGAAACCTTTTTTACTTCCAGCGGCCATGCTACCACCCTGCCTGCAGTCTGCAATTATCTAATTATATGTGGCAAAACGTATTTTTAGATATGATTCATGAAAAATAACAGCAAAAGTACCTGTAAAAACCACGGGAACTTTTGCTGTCTTTATGGGGTATTCGCTGTTCACTCTTTTCATTCAGGACAGCGGAGGGCCAGGCACCCCTGGCCCCGGAATCTACCTCTCACATCCTGCCATTCAGCCCAGAACCGCATCATAAGCCCTGCTCATGCCTTCCTTCTGAATCACATCATACCACCTGGACACTTCCGGAAGCATGTCTTTCAGATCCTGCCCCCAGTACTCCGCCTTTGCCAGAATCTCCTCTACAGAAGCGGCCTTCATAAACTTCATGATATCCTCGCCGTCGTTGGCTGCGTCCGTGCGGTAGAAAGCAATCAGCGCCGCCAGAGAGAAGGTCAGACCCTCCGGGTATTTCCCAAACGCTTCCCTGTACTCCAAAATGGTGGGAAGCACTCTGGCCTTGAATTTGGACACCGAGTTTAAGGCAATGGACAGCAGAAGGTGCTTAATAAACGGGTTGGAGAAGCGCTCCAGCACGGCGGCACCGAACTTCCGGTTATCCTCATTATCCCCGATGGTGGGAATAATCTCGTCAAAGATACACTTCTTCAGAAGAGCGGATACCTTCTCGTCCTTCAGGCACTCTCCCACGGTCTCCAGGCCGTAAAGGTGGGCTCCCAGCACCATGGATGTGTGGGCGCCATTCAAGATCCTTACCTTTCTCTTCTTGTAGGGATCCACATTGTCCGTCCAGATCACATTGAATCCGGCCTTCTGCAGGGGAAGTTCGTCCTCGTGATGGCCTTCAATCACCCACAGGTGGAAGATCTCCGCCGTATCCATCATGTTGTCCGTCTCGCCGATCCGTTTGCACAGCGCCTCATGCTCATCCCTAGGGAATCCGGTTACGATACGATCCACCAGCGTAGAGCAAAAATCGTTCTCCTCCTTCAGCCAGGTCTTGAAATCCTCTCCCAGCTGCCACAGATCCGCATATTTAAGGCAGCATTTCTCCAGCTCCTCTCCGTTGTGGTCGATCAGCTCACAGGATAAGACGATAAATCCCTTCAGTCCCAGTTTATACCTCTTGTACAGCAGCTGAGTCAGCTTACCCGGGAAGCTTTTTGCCGGGGCATCTTCAAATTTATTGTCCGGGACAAACTCAATACCGGCCTCCGTGGTATTGGATACGATAAAGCGGAAATCCGGATTCTCAGCCAGTGCCATATAGCCTTCACTGTCCTCATAAGGGTTGATACACCGTGATATAATGCTGATATGCGTGTGCTCGTCAACCACTTCCCCGTTGTCAATCCCCCTCAAAAACAGATTGTATTCGCATCCCTGCTTTTCCAGCATCTCACACATTCCCCGCTCAATGGGCTGCACCACAACCACAGAACCGCCAAACAGTCCCTGATCGCTCAGCTTCTGGAAGAAGTAGTCCACAAACCCTCTCAAAAAACCGCCTTCCCCAAACTGAATTACCGTTTCCTTTACATTGCTCATCGCCTGCAAACCTCCGTTTACTTAGTTTTGTAAGTACTTACAACTTCTTTATCCATACTATACAACATTTAATTTTACTTTGCAAGTATTTTCTGAAAGCGCTTACATTTTTTTAATCTCCTCTATTAAAAATTATACGTACTGAAAATTTTTTCCACTCCACACTTGACAATTTCCAATTTCGGTGCTATAGTTAGTATGTATTTCGAATGAGCTCTTGATTCACATATTTTTGTAAGTCATTTGTCATCAAATGATTTACAAGAATATGTGATTTTTTTGTTTATTTAAAATGCAATAATATAAAGGAGGTACCATCATGAATAAAGGTACAGTTAAGTGGTTCAACGCAACAAAGGGTTATGGCTTCATCACAAACGACGAGACTGGGGAAGAAGTATTTGTTCATTTTTCCGGTATCGTAGCAGACGGCTACAAGACTCTGGAAGACGGTCAGAAAGTGACCTTTGACATGGCAGAAGGTAACCGTGGCATGCAGGCAGTTAATGTCTGCGTAGTGAAGTAATTCGCTTCACATTCGTATTATTTGTTTCAAAAGGCTATTTAGTTTCAGTAACTCGATTATATGGTAATGTAAAAAAGACGGACATCCCCGGGAAGGGGAATCCGTCTTTTTTATGTTCAAAGTCCTGTGATGTCACTTCTATCGCAGAAACAAAAAACTCCCGAAATCCGCTGCCGGATCCCGGGAGTAAACACAGCCAATATTACTTCAGAGTAACCTTTGCACCTTCTGCTTCCAGCTTGGTCTTCAGCTCTTCTGCCTCTTCCTTGGAAACGCCGGTCTTTACAGCCTTCGGTGCGCTGTCTACTACTTCCTTTGCCTCCTTTAAGCCAAGGCCTGTAGCCTCACGAACAACCTTGATAACTTTAACCTTGTTCGGGCCAACGTCGGTCAGCTCTACGTCGAACTCGGTCTTCTCTTCCTCAGCCGGGCCTGCTGCACCTGTTGCTGCAACTACAACGCCTGCTGCTGCGGATACGCCGAACTCTTCCTCACATGCCTTTACCAGATCATTCAGCTCTAATACAGATAATTCTTTGATAGCTTCAATAAACTCTGCAGTTGTTAACTTTGCCATGATAAATACCTCCGTGTATGATTTATTATTCTTGATTCATTTTGTAACCTTTATGGCACCGGGTGCCTCACTCCGAAGGAGTCTGCATTACGAAAACTTAAGCTTCTCCTTTTGCCTCTGCGATCTGATTCAGAACGCGGGCCAGATTGGTGATCGGAGACTGCATGCTTCCAAAGAGCTTTGCCAGAAGTTCTTCTCTGGACGGGATGGTTGCAATAACCTGCATCCCCTTTGCATCGTAGTAAGTATCTTCCACGATACCGCCTTTAATTTCTAACTTTGGCGCTGTCTTTGCAAAGTTTGCAATAATCCTTGCCGGTGCTGTGGCATCTGTCTTGGATACAGCCAGAGCTGTAGGTCCCTCCAGATTAGGCTCCAGCGCCTCAAACGCCGTACCCTTCGCAGCAAACCGGATCATGGTGTTCTTGTACACTTTGTAGGTGACTCCGGCTTCTCTTAACTGCTTACGCAGAATGGTATCCTGCTCAACAGTCAGTCCGCGGTAGTCCACTACTACAGCAGTCTGGGCACCATCAAAAAGTTCTGAAATCTCAGCAACCACAGGCTGCTTTAATTCAACTTTTGCCATGAATGATTTACCTCCTTATTTTTATTCCTTGTATTGAGGTCCGAATGTAATATAAAAAGGCCTCTCTGCCATAGACAAAAGAGGCCCTCAAAATCACTGACGTGAATCTTGTACATGTCCTCGGCAGGCGGTTACCCTTATGCCCTGAGGCACCTGCTGTCTTCGGCGATCAATACCCGGCGCGCAGTTATGCGTATTCACACAAATGCGCTTTCATAATATAGCACAAATATATAGGGATTGTCAACAAAAAAGTAAAACCATTAACCCATCAGTTTTGCTACGTTCAGCTTCACGCCGGGTCCCATGGTGGAGCTGAGCGCTACGCTCTTAAGGTATACACCCTTTAAAGTGCTGGGTTTTGCTTTAATGATGGCATCCATAAGCGTCTGGAAGTTGTCCGCCAACTGTTCTTCTGTGAAAGAAGCTTTTCCTACTGGCACATGGATAATATTGGTTCTGTCGAGTCTGTACTCGATCTTACCTGCTTTGATCTCGTTAATAGCCTTAGTCACATCCATCGTTACGGTACCTGCCTTGGGGTTCGGCATCAGTCCCTTGGGACCCAGCACACGGCCCAGACGTCCCACTACGCCCATCATGTCCGGGGTAGCTACCACAACGTCGAAATCAAGCCATCCTTCGTTCTGAATCTTCGGGATCAGTTCCTCTGCACCTACATAGTCAGCGCCTGCAGCTTCCGCCTCGTCTGCCTTTGCGCCCTTTGCAAATACAAGGATCCTCACGGTCTTGCCGGTTCCATGAGGCAGAACCACCGCTCCACGGATCTGCTGATCCGCATGACGTCCGTCACAGCCGGTTCTGATATGAACTTCAACAGTCTCATCGAATTTTGCAGCTGCAGCCTTCTTCACCAGTGCGATGGCGTCTGCTGCATCGTAAAGAGTAGCACGGTCTACTAATTTAGCCGCTTCCACATATCTTTTTCCTTTTTTCATCTTAAATAACCTCCTAGTGGTATTGTCGGGGATTGCCCTCCCACGGTCCGGGTGCGTCCGTTTTACTCCTCAACGGTGATTCCCATACTTCTTGCTGTACCTGCGATCATGCTCATGGCTGCTTCAAGGCTGGCTGCATTGAGATCCGGCATCTTAAGTTCTGCGATCTTCTGAAGCTCTGCCTTCGGAATGCTGGCTACCTTTGTCTTGTTGGGAACCGCGGAACCGGATTTCAGCTTGCAGGCTTTCTTAAGAAGCACTGCTGCCGGCGGAGTCTTGGTGATGAAGCTGAAACTTCTGTCTGCATATACGGTAATAACTACAGGAATGATCATATCGCCCTGATCAGCCGTCCTCGCGTTGAACTCCTTGGTGAACTGAACGATGTTCACGCCGTGCTGTCCAAGGGCCGGACCTACCGGCGGAGCCGGTGTAGCCTTTCCTGCCGGAATCTGCAATTTAATATAACCCGTTACTTTCTTTGCCATAATTAGGCACCTCCTAAATAATGTGGTATTGTCGGGGGATGTCCCTCCCACTTGTTACTCTCAGTTACATCTTTTTCACTTCTTTAAAGCCGAGTTCAACCGGTGTCTCACGGCCAAACATCTCAACGTTGATGGTCACGGTCTTCTTGCCTTCGTTGATGGAGCGGATGGCGCCGACAGTGTCTTTCCACGCCCCGGCAGTTACCACTACCGTATCTCCCTCCGCAAAGCCTACAACCACATCCGGAATCTTAAAGCCAAGGCCTGCCATCTCCTCCTCGGAAAGGGGAACCGGCTTGGAACCCGGCCCTACAAATCCGGTGACGCCGCGAGTGTTCCGCACCACATACCAGGTATCGTCATTCATAACCATGTGGATCAGAACGTAACCCGGAAACAGCTTCTTGTCCGCCGCCTTCTCCACTCCGTTTTTGATCTCAACCACAGACTGCATGGGAACGGATACCTCCAGAATCTGATCCTGCAAATTCCGATTCTCGATGGTCTTCTCAATATCGACCTTTACTTTGTTTTCATAGCCCGAATAGGTATGAACTACATACCAGTTTGCCTCTGCCATACGTTCACCTTTGCCCTTAATCGTTATAAAATAAAGCTAAGACCAAACTTAATGATCAGATCCAGAAGTGCAATGATCAAACCGAGCCCTATGGAGCAGGCTATTACCACGGCGGTCTCCCTGCCCACAGCCTCCTTGTCAGGCCAGATAATTTTCTTGAACTCTGCTTTCAGACCTTTGAAAAAGCTTTTTTTCTCTTTTTCCTTGCTTACTGCTTCTGCCATATTTTCACGTCCTTTACTAAATCCGATTACTTAGTTTCTTTGTGCAAAGTATGTGTCTTGCAGAATCTGCAGTACTTTTTCGTTTCCATTCTGTCAGGATGGGTCTTCTTATCCTTCGTCATGTTATAATTACGTTGTTTGCATTCCGTACATGCCAGTGTAATTCTTGTGCGCACGACTTCCACCTCCACTTTCAAATTTCGTTGTTTGTGCGGCCTTTTCTCTCTGGACAATCATATTTTTGAGCATAAAAAAAAGACCTCTTATCTTCCATTCGCCCACTCACTATACCATATATAAGAAAAAACGTCAATCTTTTTTTTACTTCTCCGGGACTTCTCCGGGACACCGGTTCACCGGTGCCCGAAAAGCCGCATACCGTATCTATTCATCCGCGCCCCATGCAAGGGCGCATCTCACGGCGCGTTTCCATCCTTTGAGAAGTTCTGCCCGCTTTTCCTCGTCGATCTTGCTCTCAAAGCGGTTGTCAATCTGCCAGTTCTTTACGATATCCTGCCTGTCCTTCCAGTATCCTATGGCCAGGCCTGCCAGATATGCCGCTCCCAGAGCCGTAGTCTCGATACACTGTGGCCGCGCGATCCTGGTTCCCAGAATATCTGCCTGGAACTGCATGAGGAAATCGTTGGCGCTGGCTCCGCCGTCCACTTTCAGCTCCCTCATGGCAATTCCCGAATCCTGCTGCATGGCCTCCAAAAGATCACTGACCTGATAGGCCAGGGACTCCACGGTGGCCCGGATGAAGTGTTCCTTGCTGGCCCCTCTTGTCAGCCCCACGATGGTGCCTCTGGCGTAAGGATTCCAGTAGGGAGCTCCCAGTCCGGCAAAGGCGGGAACGATATACACTCCGGCAGTGTCGGGCACTATATTGCAGTACTCCTCTGTCTGGGACGCCGTGCGTATCATGCGCAGTTCATCCCGCAGCCACTGAACGGCAGCTCCCGCCACAAACACACTTCCCTCCAGAGCATACTCCACATGGTCTTCCATCCCCACCGCGATGGTGGTCAGAAGGCCGTGGTCTGATTTTACCGCCTTCCGTCCCGTGTTCATCAGCATAAAGCAGCCGGTTCCGTATGTATTCTTCACATCCCCAGACTCAAAACAGCACTGGCCGAACAGAGCCGCCTGCTGGTCTCCTGCCGCCCCCGCGATAGGCACGTTGCCTGCCAGAACGGAATTGTGGGTGTAGCCGTAGACACAGCTGGAAGGTTTCACCTGGGGCATCATGGAAGCCGGAATCTTAAAATAGTCCAGAAGTTCCTGGTCCCAGCACAGCTTGTGGATGTCAAACAGCATAGTCCTTGCGGCATTGGTGTAGTCGGTGACGAACACATCGCCCTTGGTCAGATTCCAGATGAGCCAGGTGTCCACGGTTCCGAACAGCAGCTCTCCTTTTTCCGCCTTCTCCCTGGCCCCGGGAACCTGATTTAAGATCCAGGCAATCTTGCTTCCGGAGAAATAAGCGTCGGGAATCAGGCCTGTCCGCTCCCGCACCATATCCCCCAGACCGTCCTCCTTCAGCTTGTCGATCATGGGAGCCGTTCTCCGGCACTGCCACACGATAGCATTGTACACGGGAACCCCTGTATTCCTGTCCCATACAATGGTAGTCTCCCTCTGATTGGTGATGCCGATAGCCGCGATGTCCTCTCCGTGAACCCCGATGTTGGCCATGGAAGCCATCATCACGCTGAACTGGGACGACCAGATCTCCATAGGGTCATGCTCCACCCATCCAGGCTGAGGATAGATCTGCATAAACTCCTTCTGAGCCACACTCTTAATCTCTCCCTTTTCATTAAAAAGGATACAGCGGGAACTGGTAGTTCCCTGGTCCAGCGCCATTACATATTTTGCCATATAACCCCTCCTCCAGTGGTATAATAAAAATTTAAAAAAGAGCGGAGAACCCCGCGGTATCTCCGTACCAGTCCTCCACTCTAATCTCTCTCGGCAACGTTATGTGTTAAGCGTAGCATATTTTCGCTGCAAATGCAACCCGCATCACAAATTAAGCTTTAAAATGAAGCTTTAAACCGACGCCGAAACTCCCGCAGAACCTTCCACAGCTGCAGCACTGCTGTAGGAAGAAACGCGCACGTCCCTACGGTTATCAGCTGCGAAATATTTAAGTCGGAAACGGAAAAGAGCACCTGCAGCCCCGGGACGAACAGCACCGCCGCCAGGAGAAGAACCCCCGCTTCAAAAGCCATCACCGTATACAGGTTGCTTGTAAAACCCAGATAAAAAACAGAGTGACTGCTGCGGCAGTTGAACCCATGAAACAGCCTGGCGAGGGTCAGGGAGGAGAATGCCATGGTGCTGGCGAGAGCATCGTTGCCCTGGGCCAGGCCGGTGCGGTACGCGTACATGGTACATACCGCAATCAGGCCTCCCTGAATCAGGATATCCCTCAAAAGCCTTGGAGTCAGTATCCCCTGCTTCGGATCCCTGGGAGGGCGGCTTAACAGTTCACCCTCCGGCGGTTCCATGCCGATGGCTATGGCCGGAAGAGAATCTGTCAGCAGATTGATGAACAAAAGATGCACCGGAGCAAAGGGAAGGGGCAGCGACAGCAGTGTCGTATAAAGTACGCAGAAAATCCCCGCCATGTTGCCTGACAGCAAAAATTCTATGGCATTGCGGATATTGCGGTACACGTTCCGGCCGTTGGACACAGCCTTTATGATCGTGGAAAAATTGTCGTCGGCCAGTATCATGGATGCCGCGTCCTTGGACACCTCGGTCCCCGTCACCCCCATGGCGACGCCTATATCCGCCTGTTTCAGGGCCGGGGCGTCATTGACGCCGTCGCCTGTCATGGCCACGATCTTGCCCTTCCTCTGCCACGCTTTTACGATTCTCAGCTTATGTTCCGGGGAGACCCTGGCGTACACGCTGATCGTTTCAATTTTTTCATCCAGCATTCTGTCGTCCATGGATTCCAGCTGGGATCCTGAAACCGCCTCCTCACCACTCTCCAGAATTCCGATCTGTGCCGCTATGGTCATAGCCGTAACTTTGTGATCCCCCGTAATCATAACCGGCCGGATCCCTGCCCGCCTGGCATCCGCCACCGCCGCCCCGGTCTCCGGCCGCGGCGGATCCATCATGGCCGCCATTCCCAGAAATACCAGCTCTCTCTCCAATTTTCTGCCGTCCCATAAGGCCGCATCGCCTTTTAAGGGCCGATACGCCGCGGCCAGTACCCTCAGCCCACGGCGGGAGCACGTATCGTGAAGCTGCATCAACATCCTTTTATCCTCATATGTAATGGGGCGGATATTGCCCCTGTCGTCGATCCGGGTACTGCGTTCCAAAAGCACATCCATGGCCCCTTTTGCCAGAAGCATCTGTCCCTCGGGCATTCGATTGACCGTGCTCATGATCTTTCGTTCCGAGTCAAAGGGAATCTCCCGGATCCGCGCAAACCGTGCCCGAACCTGCTCCGGAGCAATGCCGCAGTCCTGTGCCAGGTTAAGAAGCGCCAGCTCCGTAGCATCTCCCACTCCCTGCGTCTCCTCCCCGTCCTTACCCAGGACCCCGTTGTTGACCAGGGCGCATATGTGCAGAAACAGCTTATGCTGTTCGGTTTCACAGGTCAGCTGCTGCGGTTTTACGATTTTCCCGTTGAGTACCGCCTGCTCCACGGTCATCCGGTTCTGTGTCAGCGTCCCCGTCTTGTCCGTGCAGATTACCGATACGCACCCCAGGCTCTCCACCGCCTTCAAATCCTTGATAATGGCCTGTTCCCTGGCCATCTTCTGCGTACCCATGGCCTGAACGATGGTCACGATGGATCCCAGCGCCTCGGGGATCGCGGCGACTGCCAGAGCGACGGAAAACATCAGGGAATCCAGCAGTTCCATACCCCGGTACAGGCCCAGCACGAACACGGTCAGACAGATGATCATGATCCCTGCCGCCAGCCGGCTTCCGAACTGATCGAGACTTATCTGGAGAGGCGTTTTTTTCTCCCCGGCCTCGTTCATCAGTCCGGCTATGCGCCCTATCTCCGTCTCCATTCCCGTCTCCGTGACCACTGCCACGCCCCTTCCGCCGGTTACCAGGGAACCGCTGTACACCATATTTCTGCGGTCTGCCAGCGGGGCTGTACGGGGAATACCGGCCGTCTGTTTCAATACGGCCTCCGACTCGCCCGTGAGGGAACTTTCATCCACCTGTAAGGCAACGCTCTCCAGAATCCTGCCGTCAGCCACCACCAGATCGCCGCTGTCCAGGTATAAAATATCCCCGGGCACTACCTCCTCGGACGGGATCTGTATCTTTGCCCCATCCCGCATGACTACCGCCAGAGGGGAGGACAGTGACCGGAGGCTTTCCAGAGATTTTCTGGCCTTCTCATGCTGCACCGTGCCCAGGACCGCATTCAGGGTAATCACGGCAAAGATCACCACCGTGCTTTCCGGATTGCCGGTCGCCATAGATATGACCGCCGCACCAATGAGAATCATCACCAGAAGATCCTTAAACTGCTCTAAGAATACCCTCCAGGCAGGCTTCTTTCCGGGCTCCTTCAACGCGTTGGGCCCATACTGTTTTCTTCTCTTCTGTACCTGCCTTTCGGTCAGCCCCCGGTCCGCCGTGTCCAGCCGGGCCAGGACTTCTCTCTCCGTCCGCTGATACCAATCTGTCATGCCGGACCGCCCTTTTCTTTCTCTCTCCATGTTTATGCAGGAAATAACGAGAAAGAACCGGCTTTTCGTTTCTACAAACAGCTGTATACCACCGCTCCTTCACAGATGGTATAGTGCACCCTGCCTCTCAGCTGCCAGCCGGCAAAAGGTGAATTATCTGCTTTGGAGCGGAAATTTCCCGCCGTAAAAGGTTCATTGGGATCGAAGATCACCAGATCCGCCGGGGCGCCCTTGGCCAGATATCCGCACTCAAGGCCGTAAAGCCGCGCCGGGTTCAGGCTCATCTTGGCCATCAGCTCCGCCATCGTCAGATGACCCTCGTCCACCAGTTTTGTGACTGCCAGGGCCAGGGCCGTCTCCAGGCCTATGATGCCGCTGGGAGCCTCTGTCAGGGGCTTTTCCTTCTCCTCCCTGCTGTGGGGGGCATGGTCAGTGGCTATGATGTCGATGGTCCCGTCCGAAAGTCCTTTCACCAGGGCCTGCCTGTCCGCCTCCGTGCGCAGGGGCGGATTCATCTTGGCCAGGGTCCCATAGGTCAGTACCGCCTCCTCGGTCAGGGCAAAATGGTGAGGCGTCACCTCCACGGTAACTTTTGCTCCCATCTTTTTGGCCAGTCTCACGGCCTCAAGAGCTTTCGCGGAGCTGATGTGCTGAATATTTACCCGAGCTTTGGTGTGAAGGGCAATCATACAGTCTCTGGCCACCAGGCTGTCCTCTGCCACAGCGGGTGAACCGTAAATTCCCAGCTTTTTGGACGTCTCCCCGCGGTTAATCCCGTTGTTGCCGATAAACGCCGGGTCCTCCTCGTGAAGGCTGATGGGCATGTCAAGGCGCGCCGCCTGTTCCATGGCCTGTCTAAGCAGTTCCCCGTTCATCAGGGGGATTCCGTCGTCCGTAAAACCGCAGGCCCCCGCCTTCTTGAGAGCCTCCATATCCACCAGTTCCTGTCCTTTCATTCCCACGGATACGGCAGCGCATGACAGCACATGGATTCCCGTCTGTCTGCCTTTGTCGAGAACATACTCCAAAGTTTCCGTGCTGTCTATGACCGGTTTTGTGTTGGCCATGCAGACCACTGTGGTAAACCCTCCGGCTGCCGCCGCTGCCGCTCCGGTTCGGATGTCCTCCTTATAGGTCAGTCCCGGGTCTCTGAAATGCACATGAACATCCACCAGCCCCGGCGCCACCACACATCCTTCGGCATTGATCACCTTCTCCCAGGTTCCGTCGTCCTCATAATGACCGATCCCCGCAATCCGGTTCCCCTCAATTATCACATCCGCTTCCCGCTCTTCCTTTTTCTCCGTATCAATAACCCGGCCGCCCCGAATCAAAATCATCGTTTCCACCTCTCCTGTACGTTTCTGTCATCTGTCTTTCTCCACTTCACCTGAAACAGCTTCTGGGGAAGCTGAAATACAAACACAATGGCCAGCACAATGGCCACGGCCACTTTGACGGCCGTAAATCCTTTTTGCGCCGCCAGTTCCATCTCCCCTGTCACAATATAGTAGGCGGTCCAGTAGATCCCGCCTCCCGGCACCAGGGGAAATATGCCGCTGATAAGAAAAATCGTCACCGGGCATCTCTCCTTCACGGCAAAAAGCCGGGACAGCAGCACCACCAGAATCGCCGCGAACAGTGTGGCCTCCGGCGCCGAATGCGCTTCGATCAGGAGACAGTACAGAAACCATCCCGCGCCTCCGATGATACCGCAGTAGGGGTAGTACGCCCTGGGAACACTGTACAGCACGGAGAACCCTATGGTTCCTGCCACCGCCGCTATCACCTGTCCTGCCATCTTTTTATCCTCCCCCTCACACGATCAGACGCTGCCTGACCGTATAAACCAGTCCCACCCCCATGGCTATACAGAAAAACACCAGCAGGGCGTCTATCATCCTCACGGTTCCCGAAATGTAATTCTCATCGGCAATGTCCCGTATGGCATTGGTAAATGCCACCCCCGGCACCAGGGGGATGATGGAGCCGATTACCATCTGATCCAGATTCTGTCCCAGTCCCAGCTCATATAGAACCACGCAGGCCGCCGTTGCCACGGCGCCCCCCGCAATGTTGGACACCATCTTGTTAAAATACGGAGAGCTTATATACAGGACAAACGCGTAAAGTACAACTCCTGCCAGAAATGCCGCCGTGCAGTCCCTCAGATTGCCGCCATACAGGTAGCAGAACGCCCCGCTTCCCACACCGGAGCCAAGAATCTGCATATGGTTGGATTTGCCCGGCATCTGCCGGATCTCTCTGAGATGCTCCCTGACTTCCTCAATGGTATACCGCCCTTCCTCCACCTCTCTGGACAGCTGGTTCACCGCGGCCACCCTGTTTAGGTGGGACCCGCTTACAGGGATGTGCTGTACCCTGGCAAACGTCTCCTCCCTCATATTTCCTGATGTTACAAAGATTCCGTTGCTTAAAATAAAGGCACTACCGGACTCTATCCCGTAATGCCTGCAAATGCGGTTTATGGTTTCTTCCACTCGAAATATTTCGGCCCCGTTCTCCAGCAGAATATGTCCCGCCTCCATAGCGACCTCCATAACTTCCCTCTCCACTTCAACCATGCCAGACTCCTTTGATTAATCCTCCGGCTCCAGTTCGTCGAAGATATCGGAATCGTAGAATTCTCTCATGGTAACTCCGAGTCCTTCTGCAATCTTCTTAATATTAACAATGCCGGGATTCTGACTTTTTCCGTGCAGTATACTCTTTACGGTTGACGGAGGCATGCCGGCCTGATAAATCAGCGCATACTCTGTCATTCGTCTCTCTTTTCGCAGCTCGTTGATTCTCAAATTGGTTGCCTCACAAATTCTCATGACACACCCTCCTATTTTTTTAGGATAGTGTATCCGAAATCCGTGAGAAAATAGGTCAACCTGTCACCCCTCAATTTTACCTGTTCTGCCAGTCCCTCCTGTTCTTTTCAGACTCTTGCCCTCCTGGAGCTCACAGGAAATATTCCTGGTCTCCCCTACGATATAGATGGGCCTGTCTTTCAGCTCCGCGAATAATATGGCCATATATTCGCCCATGATCCCCACAATGACAAACAGGATTGCAAACATAAAACAATTAAGTACAACGATGGTGGCGTACCCGCTGGGAGCCCCTCCCCTCGTAAACAGCGTATAGACCATCACCACCACGCCCAAAAGCGCGGCCATAACCCCCGCGTAGATTCCCAGCTTCAAGGGCAGGTTGGAAAAACAGACAATCGTGTTGACCGAAAACTGAAACAGCTTCCGGATGCTGTATTTGCTCTCCCCTGCCGCTCTCACCCCGGCCTCGTAGGCAATCGTAGTCTTTGCGAACCCTACATTCTGTACATAGCCCCGCAAAAACCGTACTTTTTCCCGGTAGCTGTCCTTCAGTACATCTGCCACTCTGCGGCTTACGGCAAAAAAATCCGATGCATTGCTCTCGAATTTTACGTCCGAAAGCACATTGATCAGCTTATAAAATGCCGACGACGCCATGTTTTTAAACCATCCCGCCGACTCGTTTTTGGTTCGGACCATATTGATGACCTCAAACCCCTTCTCGAATCTGTCAATGATCTCCAAAATACATTCCGGCGGGTGCTGCAGATCCGCATCCATACAGATAATCCCGTCCCCGATGCTGTAGTCTATTCCCGCGATCATCGCGGCTTCGTGGCCGAAGTTCCTGGAAAATCCTATAATTTTCACATGGGCGTCCCTGTCTGCCAGCTCCTGAAGAATACAAAGGCTTCCGTCTGTGCTCCCGTCATTGACGAATAAAAGCTCATAGTCCCACTTCGCAGTTTCCAGCACCTTTTTGACTTCCCTGTAAAACTGCCTGAGCACCGCCTCCTCATTGTAGACGGACACAACAACTGATAATAAATTTCCCATGCCTTTAATCTCTTTTCTCTTGAATAATCAAATCCTGCATGTCTCCCACCGTCTCGTAGAGAAACGCAACATTAGGAGGAAAGTCATAGTACTCGTACATCCAGAAGATCATAAAGTCAAAACCCGGGTCATAGACCATCTCCTTCGTGCAGAGTTCGTCCAAAAGCCGGTACAAACGGACCTCCTTGATTCGCTCCCCCTGTTTAATCATCTCCGCATTCTGCCTGAGCACCACATCATTGTACTGATGCACCTTCCAGTTGGCGCTGTATCCCCGGTAAATATTTCGCATATTGGGAAGACTTACAGCCGCCATGCACAGCAGAAACACTCCGCCGCCCTTTCGCAGTCTGATGTCCTTTAGAAAAACCTCCCCGAAAATATACCCCAGCAGGGAAAAAGACAGCAGCACATAGGGAAGAAGCACCCTCTCCGGCAGTTCGGGAACGATCACAAGGCAGGCCATAGAGAAAAAGCCGGCAATGCACAGCATTCCCTGAAAGACATTGTTGTTGGAAAACGTAAAATACAGAAACCGCGCCGTCATCCACAGAATATATGCGAACAAGAGCCAGACCGCCCCTGTCAGATACTGGTTTCTGTCCCCATGCCCCCACACATGACACTCTGTAAACAGGTAGGCCCCCGCTGCCGCCGACACTGCAGGAAACAGCACATGCGCTCTCCGGTTTCCCTGTCCCCGCACCATCATGACAGCTGTCATGGCCATCGCCATAATCAAAAGGAGAAAAATGTAATTCTGGTTATCAGGAGCAAAAAACAGGCGTGTTACGGCGTCTATATTGTATATCACCTTCCCGATGAAAGAGCGTTTTGCAAAGGCGGCGTCCCTGGCCATCCTGTCCTTTACCGCCGGCGATGTGAGAATCGGAAGAGCTCCCGCCGCTGCCGCTGCCAGCACCTGAAAATCCCGGGAACATATTCGTCCTTCCCCCGTCTTTGTACCTGTGCCGTGAAGAACGTACTGCTTATATGCCATCACCGACAGAATCATCGCCAGCACTGCCACCAGCCACTGCTCCTGGGAGAAAGCCCCCAGAAAAGCCAGCACCGTGCAGCCCAGCCACCAGACTGGGCTTCTCTTTCTGCGTATCGTCCCGCAGTACATCCATCCCAGCCCGATTACGCTTACCGCCGGGACAACATACAGAAAGGATGCGGCAAACCAGTATATTCCATGGCGCTTCACATGTATCCCCATCAGCCCGTACAGGAGGCAGGTAAAAACCGCTGTCATGATCCGCCCCGCCCCGTTTTCCGGCGATTGGGTCAGCACCGCGGCCCTGTAGGACAGCACCGCCACAGTCAGCACTGCCGCCGCCATAAAAACCTGAAGAAGCTTAAGACCCCCTGCCAGGTAAAGCAGCAAATAGAGGAACGTACACAAAAGCCTCCCGTTGCCGTAAAAATAATGGTGTCCCATGTACTCCAGAAGCTGAGACAGGTTATAGTCTGTCCCCGCCGCCTCCTCCATTACATAAGCGTAACTCAGAGATAAATATCCATAATCATCATAGTAAATAAATACTCTGGAAAACTGCAGCAGAAGATAACCGCCAAACACGACAAATATCAGGATTACCGCCGCCTTTGACGCGCTGTTTCCATTGGCTTTCTCTGCCATGACTTTTGTGGTCCCTTTCTATATGTTATCCTGTCACCTGGATCTCTATGGCCGAATGGGTGGGGACCCTGTCCTCCTCCCTGGGCAGCTGCATATAATCCCCGTAAATCTGCTTCAGCACCTGGTCCCAGTTTTTGGGCGCCATCAGAACCGTATCCTCAAAGGGCAGATCCACGGTCTCCTGATTCCACTCTTTTTCGATGGTCACACAGAGATAGTCTGGCTGATAGTTGCTGTAATACCGGATCCGGCTTTGTCCCTTGTTGTACCGCACTGCCAGGCCATACTGCATTCTCCGGATGGTCTTCATGGAAATTCGTTTTCCGGCAGAAGCCAGCAGCTTCACGGCTATCCTTCCGGGGGTTTTGTATCTGGAGTAATCCAGCCTGTATCTGTGGCCCATAGCCAGCCCGTACACAAACGTGTGAAGGGCCCTGATCCATGCCGCCTTCACCCTGCACTCAGGCAGGTCGTCCTGGATGAACAGATCCACCCACAGATGATTCAGCCGTCCCCCGTAAAACGCCATCTCCTCTCCGTCCTCATGGGTTTTGCTGTTCATATAAAGGATTCTGGGCGTAAAATCGTAAAACGCCTCTCCCCCTCCCAGCTGGTGAGGTTCCAGAAGTTTCATTCCCTTCGGCAGTTCTTTCCTCACCACCCTGGCAAATTTCTCATAATTCTCCCTAGTAAACGCGACGTCCGCGTCATCGTCCCAGGGTATAAATCCCTGGTGGCGCACCGCCCCCAGAAGGGTCCCCGAATCCATCATGTACTCAATCCCGTACTTTCTGCAGATTCTGTCTATCTCTTTTAGGATCCTCAGATTGGCCCGATGCACCGGAGTCAGGTCATAGGAAGCGGAAAGCTCCTTTGTCTTCTCCTCTGACATGGTGTATCCTCCTGTTCGTTCTCTGTCCGTAAAACCGCCCTGCCTTCGTCCACGGATTCACCTGTTCCCGGCAGACTTGTATCCTGGCCTTCTCAGCTCTGTCCCGCTGCTTCCCGGATCACCCTGGCCATACGGTCGATCATCTCATCCGTCATGCCCGGGTATACGCCTACCCAGAAGGTGTCCCGCATAATCCTGTCCGTCACCTGAAGGCTTCCCACGACCCTGTACCCTTTCTGTTCCTCCCTCATCTGATCGAAACAGGGGTGTTTGGTCAGATTGCCTGCAAACAGCATCCTGGTCTGGATACCCTGGCTCTCAATATACCGCACCACCGAATTGCGGTCCGTTCCCTCCCGGCAGGTTATAAGGAATCCAAACCAGCTTGGCCTGGAATTTTGAGCCGCCTGGGGAAGGATCAGCTTGTCCTTGATTCCCTTAAGCCCCTCATAGAGCCTGTCAAAGTTATGGCGCCTTCTCTCCACAAACCCGGGGAATTTATCCAGCTGCGCGCATCCGATGGCTGCCTGCATATCCGTAGCCTTCAGATTATATCCGAAGTGAGAATACACGTATTTATGGTCGTACCCCAGAGGCAGCTGCCCGTACTGCCTGTCAAATCGGTGGCCGCACAGATTATCGTGGCCTGAGGGGCAGACGCAGTCCCGTCCCCAGTCACGGAGAGACCGGATGATCTTGTGAAGCAGAGGATTGTTCGTGTACACCGCTCCTCCCTCCCCCATGGTCATATGATGGGGCGGATAAAAGCTGGAGGTCCCTATATCCCCTATGGTTCCGGAGAATTTCTCCTCCCCGTCAAGGGTGTATCTGGTTCCAAGGGCGTCGCAGTTATCTTCCACCAGCCACAGGCCGTGCCTGCCGCAGAACGCTTTCACCGATGCCAGGTCAAAGGGATTGCCCAGGGTATGGGCCAGCATCACAGCCTTCGTCCTGTCCGAATAAGCCTCCTCCAGCCTGTCCACATCAATATTGTATTGGGGAATCGTCACATCCACAAACACCGGAACCGCCCCGTACTGAATCATGGGCGTCACCGTGGTGGGAAATCCTGCCGCCACCGTGATGATCTCATCCCCCCTTCTTATTTGTCGTTCTCCCAGAAGCGGCGATGTGAGCGCCATGAACGCCGTCAGATTGGCCGAAGAGCCGGAGTTAACCAGTGAACAGAATTTTACCTGGAGATAGTCTGCCAGCTTCTTTTCGAATTCATCGGTGTACCGCCCTGATGTGAGCCAGAACTCCAGGGCGCTGTCCACCAGATTCACCATCTCATGTCTGTCGTAGACCCTGGAAGCATAGGGAATCCTGTCCCCTTCCTCATACGGTTTTTTCTGGTGGAACCGGTCACAGTACTCTCCTACTATTTCAAGGATTTCCTGCCTCGCCTGCTCCTCGGTTTTATTCTCAAACTTTGCCATAGATCATTTCCTTTCACTCTGAAAAAATTTATAGATCTGATCGTCCATCAGCTCCATCCCATCTTCCCCTGCCAGATATGCCCTGGACCACATCACGGTCCACTTTACGGCCTGGCCCACATCCATGCGGGGCTGCCATCCGAACTTATTTTTTATCCTGGAGCAGTCCAGTTTCAGGAAACCGGCCTCATGGGGTCCGCCGTCATACCGGTTCACCCATGCGGCCCCGTCCCCCCACTCCTTACAGAACAAATCCGCCAGTGTTCCCGTGGTGACACAGTCTCTGTCGTCAGGTCCCACATTGTAGCATCCCACGCAGGATGGGTCCTCATACTGCTTCATAGCGATCAGCATATATACATACAGCGGCTCCAGCACATGCTGGTATGGGCGGACGGAGTAGGGGTTGCGGACAATGATCTCCTTCCCCGCCGACACCGCCCGGATACAGTCGGGGATGATCCGGTCATTGGCAAAGTCGCCGCCGCCTATGACATTGCCCGCTCTGGCTGTGGACACCCGACACCGGTTATCGCCGAAAAACGATTTTATATAGCTGTGGGTCACCAGCTCCGAGCAGGATTTGCTGTTGGAGTAGGGATCATAGCCGTCCAGGTTGTCGCACTCCCGGTAACCGTACTCCCACTCCTTATTTTCATAAACCTTGTCCGTGGTCACGTTGAGACAGGACCTTACCGACCGGGTCAGCCGGACGCACTCCAGCATATTAACGGTTCCCATGACATTGGTCTCGTAGGTGCAGACCGGATCTTTGTAGGAATCCCTCACAATGGGCTGGGCAGCCAGGTGAAACACAACCTCCGGCTGTGTCTGTTTAAAAACCTGCTTCAGATGCTCCAGATCCCGGATATCGCCTATGACGCTGTTCATCCGGGAGTCGAGTCCTGCCCCATAGAACAGGTTGGGGCTTGTGGGCGGCTCCTTGGCATATCCCGTAACTACGGCGCCCATATTCATGAGAATCCGGCTCAGCCAGGACCCCTTAAACCCTGTATGGCCTGTGACCAGCACCCTCCTCCCCCTGTAAAATTCTTCAAATGTATCCCAGGTATTCTTCATCTATGATTATCCCTCTCGCTCTGCCGTCTAATTCTTCCATATCTTCCACGGGGCATTCCCGCTCTGCCACAGTTCCTCCAGCTTTTTCATCTCCCGCTGGGTGTCCATGCACTGCCAGAAACCGCTGTGATGATATCCCATCAGCTGCCCCTCCGCTGCCAGTCTCTGCAAAGGTTCCTGCTCAAACACCGTGTCGTCGCCTTCCAGGTAATCAAAAATCTCCGGATTCAGAACCATGAACCCTCCGTTGATCAGGCTGGCGTCCGCCTCCTTCTTCTCTCTGAAAGACCGCACCCTGTGATCTGCGCCGATATCCAGGACGCCTTTCATCTGGGCAAGGCTCACCGTGGTAATGGTGGCCGTCTTTCCATGACCCTCATGGAACGAAAGCAGCGCCCTCAGATCCACATCGCATACGCCGTCCCCATAGGTAAGCATAAAGGGCTCCCGGCCGATAAACGGCTGGATCCTTTTGACTCTCCCGCCGGTCATAGTGTTCAACCCCGTATCCACCAGAGTCACCTTCCATGGCTCAGCGTAGTTGTTGTGAACCTCCATCTTGTTGCCTGCCAGATCAAAGGTCACATCCGATGTGTGAAGGAAATAATCCGCAAAAAACTCCTTCACCACATACTGCTTGTACCCCAGGCAGATAACAAACTCATGAAAGCCAAACTCCGAATAATATTTCATAATATGCCACAGAATCGGCTTCTCTCCGATCTCGATCATGGGCTTGGGCTTCAGATGGCTCTGCTCACTGATCCTGCTGCCGAATCCTCCGGCTAAGATGACTACCTTCATTTGTTTTATCTCCTTTTCACTGTCGGAAAATATTCCACTGCTGTTTTTTCAGAATCTCCAGAGCCGCCCGCACTTCCTGTCCGCCTTCCGGCCTGCTCATGTGGTATTCAAAACTGGCTCTCAGCTCCTCATCTGTCCTGTTCTCAAAGTCCAGGGCTATCTCGGCCCGCCTCTGGCAAAGCTCTTTTCTCAGCGGCGCCTTTCTCATCTCCTCCGCCGTGGTATAAAGATTGCCGGCCAGCACGGCCGTCACCATGACTGTCATCAGCGCTTTTACAAAAATGCCCCTGATCATTCCTCCTGCAAGGGCAAATGTGAGGACGACTCCCAGCAGGCCCGCCTGA
Organism: Hungatella sp.; assembly: GCA_022795805.1. Classification (GTDB taxonomy): domain Bacteria; phylum Bacillota; class Clostridia; order Lachnospirales; family Lachnospiraceae; genus UBA3402. The sequence goes on along the minus strand of JAAWHK010000001.1, from coordinate 37,093 downwards.
AACTGAAGCGCATATCTGGAGGACATGCCATAGTCCTCCCTCAAAAACACCCAGCGGGAGAGCATAACCAGCAGATGGTTTATCCCCCCTGCGCATATGAGCATCAAAGGAAACACAGTTTTTTTATACAGTCTGTGCCGCCACTGCAGCCACAGCGCAAACGCATAGCCCGCCATGACCAGGATTCCCAGAACAAGGTATGGTCCGTTGCCGGCAAACGCGGCCTGGGCGCTCTCCACACCCACGGCCATGGAGGAGAAGGATTTGATCAGAAACCGCACAAAAAATCCAGGCGTATCAAAAAGCTGCGTCAGAAGCGGCACCTGAGCGACTCCCAGCTTCTCCGGCTCTGCCAAGGAACTGCTCCACATATACAAAAAAAGCGGAATCAAAGCCGATATCCCGTATATAAAATACCGCCTCTCCCACCGCCCCTCTTCCCTGCGCACCAGAATAATCCGCAGGCCGCAGGCCAGCAGAAGCACCGCCGTGTAGGAACCGCAGTAGGGCCCCGCCGTCCCCAGGGTCACTGCCCAGGGAAGCACCAGAAGCAGCACATGGTCACCCTTTCTCTCCCTGCCCTCCCACACCCGGTCCAGGATCAGATAATGCCAGTAAAAACCGGCAAATGCCAGAAAATGAATCCACCCGCTGCCATTTATCATCATCTCCCACTTGTTCAGGCTGAACATCAAAACCATAAGGACGCAAATCCAATAACCCCGGATCTCCTTTTTTATGCAGTAGACGGTTATCTCAGCCGCGGAAATCCCTAAAAAGAGGATACCCAATATCTGATCAAATCTTACACGATAATCAAAGAACGACGTATTGATGATTCTGGCCCCGTAGTTTAGGGGAATCCGGGTCAGGATATCCCCCACAAAGAATTTGTCCGGGTTCCACACGTCGGGCAGATAGCTGTTGACCAGCCGGATGTAGTCGGAATAGACCACATCCACAAAAGCCGCCTGCACGTACCACAGGCCGAATACCACACCCATAACCGGCAAAACATAGCACCATTTTCCTGCTTTCATATAACTCCTTTTCCCTGGTCCGCAGCATTAATCCGCAGTGATCTGCATCATCATAGAGAATCGTTTTTCTCCTCTCTGTTCCTGTGCGTCCTTCAGATAGAAATTATTCTCAAAATCCAGCTCCACGATGTCGTAGGGCCTGGCCTCCAGCTCCACATGGGTAATATTCTCCCGAATCTCCACCTCTGCCTCCGGCTGGCCGTTCTGGCTGATGGATACCGTCTCATGGCCCTCCATGGCGCCCGGATACATCAGCTGCAGGTGTATGATTCCGCTGCTGCCTGCCATAACCCGTATCTTCGCGCTCTCGTCCATCCATCCGTCCCGGTAGTAGCCGTACACAGGTTCGCATTTCAGCGTCCGCACTGCCTCCGTAATATCCTGATACGCATGAAAAGCCGGGTCCTCCCTGATGATGAGCATATTGTTGTTCACCTGGCCGAAGTCCCGGATGCTGTCGACGAAGAGCACCTCCGTTCCTTCCGCTTTTCTGTCCCTGTCAAAGACCTTAAAGAAGGTCTCCGCGTAAAAATCGCTGACCTCATACGTATTTTTTAAAATATAGATCTTCTTTCCAAAGATACCGTTCCCGTACTTCTCAAAGGTCTGTTCCGCGAGGGAATTATACTGCTGCTGCGCATTCCAGTAGTACAGATTGGAAAATCTGCGGCGGTAGTACGTCTCTGCCGGAATCATCAGAATCAAATAACCCAGAATAAGGCCGGTACACATCAGCGTCTTTCTGTAATCCGGAATCCTGTGGACAGATTCCGCCTTCTCGGCTGCCGGCCTGGCGATGACGCCGCACATGTAAGCCAGCCACAGCCATGCCCCTGTCATGGAAACGTACACCCACCGCACCTCCACACGGATGGTCACGCTGGAACACGCGATACAGGCTCCTATGAAAAGGAAGAACAGCAGACAGTTCCTCAAAACAGCCGCCCTCTCCCATTTGCTCCGGACCACCTTCACAATGAACATAATCATAACCGCGAGAATCAGCACATCAGCGCCTGCCACCAGAAGCTTTATCCACCTGGAGGATTCCTGCCAGCTTAAAGCGCTGAGATAGCTCTCTCCCGTATTGATCCCAAAAAGATACAGTACCTGCTGAAGGGCAAAGGCCACGGCCTGATGCAGATTCAGGGTCTTTGCAACCTCCGTTCCCCCGGTTCCCGCCGGAAGCACGGTCCCGATGGTGACCAGACGTATTATCTGCACCAGCGCAAACACACCCAAAGGCGTCATCCATTCCCTCGCCTTTCGATTTCTCTTCATCAGCAAGACCAGGAAGAGAAGGGGCAAAAGGACCATATAGCGCTCATGGATAAAGCACACCGAAAAGTACAGGACATTGGCAGCCCTGAACCACGCAAGCACCTGTCCCGGCTCATTGATATACCGATAGAGGCAGTAGAGAATCCCTATGGCCGCCCACAGTGCCAGCGATTCCATAAGCCCGTAAACCTGTGATATCTGATAGTAGGACATTCTGGACAGAAGATACAGCAGGCCGCATATGAAACCGATGATCCGGTTGCCGGAAAGTCTCCTGGCAAAACGGCACAGCGTGTAAGCGACGGCACAGTTAAGCACGATATTGACAGGCACAAACCAGGTCACATGGTTCCCCACAAGCCCCAGTTCCAGATAGGCCGCCAGGTAGTAGATAAATCTGAACCGGGTACTGCCTGTGGGAAACACAAATTCCCTGAACGTCTGTTCTCCGTAGCAGGACCACAGATACAGATCATCCATAAACAGGCCCCGAATCTCGATTCCTCTGTTGATAAAAAATCCAAAGGCCAGCAGAAGGCCGGCTGTGATCACCTCATCTTTCCATCGGTACTGCCACATACCGGTTTTCTTTTTCTCCATGCGGCTGTTTCCTCCAACATCTCCTGAATTCACTGATAATTCCTGTAAGCCAGGCGGTACAGAACCATAATCCCGTCCGTGATCCTTCCCGGCCATATCTTTTCAAACATCTGCCTCTCCTCCCGCTCCCTGCGGCTGTCCCTGATGCATGCCTTTGTGGTGGCTCCGTCGTGGACTCTGTAGTACAGCAGGGGCTTTTCCACGCAGACAAACCGCCCCGGCTCACAGGCCAGCCGTCTCATGCACTCCCAGTCCAGCACAAAATCATATCCGCCGGTAAACAGTGGCAGATCAAGCCTGTCCTTTTTGTAGCTGCACGAAGGACACATGACCGGGTTCCCCAGAAGCAGGCCGCTTTCTTTGACGGCCCTTATGTGGCACAGGCCGGGAAACCGCCAAGGCAGGCGAAGAAGCTTCTTCACTACCTCCACGGCTCCTCCCCAGCACAGCCTTCCCTTCTTTATCAGAACCGCGTCGCTCATAAACACGGTCATATCCGGCCACCTCTCACAGGCTCTGCGAAGCTCCTCCCCGTAATGTCTGCCGTACAGATCGTCCTGATGGGCGATGGTCACAAACTGTCCCTCAGCCTTCTCCACCGCAAAGTTCCAGTCATCCTGAATATTGCTCTCTCCATCCCTCACATAAAGGGGGATATTGTACTTTTTCAGAATCCCCTTCAGCCATGGGCTGAATGTAGATGTGGTGCAGATGATCTCCGACGGCACGGTCTGCGCTTTCAGTGAGCGGATACACGCCTCCAGATAGGGCGACTGTCCGTACGCACAGATAACGAATGTGTGAAATCCCATGATCTATCCCCGTTCTAGAAAAAATGTTCCTCTAACATCAGACACAATGTATGGTAAACCGGCAGGTGCAGCTCCTGAATCTTGTACGTCTCCTGCTCCGGGACGATAATGGCCGCATCTGCGTTTTTTCCCAGCTTTCCTCCGTCTCTCCCTGTCAGACCGATCACTTTCATGCCTTTGGCTTTCGCCGCCACCACGGCATAGTGGACATTGGCCGCATTGCCGGAGGTGGAGATTCCCATGAACACATCCCCCTCCTGCCCGTAGCCGTAGACCTGCTGGGCATACACCAGCAGCCCGTCCACATCATTTAAAAACGCAGTGGACAGCCCCGGATGACCGGTGAGAGCTATGGCCGGAAGGCCTCCCTGAAGTTTTGCGGCCAGCTCTTTTCCCGCCTCCGGGTCAACGGCCTCCATCCGCCGCGCCTCATCCTCAGGGACCCGGCGCCTCTTTACAAATCCTTTCATCAGCTCCCCCACGATGTGCTCTGAATCCGCCGCACTGCCTCCGTTGCCTGCCACCAGCAGCTTGTGTCCCAAAGCAAAGCACTCCTTCAAAATCTCATACGCCTGCATAACCGAATCCCCGACCGGTTCCAGCCGTGGGTATCTGTCTGTCAATTCCTTCACAAAGGCCGACTCATTCATGTGACATAAATTCCTTTCCGATAATGTATTCTGCTGCGTCCATAAGAGTTTCCGCGTAAAAATCATAAAATGGCTCCTCACCCAGCTGCCTGCTTTTTTCCCGCTCCTCCCTGCCGTAGCCCGTGCCCACGAGGATACCTGTGACCCCGTAGTTATGGCCCGCCTCAACATCGATCCGCTTGTCTCCGACCATGAAGGAACGGCTCCTGTCAATCTCATATTTCTGCTCTGCCGCCTCGAACATCCCTATACCCGGTTTTCTGCAGCGGCATGTCTTTTTGTACTCCCCGATCCCGTGTTCCGGATGGTGGGGACAGAAATAAAAACTGTCTATCGCCGCCCCGTCCTCTTTCAGCCGTTCATTGAGATGCCGGTGAAGTGCATGCATCTGCTCCACGGTGTAGTACCCCCGCCCGATCCCCGCCTGATTTGTCACCACAACTATGCGAAATCCGCTGCTGCGCAGCATCCTTATAGCCTGGGGTACTCCCGGAAGGATCACCAGGTCCCGGGGACGGTGGAGATAGGTAATTTCTTTATTAATCGTTCCGTCCCTGTCTAAAAATACGACTCTGTCCATAAATCCCATACCTCTCCGACGCAAAAACCGTCACAGCTTAAACTCATAACTCCGGTTGGGCATCTGTACGTTCACCGTGTCGTACCCCCACCGATTCTCGTCCGCAATCCAAGCCTGGGCTCCTCTAAGTTCAAAATTCCAGTCCGCCAGCTGGCCTCCCGCCGCCTCCATCCTCGCCGCCACTTTATGTCTCACATTGTAAGGGCAGTACACGAGAAGGTAGCCGCCGCCGCCGGCTCCCAGAAGTTTCCCCCCCAGCGCTCCGGCTTTTTTAGCCTCGTCGTAAAGCTCATCGATCTGAGGATTGGTGATCTTGCTGCTCATTCGCTTCTTGCTCTCCCATCCGTAGTCCAGAAGCTTTCCGAAACAATGGAGGTTGCCTTTAAGCAGCTCGTCCTTCATGGCGTAGGCCAGGGCTTTTACCTCGCACATGGCCTCAAAGGGATCTTTCTTTTTATAGTTGCTTACCTGATCTTTTATAATGTTGGCCGACACATGGATCTTTCCCGTGTAGCACAGCAAAAGATTATACTGCAGTTCATGGATGATGTCCTTCTTTATTCTTAAAGGATTTACCACCACATTGTTCCTTCCGTGAAACTCGATAAAATTGAAGCCGCCGAAGGTGGAGGCGTACTGATCCTGATAGCCGCCGTCGATCTTTAAGTCCTCTCTCTCCACCTTGTAGGCCAGATCCGCCATGGCATACCCGTCCAGTTCCACGCCTTTCCACCGGGCCATGGCAATAAGCAGGGACACCATCACCGTGGAAGATGTCCCCAGACCGGATCCCGGCGGAGCATCACACTGCAGGTACACCTCACATCCTTTGTCTATCCCCATAGCGTTCAGAGCCGCTGTCACCAGATCCAGACGCCCGTCACATACATAGTTTTCCCTGGCATTGTACTTTACAGTCATATCGAAATCCAGGGAGTGAACGATGATCTGATCGTCCTCCCTGGGGACAATGGAGCAGTAGGCGTATTTGTTGATGGTGCTTCCTATGATAGCTCCTCCCTGCTCCTCGCAAAAGGGTGCCACATCCGTCCCGCCGCCGCCGAAGCTGACACGCAGCGGTGCTCTTCCTCTGATTACCATGTCAGCACTCCTTTCTCCACATCCTCCATAAAGCGGTAATAGTCCTCAGGGATTCCGATGTCTATAAAGTATCCGTCATTGACAAATCCTCCCAGCTTCAGCCCTTCTGACAGCCAGTTCGGGATCATGTCCTGCTCCAGAGACACCTTTCCCTCTGGGATCCGGTCAATCAGCTCCCGGGACATGAGATACACTCCGCCGTTGATCGTTCCCGGCCCATGGCTATCCGTTTTTTCATTAAAGCCTGTCAGTCTTCCCTCTGTCAGCAGTGCCTGTCCGTACCGCGCCCCGTCCTCCACCTCTCTTAACACCAGCGCCATATCCAGATCCATGGCTTTCTTCTGTTTTATCAGCCGCCCATAGTCAATCCTATAGAAGGTATCTGCATTGAGCACAAAAGCCTCTTCTCCCGTCATGTGCCTGGCTGCGTTTTTTATGGCTCCGGCAGTGCCCAGGAGAGTCTCCTCATAGGCATAAGAGGCGCGTACCCCAAAATCCTGCCCGTCCCGAAAGTACTCCTCCACCATAGAACCTTTATAGCCCACGGCAAAAATCACATGATCAATGCCCTGCCGGGCCAGTTCCCGTATCACGTATTCCATAAAAGGCCTGCCCTGAATCAGGGCCATAGGCTTCGGGCGGTCGCTTACCACGCTGCGAAGCCTGGTTCCAAGGCCGCCTGCCAGTAGTATTGCCTGCATAGTTTTGTCCTCATTTTTCCGATTTTGCATAAGTATACCATCTTTTGTGCCGTTTCACCAGCCTTGCTTCCCAAAACAACAGCCTAAAACTTCCTGCTGCCGCCTCCGTGGCTTCTGCCGCTGGAGGAAGTGTGGGTGGAACTGCGCCCTGACGATGAAAATCCGCCGCCTCCCCCGCTCTCCGTATTTCTGGGGATGACTTTGCTGGTGACAAATTTGTGAATCAGCTGGTCGTGCTGGCTGTCATAGGCAAATCTGGCCTGGGCCCTGTACGCCATATTCTGATTCCGAATCTGCCTCTCGTTCTCTTCCATGCCGTACTGCCGTTTCACGGCCGCACAGGCCGTTCCCGCCACAAAGGCCGAGACACATACGGCCAGAAGGGCCTCATACCAGCGGATACTCCTGTACACGCTGATTTCCCCTGTCTCGGTGTCATAATTATACTGCCCCCCTGGAATCCCGGCCCTGCAGTACGTCTCCACATCCCTTAAAAACGTCTCCACACTGGCCCTGTAATCCCCCTGGGACGCGCCCTCATACACGCCGTCCAGCATACTCTCAATTCGCTGATCCGTAAAGATCCGGATGGCCTTCCCGTCGGTGGAAAACACCAGCTCCCGGTTATCCATATCTATAAGGAAAAGAATACCGCTCAGATCGCTGCCCCGGCCAAAACCGCCTTCCTCGTAGAAATCATCCGCAAAGGCCACGGCCGTCTTACCCTGAGCATCATCCACCGTCACTACCACAATATCCAGATGGTATGTATCCTGAAAATCCTCAATCACTTCCCTGGCTTCCCCCACATACTCCCCGTCCAGAAGCCCGGCATAATCGTAAATTCGTTTTCCGTCAGACGCCTCTGCGGCAATACTTTCGCTGCCGAAAACGGTCTGCACCACAGACAGACACCACACTGCCGCCAGAAGCCACACTGCAATACGCTTTCTCATCACACTCATATCATATACCCCACTGCCAGAAGCACTGCCAGAAGCGGCACGAATATCTCTGCAAAAAATATCCACAGTTTTTTGCTGTCCACAGGCAGTTTTCCGCAGACCTTCCCGCTCTGCCCGTTGCATGCAAAATAGTAGATATTCCCTGTCTTGTGCTCCCTGTAAGTCAGAGTCCATACCGGAAGCAGGGCATAGGCCCACCTGGCCCCCCGGATTCTGGCCTCCTGGCTTCTGATATTGACGCTGTCATAGCTTCCTATACTGCTTCTCAGGCTGTCTGCGGCAAAGTCCCGCACTTCCTGCTCCATCTCCGTCTGAAACTGTTGCTGCTCCATATCCCGCTTTTCCGCAAAAAAGCCGGACAGGAATCCCATGGAAAAAACCTTCATATTCCCGGTATCAAAGGGCATGACTCCCTCTACCAGCTTTTTATCCGCTTTTTTCAGAGCATTGCGGGGCACATGATCTATGTCCATGGTCCCTGAGCGGGACACATCGTATTTCTGAGTCTCCGTGTACTGCATATTCCCTGTCCGCCAGATGCGCAGTTTCGTCCCCTCCCCGTCAAGCTTTCCATCCACCCGGCAGCTGTAAAGCCAGTAGGGGAAATACACGCCTGTCATCTTCTCGATCTGTTCCGGCGCATAAAAATCCGCAGGCACAAAACGCTTCTTTTTCAGCCATCCCAGAAAGATCTCTGTGGCCTTCTCCCTGTCTATAGCGAAGGGAAGGACGTAATCCGGATGATATTCTCCCTGAAGCCTTCCCTGCAGAATCACAGGGTTATGACAGTAGAAGCAGAAGGAAGCGGCCGTGGTCTCATCCGTGACAATCTCTGCCCCGCAACTGGGGCAGGTGTACACCACGGCGTTCTCCCGGGAGTCCTGGTCCCCGTTCTTCTCAGGACCCTGTTCTGCGCTTTCCCCGGGGGCGATCTTCTCCAGTTCCTCCTGAGTAAACCTGGATAGACAGTACTCACATTCATAATTCTGCGCGGCAGGGTCAAATTGAAGCCCGCCGCCGCAATTGGGACATTTTATACTTACTGTTGCCATTGTTTTGCCTTTCTCTGCCGGGCTTATGAGATTATTGTCTCGGTTTTCCGCACTCACCGCAGAATTTTCCTGTATTCACCGCACCGCAGCTGCAGGTCCAGGGCCCGCTTACAGGCCTGGGGCTTCCGCACTCACTGCAGAATTTCCCCGTGTTGGCCGTGCCGCAGCTGCAGGTCCACTGCCCTGACTGTGGGGCTGTGCCGGCCTGTGGCTGTTCTGCGGCCCCCGGTTCCCCATATCCGGCCGGCTGCCCTCCGCTATTCTGTCCGTACCCTGCCGGGCTCTGACCGGGAACCGTCTGGCCGTATCCTCCGCCCCCCTGGGGCTGTCCCTGATTCATCTGCCGGCCGTATCCCATGGCTCCCTGGTTCATCTGCATCTGCTGCAAATTCATGTTGGAGGTTCCCGCCATATAGCCGCCTGCCGTATTCATCCCCACTCCCATTCCCATAAATCCCGCCATGGCGCCGTTGGCGTTGGAGCCTGCCGCTTCCATGCCCCGGGCAATGGCTCCCTGCACATAGCCTTCTCTGACCATGGGGTCGCTGAGCATAGCTCCCTGGTTGCGCATGTTGATCAGTTTCTGGGACTCCTCGTTGTAGGAGATGCTGGCAATTCCCACGGACTGAATCTCCATCCCCCGCATCTGCTTCCAGTCTTCGTCCAGCACATCGGACATGTATTTGCCCAGTTCCCTTCCCTTGGAAGCCACATAAGAGATGCGGATTCCGTCCGCCGACATCTGATTGATGGAGGACTGAAGGGCCTCCAAAAACTCGCTGAGATACTGTTCGTTAATACTCTGAATCTCTACCCGGCTGCGGTTCTTGGGGACAGCCTCCGCATAAAATTTCAGAGGGTCCGTCACCTTTATGGAATACGTTCCGTGAGCCCGCAGAAAAAGTTCCGCGTTGTAGAATAAATCAAAATAATTGATGGGGTTGCGGGTGCCGAATTTGATTCCCTTGATCTCCTGCAGGTTTATAAAAAACACCTTCTGAACCGTGGGTGTGCTTCCCCCGTACTTTACACGCTGATAGGACTCTTTCAGCGTGTCCCCGAACTGCCCGTTAAAGAGGGATGGCAGGGAAGAATTGTTAACCGTATAGTAGCCTTCCTCCGCTGTGTAGTCTACCACCTTGCCGCCGTCCACCAGCATCATAAACTGATTGGGATAGACATGGATTACCGATCCGTTGGAAACCGTGTCCACAGTCCCCTTTGTGTTGGATCCTTTGCGAATCTTTACCCCGCTGGTAAAGACTGTCTGATCCCCCATCTCCCCTGCCTCAATAACCTCCAGCCATTGATCAGCCAGAGAACCGCCGATAGCCGCGCCAATCGCTTTAATAATTCCCATATGCCAATTCCTCCTAAAATTTACTCCTTGCTTTAGTATACCGTTTTCATCTTTCTAAGTCAACGGCTCCCGGCTCACTGCCTTCGGGGATCAGTGAGTCTCTCCCTCAACCCTGTGAAGCTTCCACACCCGCACATCTACGGGGATGATCCCGGTACCGCAGTACTCGCAGAATCTGCTTCCCAGCCTGGTGACAGGCGCACCGCAGTTGGGGCAGGTGACCCCCACAGCCGTCGCCGGATCCGCCACCTTCGAAAGGTCCTGTATGTAAACCAGCTCCATGTTATATCGGGTCTGCTCCTTGCGTTCTTTTTTCCGGCTCTCCGCCCTCGTTCCTTTCTTCCGCTCTGTGCCTTTGCTCTCTGCCGCGATCTGCTTCTCCTCGTAGTAGTACTCGACCGCAGACTGCAGTTTTATAATACACATCCCGGCTTCCTTCTGGTACCTGGAGATCTCCGTCTGATGAATTTTTACCTGACGGTAGATTTCCCTGACTCCGCGCCGTCTCTGATCGTCTATCCGCAGCGCCGCCTGCTTCTTCAATTCCTCTGAAACCGCCGGAGCCTCATGTACCTCCTTGTCAGCCGCCTGTGACAAACCGCTCTGTCCGCTTTCCCCGTCCCCTGACGGACTCATCCGGATACGCTCCAGCAGCGCCAGGTTCTGACTGCTGAGCGCCTCCAGGTAGGCCTTCAGCATATTCTCACACATCTGCCTCCACTGAGCCCAGTGAAATTCCGGAAAGTCTGCCTCTATCTGCGGCAGGCACAGCTTGGTCATGCCGGAAACGGATTTAGGCGTCTCCGCGAGGATGTCAGCCTGGCGTTCCAATCCCTCTGCCAGGGACGATGTTCCAAACATGGCCCGGGAGATCATCCGCACCTGGTTACGGATCCTGAACCAGGCAAATACGCCGCCTGCCAAAATCAGAATTCCTGCCACAAGCCCCGGCGAAGCGGCAAGCATCCCTAGTATTTCCATCTTCGTCTCCTCCTGGGATTCACCTGATTCACAGCCATCCACAGACATGCTCCTGCCAGCAAAAGCTGAACAGCCACCCCCATCCACAGCCATTTCCCTGCACTCAGACGCTGCATAGAGCCCCCTGTCCAGGCCTGCAGAACCGATATCTGCCGGATATTGCCTATCTGCTCCCCCATAGCCGCACTGAAAGGCACCGCGGGATTCAAAAGCAGTAACCACACCAGAAATCCAGGTCCCACGGAGCTGGCAAAACGGGCGGCAATCGCAGTCCCCAGCACCAGACCTGCCATGACACAGTAGCTGACCACAGTAGCTATGGTTGATTTCTTGAACGTGGAGGAGCAGCAGATGCCCACGCTGCCGGACAGAACCGCCGCCGACAGGAAACTGATCATCAGAAGCATAATATCCTTTACTACCACTCCTCCGTAGATAAACACAAGCGCCAGCACCGGAAAGCTGGACACAATGAGCAGAATCATCGTGGACATACCAGCCATCAGCTTTCCGATTACAATGTCCGCCGGCGTCATGCGGGTGGTCAGAAGCAGGTTCAGGGTCTGTCTCTCCCGCTCCCCGCTGATGCTTCCCGACGTAAGAGCCGGCACAATGAGCAGAATCATCACAAACTCGATACACGCCACCAGAACATACAGATTCAGAAAGCTGGCATACTGGATTTCCGCCGTGTCCTTTGCCTGGACCACCATAGAGTACATATTTAAAAGAGCGGCCAGAGCCAAAATCGTGTTGCACAGCAAAATAATCATCGGAAGCCTGAACGACCGGGAACTGACCCGTGCCTCCTGCCAGTAAATCGGATTAATTTTCACTGATCAGCACCATCCCTTCCTCATGATTAATAATCTGAAGGAACACGGATTCCAAGCTGCCCCGCTCACGAACGAATCCGCAGACCATCACCCCCGCCTCCACCAGTTGTCTCAGCAGCATGGCCTCATCCTCCTGCTCCCCGGTAAACCCAACCATAATATCATTCTGACGTATGGCAATGGTCTCCACATAAGGGTGGGCCCTCAGAAGATTCAGGGCATGCTCTTTATTTCTGCACACGGTAATCAGCAGAGGACTCCTGACATTGATCTGATTCAAAATATCGTTTATGGAACCTTCCACTACCATCTTTCCCTGCTCCACAATACCTATATCCGTACACACCTCCGACAGCTCCGACAGAATGTGCGAACTGATGACCACGGTCTTATTCTGTTCCCGCAGCTCCTTTAAAATCTCCTTGAATTCATATCTGGTTCCCGGGTCCAGCCCTGAGGTTGGTTCGTCCATGACCAGTATGGGAGGATTGTGAATCAGCGCTCTTGCCAGACACAGCCTCTGTTTCATTCCCCTGGACAAACCGTCCACGTAGTATTCGGTCTTCTCCCCCAGCCCCACCTGCTCCAGAAGATCCCTGGACCGCTTTCTGGCATTCAGCCCATAGAGTCCTCCGCAGGCGGAGAACAGTTCCATATACTCCCACACTTTCAGATTGTCGTACACACCGAAAAAATCCGGGACATATCCTATCTTCTCCATGACTCTTCCCGGCTCTTTCATTGCGTCTATTCCATCCACGGTCACGCTGCCGCTGTCAGGCAGAAGCAGCCCTGTCAGGACTTTGATCGTGGTTGTCTTTCCGGCCCCGTTTGGTCCCACAAACCCGTAAAGCGCTCCCGGCCTCACATGCATACACAGGCCGTCCAGGGCAGCCATGGGGCCAAACATTTTTTTCAGGTTTTCTATTTTCAGCATCAGTATTCCCTCCCCACAATTTCCACCATAGGAAGAAGCACGTTCAAACTGTAGTCCGTCATATTCTCGTACACATACTTTACGGTGATTGTATTACCCGGTGAGAGATACGAACCCAGCTCCTTTTTTCCATAGACCTCCTTCATGGAGTCCATGAGATCGAATTTCCCTGTGCTGTGGTTATAAAAATAGATCTTTCCGTCAAAAAGATTCAGGTTATGACCGGCATTGCCTTCTGCAAATACCGATGATACCCTGCGAAATATCAGCTTCTCAATCCGCACGTCATTGCCCAGAGCATATTCCAGAGTCACCGGTTCTCCCCCGTACAGTATGTTGCCGAAAGCATCATAACTTCCCCCGGACACATCCGGTTTTTTCACCAGCCCTGACCTGTAGATGACCTGATCATCGCTGGAATATACGCTTATATCGGAAGCTGCCACCGTTCTCCCTTCCCCTTTCTCGTTTTTCAGGAGATATGCGGCATCCTCCCCCTTCTGACTGAACACGCCTACAACCTTCGCATTGGGGGAATAATCCGGCATAAAATTGTCCAGATAAAACGCCAGCACATTGGTTTTGCCCACAGCCTCAAGGTAATCGTCATTATCAATATCTGCCTTGTCAAATTCGTTCTGCCCCGACAGGACGGATGCCACCTGGTACGGATGGTTCAGAGGATAGGTCAGCACTTCCAGGCCATCCAGGGATACCGGCACTTCCGGCTCCATGTCTCCCAGGTAGATCAGCCTGCCGTAGAAAAGCACTGCGCAGTTCTCCAGCGTCTCCTTAAAGTGGCTGGTAATCGTTCCTGTGTACTTTCCCTGCTTAATCTCAATATCTCCCTCAAAACCTATGCCCTCCGTATTGGGTGTCACTTTATCCATCTGAAAATATCTGGCGTCAAAAGCCGGGATATCCTGCATGGATACCACAGTCTCATCCGGCTGGTAATCCACATTTATGCTGTAGTCTTCCATTCCGGTAAAAGGCCTTCTGACACCGGACGCCCCAGTTCCGTAATAATTCTGTGTCACAGGCTTCACCCAATACCCAGACGCCAGATATGCCGTATGCGGTCTGTTATAGGGCGCCTGAATATTCATATAAGCCGTGTCGCTGACCATATCAAAAGTGGCCTCCAGAAACCGGGAGTACGTATAGAATGTATCTTTAAAACGAGTTCCGCTTCCCATAAGCCAGATGATAATCGTAAACAGGACAGACAGCACCATGACGCCGCCCATATAGTATTCTGTGAGATCCCGTTGTCTGAGAAACACATACAGCCCGATTCCCGCCAGAAACACGTAAATGATAATCTCCATGGTGTAAAGCCCCATGTTGGGAAGCCTCTTTACATTGCCCGTGCTCAGCATATCCCTCACGGACCAGTACTGCCCGGAATTGCCGCTGTATACGGATTCGGCCAAAGCCGTAATCCGTTTCTCACCCATGACCTTTGTGAGAAGCCGGTCCAGGTACGTGGGATTCTCACGGCAGAAGTCGCCGATATCCACAAAGTCATAGGCAGCGACAGCCACGATTCCCCTGCGGTAAGTTACAGTGCTCAAAAGGGTCTGCACTTCATCGGCCAGCACCACGTTGCCTCCCGACAGGGAAAATTCCACACAAGGAATCTCCAGAAGCGCCGCCCCCGGCATCTCCTGGGTATAATGGCTTCTCATATCTACAGTCCGAACCTGCGGCTGCTCATACATCTCCTCCAAAAGCTCCGGGGCAAACCTGCCCAGGGTATCGTCGGCCCTCATACCGGTTCCCAGAATCATGATGCCTCCGCTGCGCACCCATTCAATCAAGACCTGACTCTGCTCCTCCGACAAATCCCGGATGCGGTAGTTGGTGATCAGCATAACGTCAATCATATCCAGCCCCAGCTTATCCACCGGGAAGTCGGTGCTGTCAAATGGTATGGTTTTGGTTCTGAGCATACCGTAATCCACCCCCACCCGGTCCCAGCCCGTAAGGGCCTCCGGAGTATCGCTTAAAATTCCCACAAACAGTTCCGGAACGTCCAGGCTGAAATCCAGCTGAAGCCGCCTGTGAGCCATCTGCTCCCCCTCCGTATCCACAACCGTGGCAAACAGCTGGTCCGACCGATTGCCCATGGGAATATACAGGTGCATCTCCTGTTCCTCTCCCCCCGCAACCGCAACCGGATAGTCGTAGCGATATACCTCATAATCCGATTCCATCACCAGGATCTGAAGCTGCCCCTCCAGCGCAGTCTCCTCCTGGTTCGCGATGCTCACATCCAAAGGCACATACCGGCCGCCCTTGGCCGCGCCTTCATACCCGTACTCCACGTTCAGTATAACGCTGTCATCCTTCTTACCGGGTGCGCCCGCCCAGGGCGCCATAACGGCAGAAAGGGCCAGCAAAAGTACAAGCGGCCCTACAAGCAGTTTCTTATTGAAATTCATGTCTATCCCCCGGTCTACCGAAATTTTCCCTGTTAATGTCAAAATCCGCCTGAAGCCTGACCGTAAACACAGTCCCGTTCAGATCACTGACAACACCTATGGTGCCGCCGTGCATGTCCACAATATTCCTGGCAATAGCCAGCCCCAGCCCCGTCCCTCCCGTGTTGGATGAGCGGGACTGCTCCACTCTGTAAAACTTCTCGAACAAAAGAGGCAGTTCTTCTTTCGGTATCACATATCCGTAGTTCGTTACCGACACAGTCACCATAGTCTCCGTGGCATGAATCTTCACCACGATCCGTTTCCCCTCTGCCCCGTATTTAATGGCATTGTTGATCAGATTGTCGAACAATCTGGCCAGCAGATTCCCGTCTGCATTAATAATCTTTGCCGGAACATTGCTCTGCAATTCATAAGCCAGGTCCTTATCCATAAAATTGGGGTAAAATTCTTCCAGAAGCTGGCTCAGCAGCTTTACGATATCTACCTTTCCAATCTTCATGGAAACTTTTCCGTAGTTCAGTTTCGTGAACCCAAACAGATCCTCGATGAGCTTTTCCAGCCGTTTGGCTTTTGTATAGGTGATGTCGATATACTTTTTCTCCATCTCCTCCGTCATATTGGCAGGGCCGGAAAGCAGTTCCAGGTATCCGATGATTGATGTGAGAGGCGTCCGCAGATCATGGGCTATATTGGTAATCAGCTCATTCTTTGTCCGCTCCGATTCCCGCTCCTTATCCATCAGCTGGCGGATATCCTCCACCATCTTATTCAGATTGGCAGCCATGGCCGAGAACTCGTCGTCTCCCACCACTTCCACTGTCGTGTTTAAGTCACCTTCTGAAATATTCTGAACGGCCACGGAGATCCGGGTGATATAATCCATGGATTTTTTCTGCAGAAGAAGAAATGCCACAGAGAATGTGGCGATCCCTGCCAATACGTACAGAAGAATTATAACCGATCCGGGCTGGTAAAACGCCGCCTGCAGAGACCCTTCCCGCCCTTGACGGACCGCATACCCGCCCAGCATGGTCAGATTGGTCACCAGAAACAGATCCACCAGGCATGCGAACATGGTGCTGATAATAATGTTGGTTATAACCCGTGTATGAAACCGACGGCTCATATCATTTTTCAATTTTGTATCCTACCCCCCACACTGTGGTGATGATCTTATTCTGTCTTGTATCCTCCTTCATCTTTCCCCGAAGGCGCCGGATATGTACCATGACCGTATTGTTGGCCTCATACACCTTTTCGTTCCAGACCTTCTCAAAAATCTCGTCCGTGCTGAACACCTTGCCCGGGTTGGAGGCCAGAAGATACAGGATATCAAACTCAATGGGCGTCAGCTTGATCTCCTCACCGTAGACCGTCACCTTGTGATTATCCTTATTGATCACCAGACCCTTGATGGAGATCTCGTTCTTATCCTCCTCTTTCGATGTGCTGTTGGGGTTCAGCTGGGTGTATCTGCGCAGCTGGGACTTCACCCTGGCAGTCAGTTCCAGGGGATTAAACGGCTTCACCACATAGTCGTCGGCCCCGGTCCCCAGTCCCAGAATCTTGTCCAGATCCGTGGAGCGGGCGCTGAGCATGATAATGGGAATATTGTTGGTCTCCCTAATCCGTTTACACATCTCCAGCCCGTCCATCCCGGGCATCATAATATCGAGAAGTACCAGGTGCACTTCCTCTTTCTCAAGAATATTCAGCCCGTCCTGGGCATTATTGGCCTTAAACACTCTATATCCGTCACTGACCAGATAGATTTCCACCAGATCCGCGATTTCGTTCTCATCATCAACTACCAGAATACTGATTTGCGACATGGACTTTCCTCCTTTAACCTTTGTGTATCCATCATATCATACAAGAGGGGATTTTGCTTTACTTTTTCATTAAAAAAACACAAGGGAATCTCTGTCAACTTTCCGGAAATTCCCTTGTTCCTGTTTTTACTCCGTCTCCCGCTCCACAGGTATAAACACCCGTCGGTCTTCCGGTTCCTCCAGGGCATTCTGTCTTCTGACCGCCTCCACGGCCTCCTGACAAAATTTCTCCTGGGCGCACAGAAGCACTTTGCCCCTTCTGTCTATCTTCGCGTAGCTGCCGTCGGGCTGCAGTACATGAGCCTTAACGTTGTCGTCCAGCTGAACGCGAAGGATATGAACCGCCTTCTCCTTAAGTCCTTCGTCCAGAACCGGAAAGACAATTTCCACCCTCCGATCCAGATTTCTGGGCATCCAGTCTGCGCTTCCCATATACACCTCCGGGGCTTCGTCATTTTCAAAATAGAAGATCCGAATATGTTCCAGGAAATTGCCCACAATGGAACGAACCGCAATATTCTCGCTAAGCCCCGGGATCCCTGCCTTCAGACAGCAAATTCCCCTGACGATCAGATCAATCTTGACTCCCGCGCAAGAGGCCTCATACAACGCGGCGATAATGTCCCTGTCGCACAGTGAGTTAACCTTCGCGATAATTCTGGCATTCCTTCCCGCCTTCGCGTGATCCGTCTCCCTTTTTATCATCCTGAGAAACCGCTTTCTCAGCCAGATGGGAGCCACCACCAGCTGATTCCAGTGGAGGGGTTCCGAATAGCCTGACATCATATTGAATACCGCCGTGGCATCCTCCCCGATCTGGGGATGGCAGGTGAGGATCCCGCAGTCCGTGTACAGTTTTGCCGTGGAGTCATTGTAATTGCCGGTGCCAAGATGCACATACCGCCGGATACCATCCTCCTCCCGGCGCACTACCAGAGTGATCTTGGAGTGGGTCTTTAATCCCAGCAGACCATAAATCACATGACAGCCGGCTTTCTCCAGGGTTTTTGCCCAGTTGATATTGTTCTCTTCGTCAAAGCGTGCTTTCAGCTCCACCAGAACAAACACCTGCTTGCCTCTGTCGGCAGCCTCCGCCAGGGCGGCCACGATGGGTGAGTTTCCGCTGACACGGTACAGGGTCTGTTTGATGGCCAGGACCTGCGGGTCTTTCGCCGCGGTCTTTACAAAATCCACCACCGGGTCAAAGGACTCATAGGGATGGTGCAGAAGAATATCCCCCTTACGGATGTTGGTAAAAATATCATCCTCATTCATAAAGGCCGGGTTGGGCTGAGGCGTATACCTGGGGGCTTTCAGGTGATCGAATCCCTCCAGGCCGTACATCTTCATAAGAAATGTCAGATCCAGGGGGCCGTTGATAAAAAAGATATCGCCGGCATGGATATCCAGCTCCTTTTTCAGACGCTTTAACAGACGCTTATCCGCATTCTCCTCGATCTCCAGCCGAATAGCCTCGCCCCATCTGCGCTTCTTCAGCTGCTTCTCGATCTCCTTTAATAAGTCCTCCGCTTCCTCCTCGTCAATCGTCAGATCCGCATTTCGCATGATCCTGAACGGATGGGCGTCCAGAACCTCATGTTTCACAAACAGAGTGGAAATATTTCTCTCTATAATCTCCTCCAGAAGGATCACCACACGCCCTTTGTCTGAGGGAATCTCCACAATACGCGGGAGAACACTTGGCACCTGAACCATGGAAAAATCCAGCTGGTCCGTTTTCCCCTTTTCCCTTATAAGCGCCGCGATGTTCAGCGATTTATTGTAGATGAGAGGAAAGGGGCGTGAGGAATCCACCGCCATGGGCGTCAGGACCGGATACACATTGGACTGAAAATACTCGTCCACAAACTTCCCCTCTTCTTCCGTCAGATCCTCATGCTTCGCCACGATCCGAAGACCGTTCTGCTTAAGGGCAGGCAGAAGGGATCGGTTGTACGTGGAATACTGGAGATCCACCAGGTCGTGGGTCTTATCCCCGATCTTCTGCAGCTGCTCTTCCGGTTTTAATCCTGCCAGATCCGGTTTCGTATACCCTGCATGAACCATATCCTTTAAGGATGCCACGCGGACCATAAAGAACTCGTCCAGGTTGGAGGCGGTGATGCTTAAAAATTTCAGACGCTCAAAAAGCGGCAGCGTCTTATCCCGCGCCTCCTCCAGGATCCGGTAATCGAACTCCAGCCAGCTCAGCTCCCGATTTACATAATTTTCATACTTCATATACCGTAAATCAATCTCTGCCACAATTTAGCCCCTCCTTTTTTTCTTCAGCACCGGTTTTATGCCAAATATTTCTTCGAAAAAATCCCCGCAGGCAGACACCGCAAATAATTCCAGGCTGATATCGCCGTCATAACCGGCAGTAACCACCAGTTCTCCGTTCTTGATATTCATGCGGCAGTTTTCAGCCTTCTGTTTATGGCCCCTGTCCAGAGCATTAGCCATGCGCAGAAGAGCCGTCAGTTTGGCCACCCTGGTGTCATTGTCAACATAATCGTACTCTTCCCCGCAGCGGCGGACCACGTTGGCTACCAGCTCCCTCTCCTCATGGGACAGACCGATGATCTCCGTAGCCATAATAATATTGTAAGCGCTGGTTCCCGTATTCCTGGTGCTGATAAATTTACCGCAGCCGTGGAGAATGGCGGCTATCTGCAAAAGAAGCCGGCCTCTTTCCCCCAGCCCATGATATTTTTTCATCACATCAAAGAGCTGCAGAGCCAGCTTTTCCACGCACTGAGTATGGCTTCCCCCACACCGGTACCGTTTCGCCATGTTTCGGGCCGCCATGATAATATCGTCGGCAAAGCTGTGGGTAAAATTCAGTTTTTTGATATCCTGGGCGTACTCTGACGCGATACCGTCACACATGCGTATTCCCGGAATCCAGATCATCTCCGCCCCTGTCATCTCCACCACTTTGCGGAAGATGATGGCTGCCGGCATGAGAAGGCTTGCGTAACCCGCATTCACCCCGAACCTTTCCTCAATCTGATCCTGGGACATCTGGCAGAGGCGGTCCGCATACGCCATGAAATCCGCAGCACTGATACGGTCCGTAATGCCCAATTGCTTCTCCTGGCCGCTGCCGTCGGACGCGGAACTCTTACCTCTGTACGAGGCAACATAATCCACCTCGTCCCGGGCCAGATACAGAACCAGCTCTCCGATGGCAATCAGGTTTTTGATTCCCCGGTTCTTCATGTCCCGATCTCTGAGATACATCTTCTTGTAGGTCCCCAGCTCCTTATCCACCACCTCTTCCACGATAGCCCGCTGCATCCAGCTGTGGACGGGAATTTTAGACAAAATCGTGCCGATAGCCATAACTCCAAGCGGCAGATTCTGAGTGGACACCAGGCTGTCCTTATCAAACAGCGAGATCTGCATACTGCCGAAGCTCACATCCACAATGGCAGTCCCTTTCTGGATAATCTTCTGAAACTCCGACTCCTTCACGGCAATGGCCTTGTAGGTCAGGAGCCTCTGCTCGGAGTTGCTTAAAACCTTTACGGAGATCCCTGTTCTCACCCGTATCTGCTCCAGAATGATCTGATTGTTTTTGGCCAGGCGCATGGCTGTGGTGGCATAGGCCCGATAGTCCGACACCTGGTAACTCTTCATCACCTTCACAAACTCTTCCAGTATTCTGCACATCTCATCTATGAGCTCATAGCTGATCTTCCCCGTGCTGTAAGTATTCTTCCCCAAAGCAATCACGTGCCGCAGATGGTCGATCTGCCGCAGGCCATTCTTGGCCGTAATCTCGTAGATTCCCAACTCCAGTTTAAAAGAACCCACGTCGATGGCTGCAAATAATTGTGCCGCCATACCTTACTCCTCCCCTCTTTTTCTGCCGCTTTTTCCCAGCAGATACGTGATAAACTGTGCTGCCGTCCTGCCGGACAGCCCCCCATGAGTCAGCTCCCACTTGTTGGCCTCCTGATACAGTTCCTCCCTGTCCATATTGATCCCGTGCCTTTCGGCCAGTACCTTCACAATATTCTGAAACTCTTTCTTGTCCGGCGACCCGAAATAGATCGTAACCCCAAACCTGGCCACCAGAGAAAGCTTCTCCTGTACCGTGTCATTGACATGAAGCTCATCGTCCAGCTCTCTCTTGTCGCTAAACTTCTCCCGGATCAGATGCCTGCGGTTGGATGTGGCGTAAATCAGCACATTGCCCGGTTTCCGCCCAAGGCCGCCCTCGATAATGGCCTTCAGATATTTATATTCCAGCTCACTCTCCTCAAATGACAGATCGTCCATATATATGATAAATCGGTAGTTCCTGTCCTGTACCTGCTCCAGTATGGAGGAGAGGGCATGGAACTGGTGCTTGTAAACCTCAATGATCCGCAGGCCCCGATCGTAATACTCATTTAAAACAGCCTTGATGCAGGAGGATTTCCCTGTTCCCGCATCGCCGAACAGCAGAACGTTGTTGGCCGCTCTGCCCTCGATAAAGCTTTCCGTGTTGTCAATCAGCTTTTTCTTCTGCAGCTCATACCCCACGATGTCGTCCAGGTACACATGCTCCACATTGACTACCGGCTCGATGGAAGCCGTATGGCGGTCGTCCTCAATACGAAATGCCTTGTTTAGCCCGTATTTCCCCACACCGAACTCCCGATAAAACTCTGCCGTCTCGCGCTGAAAAGCGTCAATATCCTCCGCTGCATTAAGCGCCCGGGAGAGCTCTATAATCCGGTTTCGAATTCTTCTGTTAAAGATCCGGCTTCCGCTGTCAGCAGGCCTGTACGCAGCCAGCTCCCCCCAAACGCAGGCTCCCCCCATCAGTTTATCCAGAACCCTGATATCATTTCTGAACAGCTCCTGCATCACCGCCAGATCCTGTCTGGCAAGCCTGGACAGAGTACCGCCCTGATCTCCCCGAATCTCGCACGAGATGCTGTAGGCATTTTCATGGTTCGCAAGACAGAATGCCAGAAAACAGTGCCACAAATTCCCCTCAAAGCCATAGTTCGCAGCCAGTTCAACCAGCTGATTGGCCAGAACATAAGGGTCGGGAACCTCCCGTCCCTCCCTGGTTCCCCAAAGCAGCTGCGCCATCTGATCCAAAATGTGCTGGTATTTAAAATTCCGGTATATGATTAATTGTCTTGTATCCATACGCATGTCTCCGTCCTTTAATAATTGCCCAGTATTCTCATGTTGGCCGCCTCCTCAGAGACGCTCCTCAGCGCATTCTGAATGGCAGTGTCGCTTAAGTTTCCCTCAACATCCACAAAAAACCGGTATTCCCAGTTTCTTCCCGGTATGGGGCGGGACTCGATCATCCGCATGTTGACCCCGTTGTAAATGAGGTTGCCCAGCATGTTGTACAGGGTTCCGCTTTTGTGGGGAAGCTCAAAACAAATCGTAATTTTCCCCGCATCCCTGCGGTACATATGCTCCTTCGCCAGAATAATGAAACGGGTGGTATTGTTCTTGTTATGGTTAATGCCCTCAGCCAGAACCTGAAGCCCGTAAAGCTCTCCCGCCGTCCGGCTGGCCACTGCCGCCTGACTCCTGTCCTGCTCGCTGATAATCTTCTTTGCCGCAACTGCCGTGTTCTCCACGCTGATCTGGCGCCATTTGGGGCGGCCGTTGAGATACTCTCCCGACTGCATCAGCGCCTGAGGATGGGAATATACGGTCCGGATGTCATCCAGTGAAGCCCCGCAAACCCCCAGCAGCATATGATTTACAGGAATGCAGATCTCCGCCACTATGACATTGTCATGGCGCAGCATCAGATCGTAATTGTCGCTGACCGCGCCGGCGGAAGAATTCTCGATGGGTATAACGGCATAGTCCGCTTTCTCCGACTCCACCGCTTCCATGGCATCCTCCCAGGTCTTCACATGAAAGACTTCTGCACCGTCTCCGAAGTACGCCAGAGCCGCCTCATGGCTATAGGCTCCCTCCACCCCCTGATATACCACGCGCGCGTTCTCCACCGGAATGCGGTCCACCGGCGTGAATCCAACGGCTGCCTTCTTCCCGTGCTGTTCCAGCAGACGGTACTGATACCGGCGGCTGATTGTCATCAGCTGGGTGAACAGTTCCTGGGCCGCCTGCTCATTGAAATCCCCGTGGGCCAGTCCCCTCACCGCGGCGATCTTTGCCTGCTCCCGCGCCTTATCAAAGACCGGCTTTCCGGTCTCGATTTTAAACTCAGCCACCTCCCCCACCAGTTTCATTCTCTCTTCAAACAGCCGGACAATGTCCCGGTCGATTACATCCAGTTGATCTCTGATTTTCTGCAGGTCCATCTTCTCTACGCTCCCTCTCTCAGCCCTTTTTCCTCTGCCAGCATATCGTGAATCAGTTCCCGGGTATGAGCCCCCACAAATTTCTTTTTCTCCGGCTCCAGTCCTTTTATGATAAAGGGCTTTCCGAACTCGATGGTCACGTGAGAAGACTTTATCCTGGGAAAATGTGCCTCGTACACTTCCGCCGTTCCGGTAATTGCCACCGGAATCACCGGACATCCCGTCTTCTCGGCAATCTTTAAGCTTCCCTCCTTGAAGGGCATCAGATCCAGACAGTCGTCCGCATCGTTTCTGGTCCCCTCCGGGAAGATCCAGATGGATACCCCGTTTTTCACCTTGGAGACGCCTTCCAGGATTGCCTTCAGGCCTTCCCTGATATTCTCCCTGTCCAAAAACAGGCAGTTGACATTGCGCATCCAGTTGGACAGCAGCGGGATCTTCTCCATCTCCTTCTTGGCCATAAAGCCCAGGGGGGTAGGCACCGTGGTATATCCCACCAGAATATCAAAATAGCTTCTGTGATTGCCCACATAGAGCACCGACTGGTCCGCGGGGATATTCTCAAGACCTTTTACCGTTATATGTACTCCGGCCACCTTTAAGATCTGCCGGAACATAAACCGGACAATAGCCAGACTCTGTCTGCCTTTCTTCTCCGGATCCGTCTTCCCAATATATTTCTCTGCTATGAGAACAGGAATACTGAAAATTAAAAAAAGAATAACCATGGATGCAACCAGAATAAATTTAAGCATAATTTTCTCCCTCTTTTCGTCCTTTCATTATATAAAAAGAAAGGCGCAAATACAAGCCTATGCGCCTTTCTTTTTTGTAATTTGTTCAAATAAAAGTCCTGTCATAAACCACAGGGGAGCAAAGTCCAGACGGATCAGGCCGTTAACATTGGAGTGAAGTCCGCTGTAGTCCCACGGGCACACTCCCCCTGCCTGCAGCGCCATGCCGAAGAGATACTCCGCCACAAAAATAAGAACCATATAAAGCATTCCATGGCGTATGTTGCGATCCATTCTGGTCAGTACTTCCTCCTGGCTTACCTGCAGCCATCTGTCAACCGCCTTCCCTATAGGGGACAGAAGAGCTCCCAGACCGTAGATCGGAAACATAATGAGGGAGGTGTTTCCCATAAGCCGCCAGTCGTGAACGGCTATGGAGCCGGCGGAGGTAAAAAGAACCTCCAGACACCAGCCGGCAACCCCGCATTTAAAAAAATTTTTACCCAGTTCTTTTATCTTATACCCTGTCTTCATGGAAACAGTATGCGCAGTGTGACGGAAATTATACTCCCCCTACAGAAGAGGCGACAGAAGTCTGCTGCACTGCTCTTTCATCCGGATCCGCATACTTCTCTGCCCGTAAAGCTCCTTCGTCACTTCCCTGCACCGATTGAGATCGCGGATAAAGGCCGCCTCCATCTTCTCTGCTGTTTCCCGGTCAAAAATAGTGGCATTGACCTCAAAGTTCAGCTCAAAACTGCGGATATCCATGTTGGCCGTCCCGCAGCTGCATACCAGCCCGTCTGCCATGACCGCCTTGGCGTGTAGGAAGCCGTCCTCATATACATAGCATCTGGCCCCTACTGCCAGAAGATCTCCCACATAAGAGTAGGAAGCCCAGTAGACAAAGGGATGGTCAGGCTTGCAGGGAATCATCAGCCGCACATCCACTCCCGACTCCGCTGCCATCTTAAGGGCCGACAGAACCGCGTCGTCAGGCACAAAGTAGGGGGTCTGGATATAGATATGATCCTTGGCCTTGTGAAACAGCTGAAGGTAATTGTTGCGGATCTGTCTGTTGCTGGCGTCAGGGCCGCTGCTGATAATCTGTATGTCTATCCCCCGCTCCGGTTCCGCCCCGGTCTCTCTCTTATCTTCCCTGGGCTGATCCAGCCCGAAGTACCATCCGTCTTTAAACAGATTCTCCCCCACCGCGTAATTCCAGTCCAGCGCAAACCGGATCTGCAGGCTGTAAACCGCGCTGCCCCGAATTTTCAGATGGGTGTCTCGCCAGTATCCGAACTTGGGGTCTTTGGAAATATACTCCCTTCCGATATTAAAGCCGCCCACATACCCCACTTTGCCGTCGATCACCACAATCTTTCTGTGATTGCGGTAATTGACTCTCAGCTGGAGCCGCCCCAGAAACGCCGGGAAAAACTCGCCTGTGAGGATACCGCTCCCTTTTAAGTCTTTCCACACCCGTTTGGGCATAAACCTGCCGCCCATGCCATCATAGAGGATCCGCACCTCTACCCCCTGTCTCACTTTCTCTTTTAAAACAGGTATCATTCTCCGGAATACCTCATCATTTTTGATGATGTAGTACTGGATGTGAATATATTCCCGCGCCCCCTGCATCTCCCGTATTAAATCGTCAAACTTTTCCACTCCGTCCGTAAAAATCTCCACCTGGTTGTCCCCTGTGAGAACCGCTCCGGAAGTCTCCAGATTGTATTTCGCCAGCTTCTCATACTCCTCATAGCAGGGATCGGCAAACCAGGCCTTTCGGTTCAGAATAGCCTCCTCCTGGGATTTCACCGAGTACCAGAGACGGTCCTCCACCTCCTTGACCCGAAACATCCTGTTTTTATGGTAATCCTGGCATAACAGGAGGTACAGGAAGAAGCCGAAAATGGGTACAAAGTACAGCGCCAGCAGCCATGTCCACACGGCCTTAGGGTCCCTTCGCTGAAAGAAAACAATAACCACAGACAAAAAAAGATTGATATACAGAAGGTTCTCCATCATCCAGCCCCACACAGCCAGTAGCTGTGCGGGCACATCCAGCAGTATATTTATCGTCGCTTCCATTTTTCCACCCCTTCCTCATGTCGTCTCTGAAGGTATGGTTCCCTTAAACCGTGTTATGCAAACATATTCCTGTCGGGATCATAGTGATAATCAATCCGTCCAAGACTTTCCTCTATATCTTCCCTGTCCAAATCCAGGGTTCTGCAGCACTCCTCCAGGGACGGATAAAAATCTCTCAGCTGTGTGTTCATATAGCTCAACAGCATTACCGGATCTTTGGGTATCTGACTCATGACAGCAGCCTCCTTTTGTTTTGCCTAATTTTACTCTCTTTTAAACCATACGTCAATGGCGGATTATCGAAATGGCCTAGCCAATACAGCGAATTTATGGTAATGTATAGGACATAAAATAAAACAAAGGACTGTAAATCACATGAAGCGAATCCTTCTTATTGCAACCGGCGGCACCATCGCCTCCAAGCGTAGCGACGCCGGACTGAAACCGCTCATTTCATCCGACGAGCTGCTGTCCTACGTTCCGTCTGCCAGAGAATTCTGTGTCACGGACGCCCTGCAGCTTTTTAACCTGGACAGTACCAACATTCAGCCCAGGCACTGGCTTTCCATGGCAGAGGCCGTAGAGAGCCACTACGAAGACTATGACGGGTTTGTCATCTGTCACGGGACGGACACCATGGCCTACACGGCGGCAGCCCTGTCCTATCTTATCCAGAACTCGCCGAAACCCGTCGTCATTACCGGCTCCCAGAAACCGATTGACATGGAGATAACGGACGCCAAGTCCAATCTTCTGGACAGCCTCCGCTTTGCCGCCTGCGATCATTCCCACGGGGTTAATATCGTGTTTGACGGCAAGGTAATCGCGGGAACCAGAGGGAAGAAGGAGCGCACCAAAAGCTACGACGCCTTCTCCAGCATCAATTTTCCCTACATCGCCGCCATTCAGGAAAGCCAGATTCTGTTCTATCTGGACGACAAAGCGCAGTCAGAAGGCCCTGTGACGTTTTACCGGAATCTGAACCCAAAGGTGGGACTTTTGAAGCTGATTCCATCCATGGACGCCACGGTCCTGGACTACATGGCAAAGCACTATGACGCCGTCATCATTGAATCTTTCGGCGTAGGCGGCCTTCCCAGCTACGACACCTGCGGCTATCATCCTGTAGTGGAAAAATGGGTGGCACTGGGAAAAACCGTGGTCATGACCACCCAGGTTACCAACGAAGGCAGCAACATGTCCGTCTATGAGGTGGGCCGGAATATCAAGTATGAACTGGGGCTTCTGGAATCCTACGATATGACGCTGGAAGCCACTGTCACCAAGCTCATGTGGATTCTCGGACAGACAAAAGACCGGGGGAAGGTGAAGGAACTGTTCTACCAGACCATCAACCGGGATATTCTGTGGAAAACCGGTCTGTAGCCATACCGAAGGGGCAGCCGCAAAATAACGGCTGCCCCTCTTTTTTATTCGTATGCTTCAGCTTCTCACGTATGCCATCAGCTGCATTCCTCCCTCCGCCTGGTCAATGACAATAGTGTCCCCGGCCCGCACCTGATCCTGCAGGATAATCTTCGCCGCCAGCGTCTCCACATACTTCTGGAGATACCGTTTCAGCGGCCTGGCGCCGTAAACCGGGTCATAACCGTGTTCCACAACAAAGTCTTTGGCCCTGTCGGTCAGATCCACCCGTATCTCCCTGCCGGCCAGCCGCTTGTTGGTATCTGCCATCATCAGGTTTACGATGTTGCTGATATTATCCTTTGTCAGCGGTTTAAACAGAATGA
Organism: Hungatella sp.; assembly: GCA_022795805.1. Lineage (GTDB taxonomy): Bacteria > Bacillota > Clostridia > Lachnospirales > Lachnospiraceae > UBA3402. The sequence goes on along the minus strand of JAAWHK010000001.1, from coordinate 9,037 downwards.
TCTCATCCAGGCGGTTCAAAAATTCCGGACGAAAATGGGCCCGCAGATCACCCATGACCATCTCCTCTGCGTCCTTCATGACTCTGCCGTCTGCGTCAATGCCCTCCAGAAGATACTGGGAACCTATGTTGGAAGTCATAATGATAATGGTATTCTTAAAATCCACGGTTTTTCCCGTGGAATCCGTAATCCGTCCGTCGTCCAGTACCTGCAGAAGTACATTGAACACGTCCGGATGGGCTTTCTCCACCTCGTCGAACAGTACGACGCAGTATGGTTTCCTCCTCACCGCCTCTGTCAGCTGTCCGCCTTCATCGTACCCCACATATCCCGGAGGCGCTCCGATAAGGCGGGCCACAGAGTGCTTCTCCATATACTCGCTCATGTCGATACGGACCATATTGGACTCATCGTCAAAAAGACTTTCCGCCAAAGCCTTAGCCAGTTCCGTCTTTCCCACGCCTGTGGGGCCCAGAAACAGGAAGGAACCGATGGGTTTGGTGGGATCCTTGATCCCTGCCTTGGAACGGATGATGGCCTCCGTCACCTTCTCGACACCCTCATCCTGCCCCACCACCCGCTGGTGCAGTACTCCATCCAGGTGCAGAGTCTTGCTCCTCTCGCTTTCCGTCAGCTTGGCTACCGGAATTCCGGTCCACCTGGAGATGATGCGGGCGATCTCGTCGTCGGTCACACTCTCCCGGACCAGGCTCAGATCCTGGCTCTTCACCTTCTCCTCCTCTGCCTCCAGTTGTTTTAGCAGCTCCGGCAGCTTTCCGTACTGCAGCTGGGCCGCCTTGTTCAGGTCGTACTGCTGCTGGGCCTGGGCGATCTCCCGGTTGGTACTTTCGATCTCCTCCCGCAGGGAAGAAAGCTTTTCCACGGAGGATTTCTCGTTCTCCCACTGGGCCTTCTTCGCCGTAAACTCATCGTGAAGCTCCGCCAGCTCTCTCTGCAGTTCGGACAGTCTGTCCTGGCTTAACCGGTCTGTCTCCTTCTTGAGGGCCGCCTCCTCTATCTCCATCTGCATAATCTTTCTGGACAGCTCATCCAGCTCCGCAGGCATGGAATCCAGCTCCGTTTTGATCATGGCACAGGCTTCATCCACCAGATCAATGGCCTTATCCGGCAGGAATCGATCGGAGATGTAGCGGTCGGAGAGCATGGCAGCCGACACCAGAGCGGAGTCCGTAATCTTTACGCCGTGAAACACTTCGTAGCGCTCCTTCAGCCCTCTCAGAATGGAGATAGTGTCCTCAACCGCAGGCTCCTCCACCATGACCGGCTGGAATCTCCGCTCGAGAGCCGCATCTTTCTCTATATATTTCCTGTACTCATCCAGAGTCGTAGCTCCGATACAGTGAAGCTCTCCTCTGGCCAGCATAGGCTTCAACATGTTGCCAGCATCCATAGACCCTTCGGTCTTTCCCGCCCCCACGATGGTATGCAGCTCGTCAATAAAGAGGATGATCTGACCGTCGCTCTTCTTAACCTCCTCCAGTACGGCCTTCAACCGCTCCTCAAACTCGCCCCTGTACTTGGCTCCCGCTACGAGAGCTCCCATGTCGAGGGCAAACAGTTTCTTGTCCTTTAAGCCTTCCGGCACGTCCCCCCGAACAATACGCTGTGCCAGTCCTTCCACCACAGCCGTCTTGCCGACGCCCGGTTCTCCGATGAGCACAGGATTGTTCTTCGTTTTCCTGGACAGAATACGGACCACATTGCGGATCTCCCCATCCCTTCCGATAACCGGATCCAGCTTCTGGTCTCTGGCCCGCTCCACCAGGTCATAACCGTACTTTTCCAGGGTGTCGTAGGTGGCCTCCGGGTTATCGCTCACCACTCTCTGATTGCCCCTCACTGTAGTGAGAGCCTGCAGAAACGTCTCCCTGTTAATGCCGTACTGACGAAACAGCTCCTTGATGGTTTTGTCCGGCTGCCTGATTAAAGACAAAAACAGATGCTCCACGGAAACGTACTCGTCCCCCATGGCTTTAGCCTCATCCTCCGCGTGGATAAGCACCTTATTCAAGTCACTGCCCACATAGAGCTGCCCACCCCCGCTGACCTTGGTAAGACCGTTCAGCGCCCGCTCAGCCTCTCCCGTGAACATCTCCGCGGAGATATTCATCTTGGTAATCAGCTTGAGGATCAGGCTGTCCTCCAGAGTCAGCAGGCTGCAGAGAAGGTGTTCCTGTTCCAGCTGCTGATTGCCGTGCTCATAGGCCAGCTTTTCACAGTTCTGCACGGCTTCTATTGATTTCTGAGTAAATTTATTAATATTCATAACCGCTCCTCCTTTGGAACCTGGTAAATGCAAATATGTTTTATTTGTTCTAGCAGAAATATAACACATATTGTTAGCAGTGTCAAGTATCGAGTGCTAATTTATTTTAAAACTATCATTTCCTTCCTATAAAAAGAGACTCTATGAAACAAAAACCCCCAGATCAGCAATTCTAATCTGGGGACGGATCTTTATGAAAAAGTATCTTTCAATACTTCCATCAGTTTCGGAATGTCAATAGGCTTTGCTATATGGCCGTTCATCCCCGCATCCAGGGCAGCCTTTCTGTCTTCGTCAAAAGCATTGGCCGTCATAGCGATAATCGGGATACCGGCAATATCCGGATTGTCCAGGGCTCTTATCTGCCGTGTGGCTTCATATCCGTTCATAATCGGCATCTGTATATCCATCAGGATCAGATCGTAGCGGCCGGGTTCGGATGTCTTCATCCGCTCTACCGCGACGGCTCCGTCGTCTGCCACGTCAATGATAAATCCGGACTCATGGAGGATCTCCACCGCGATCTCCTGATTCAGCTCATTGTCCTCTACCAGAAGGATCTTCTTCCCCTCAAAGGAAATGAGTTCTTCCTGCACAACATCTCCGATGCTCTGAATCATAAACGGTGCTTCCAGAATCTCCCTCAGCTCCGACAGGAAGATAGGCTTTGAGCAGAAGGCCGTGACCCCCGCCTTTCGCGCCTCCTCCTCGATGTCCGACCAGTCGTAGGCCGTTAATATAATGATCGGCTTTTCCTCCCCGATGAATCCCCGGATACGCCTTACAACCTCAATGCCGTTCATATCCGGCATCAGCCAGTCTATAATATATGCGGCATACTCGTCGTTCTGTTCGCTGGCAAGTTTGGCCCTGAGTACGGCCTCCTTGCCTGAAGTCGTCCAGTCCGGCCGCATCCCCACAGTGGAAAGCATCTTTGTAACACTGGAGCAGGTGTTGAAATCATCGTCGGCCACAAGAGCCCTCAGGCCTTTCAGTTCCGGAATCGCTTCCTGTCTTACAGGTCCGGAGCATGTCTTAAACTGCAGAGATACGGTGAAAATGGTTCCTTTCCCTTCCTCGCTCTCCACGGAGATAGTTCCGCCCATCATATCCACGATATTCTTGGTAATGGCCATTCCAAGTCCGGTTCCCTGGATTCCGCTGACCGTACTGGTTCTCTCCCGCTCAAAAGGCTCAAAAACATGCTCCAAGAATTCCCTGGACATGCCGATCCCCGTATCCTTCACCTGAAAATCATAAGATGCCCACCCCTCGGACGCAATCCCTTTCTGCAGAATGCGGACGCTGACAAACCCTCCGGGTTTTGTGAATTTCATGGCATTGCTTAAAAGATTCAGCAAAATCTGGTTCAGCCGAAGCTTATCACAGAGAACATGCTCGTTTACCACATCCGCCGTGTCTATGTAGAAATCCAGCTGTTTTGACGAAATATCAGCCTGCACGATGGTCTTTAAGTCATGCATAATCTCCGGAAGGGAACTTTCCTTCTCCTCGATCTTTACCCTTCCGCTTTCGATGCGGCTCATATCCAGAACATCATTAATCAGGCTGAGAAGGTGATTGCTTGACGTGGTAATTTTGGCCAGATAGTCCTGAACCTGCCCCGTGTTGTCGATATGGGTCGCAGCCAGGGACGTAAAACCTATGATGGCGTTCATAGGAGTTCTGATGTCATGGGACATATTGTTGAGGAACGTGGTCTTCGCCTTGTTGGCATGCTGTGCGGCTGCCAGCGCATCCTGAAGATCCACCTTCTGCTTCTCCAGCTGCTCCTCCATCTTCTTCTCGTCGTCAATGTCAACAAACAGTCCCACAAACATAAGCGGTGAACCGTCCTCACGCCGGGATAACCTGCCTGCAGCGTGAAACCATCTCCACCCGGCATGTCTGGTCCGCAGGCGGTATTCTACATTATAAGTCTTCTGGCCGCTGTAATCCTTCACGGTATCCCAGTATTCCTTTAAAATGCGCTCTTTATCTTCGCTGTTCAGCAGATCGGACCAGGATTCCAGCCTGTTGGGAAAGTCTTCCTCGCTGTCATAGCCCACCATCTTCCGGAAAACATTTGTCCATGTGCAGGAGACCATCTCCGCCTTCTCATTGAACTCCATGCTCCACAGTCCGGACCCCATCGCCGCATGGATATTCTCCATGGCACTCTGCTCCCGCTCAATCTGAGCGTACGCCGCCCGTATCCGGTTACCGTCGGCTTTCTCCTGTTCCAGGAGGATTCTGGAAGTCTTCGTGGACTGGTAGATAAACACCAGGAACACACCCAGCATGGAGATTACCGTAATGATAATCTGAATGATGCTGCGGTTGAGCATACTCTGGCTGATGGAGCCGATCTGATTGCTGATCACATTGTCCCGAACCAGAATGGTCAGCATCCAGTTGGTGCCTTCCACAGGAATATAGCACAGGTCATCCTGAAACTCATGGTATTTGAAGGATGCCTGCCCCTTTCTGCCCTCCGCAAAGTCCTGTTTCAGCTGCTCATAACTGTATCCCTCCCCCATCTGGGCATCCGCGAGAGCCAAAAGCAGATTGTTCCCTGCTTTGAGATATCCGAACTCATTGTCGGTCAGATTCTCACCGTTGCGGTAAAACAGATTGCAGTACGTCTCATTTTCACTGGTCTGCAGTGTGAGGGAACTTAGCATCTCGTCAATATTAAGCTGTATGAAACAGACACTTATATCGGTTCCCTGAAAGGAAATACCCTCTACGGGAATGGCGAGAATTACCTGCTTTCTCGCCCCGTAAAGATTCAATGTGCTGATAACCGGGCCAGTCAGCTTCTCGGAAAGGAAGCTGTATCTGCTCAGGCCGGATGTGGTGCTGTGTTCCGTGTAGACGATGCCGTTTTCATCCACCAGAGCAAATTTGTCTACGCCGTAAAGTCTTTTGACTTTTCCCAGAAAGCTGCGAAGGGTCTCCTGGGATTCCAGGTACGGTTCTTCCAATATGGTAAGAGCGTTCTCCATATATGCCAGATTGTTCTTCAGCTCTTCGGAGACAACCTGGGCGCGCCGTCCCGCCAGCTCCTCCAGATAAAATTCACTGACCTTGCTTACCGCCTGTTGGGTACCGGTTCGCGCACTTCCTGTCACCCAGATCGTCGTGACAAGAAGAATCACCGCAATAATCGTTCCGCCTAATACGGCAAGCGTAATGGTCTGCTTCCTTTGTTTTTCATTCATATCAATATGCTGTGACCGTTCCATCTCCTGCTCCTGCTTATTAATCGATCAAACCATATAATGTCTGGAGCATCTGCGCGGCTCCGTCCTGGTAAATAATCGTTGTTGTTTCCTCTGTCATCTCCGGATAAGCCTCTCCCGGAAGAAGCCCGTCCGCAATCTTAACCGCCACCTGAATCGTATCGAAACCGATGGAATAACAGTCCTGAACCCCCAGCGCATAGATAATTCCGTCTCTGAGATACCGAAGCGCTTCCACATCATGGTCCATTCCGACAATTACGATCTCCTTCTCCCGCCTGTCCTCAATAACCGCCCGGGCCGCGCCTACGGGATTGCTCATATTGCAGCAGACAATCCCTGCCAGGTCCTCATGGCGCTCCAAAAATCCCTTTGTAAACTGGTATGCCTTATCAATCATATCTTCATCGTATGCAGTCTCGACAATTTCCATATCCGGGTACTTCGCTATCACATCCCTGGCCCCCAATGCCCTGTCCTCGTGGCAGGGCGCCCCCTCGTTTCCCACCAAAAGGGCAATTTTTCCGCAATAACCCAACTTTTTGCACAGGGCTTCCGTAAGCTGGGCGCCATCCTCGTAGTTGTGGGTATTCCCTACATAGGCAATCCTGCTGCATCCGTCCTCCCCGGAGGCGTCGGAGCTGGAAAAGGTCATAACCTTCTGCCCGTCTTCCATGAGACTGTTGATCATCGGGGTAACTGCACCCACGTCAGCTACATCCACTCCGATAACATCAAAGTCTCTCAGGGAAGCCTCTGACAGGCGTCTCTTCTGATCTTCTGCGGACGTACTGTCGGGAGCAAGGTACTCATAATTAATAATAATCCCTTTCTCTTCATACTGCTTTGTCGCGTCCTCCATCCCCAATGCAACCGCATCCCACCAGGGATGAACCATCTTATAGGTAAAATAAAAGTTATATTCCTTCTTTGCCGGTTCATAGCTGTCCAGTTCGAGATCAAACCGAACCACATCAGACGTGAGCTCTTCGCTGTCTTTGTCCGGATGATCCGAAACGCTTCCTCCTATCGGCGCAGACAGATTCTGTCCGGCCTCTTCGCCGCCACAGCCGCCGAGTCCAAAGCTCCAGCCGCAAAATGCCGCAGCCAGTGTTATAAGCATAGCAATCCTGTTATAATGTTTCCCATGTTCTGTTCCATCCCCATATGTTCTCTTCAGCATGACTTACAGTCCCCCTCCTCTATTCATGCTATCATCATCTGTCCGGATGATCTTCTCCCTGGACATTATAACATAAGGAACCGATAAACTCCATGTTTTCAGAATGAATAAAATTATTTTTTCTCATAATCCCCTTTATTTCATCCTCCTTTTATGTCATACTGGAGAGAACATAATCTGCAAATTTTTTATTCAATGGAGAATTTTAAATGGATAACAGAAAACCCAACGAAAAAAGTATCCATACATTGGGTGTGAGTATGGGATTGTTTTCCGGCTTTGCCTACGGGATTTACACGACTCTTGTACTTATAGCGGGAAAACAGTATCCGCTGGCAGGAGCCGCTGGGCTTTTGGCGGCCCCTTATGTGTGCGCAGGGCTCAACGACCTGTTCGCCGGGATCTGGCTCACATGTTACAACATAAAGCGGGGATGTATCCGAAAAGTGTGGCAAAACATATTCACCCGGCCCGGAAAGCTGGTTATTCTCGGAGCCCTTCTGGGAGGCCCCGCTGCCAACGGAGCCTATCTGGCAGGCCTTTCCATGGCAGGGGCCTATGCGATCCCCATTACAGCCACCTGCAGCTTTTTCGGAGCCCTGTTTGCCTGGATTTTCCTAAAACAGCGGCCCACAAAAAAAGTCATGGCAGGTATGGCCCTCTGTGCTGCGGGGACAATTATTATCAACTGGACAAAACCGGAGGAAAGCCCCCATTTCACTTCGGGAATTATCTGTGCTCTTTTTGCCGCAGTCAGCTGGGGACTGGAAGGCGTCGTCGCCAGCTACGGCGGCTCAAAGATGGATGCAGATGTTGCCGTAAATATACGAGATCTGGTGTCCGGCATAGTTATTCTGGCCGTAATTATTCCCGCAGCGGGAGCCGGAGCCCTGTTAAGAGATACCCTGGCCGCTCAAACTCCCGTATTATGGCTGGCCGCCTCCGGACTGGCCGCAGCCATGTCCTTTATGGCTTGGTATCGTGCCAATGCCGCCGTGGGATGCGCCGTGGGCATGTCATTGAATGTGACTTACACATTCTGGGGAGTGCTTTTCTGTATTCTGTTTTTAAATCAGCCGCTGACAGCTACCATCGCTGTGGGCTCCGCAGTGATTATGAGCGGAGCTGTCGTGGCAGCTGTTAATCCCTAATTTCTCTTTCTCCCGCTCCCGCAGCGGCAAACCATTGTGGACAGTGGGAGCCGAACAGGCTTTCAGGGATGATTCCCCGTCTCATAGCACCACCTGGCAATATCTCCTATCAGCTCCAGGGGAATCTCCTCCCCATAAGGAATCTGTATGGTTCCTTTGCTGGTCTTATACCCCTGCAGCCTCTGGCTGAACGCCTCCACAGCCTCCGGCCCCGGATACAGACCGATATGATTCTTAAAGCCCGCAAACTGAATGATATTATGTTTCTTCCAGAAGGTGGGCATACTCCACGAAATCCTCTCCTCTGCCTCCGGTATGGCCTCATGAACCGCTTCCCTTACCAGCTGCAGATACCGCCTCTGTTCACTGGGCTGGGCGGCAATATACCCATCAATATTTTCCGGCGCTTTTCCGCAGTAATGGCTCTGATTCTGCCTCTTAAACTCCCGCCCGCACTGGGGACATTTCCACATATTCCATGCTCCTTTCTTCTCTGTCCCGGATAAAATCTCCGGATTTTTCTCCTTTACCGTCACCCAAACGTTATCTCCCGGCTGCTTTCCGATCTGAGAGCGGATATCCTTCCTCAGCCCGATGATATAGCAGACGCTCCGCCAGTGTCCCTGGCCTGGTATATGGATGATTCATACTCGTAGACCTTTTCACTCACATTCTTGTTTTCCGCCAAACACACTCTCTTCCTTTCTCAATTAAAATCTTTCAAGATGCAGCTTTTCCATTCACAGATGATGAACACCGCATCTTTTCGGTTTTTCCGTGAAATAAAAAAGACCTGCCAAATAGCAGGCAGTCCTGCGAATACCGCGCCCTCATTTTTATAGCTGTTCAACCGTATCTTCTTGCATGAATCGTATCCGTTCGATTGTTCATTTTGCGCTTCCTTTCTGAAACAAAAACGGGGCTTCTGATGTTATGATTATACTATCAGAAGCCCCGCAATGCAACGACACAGCGAAAATTATGATATTCAGTAATCTCCTTGATACCGCCGCAATCATACATTACACTGATCAAACGAGCGGCAGTTCCTCATATCAAGATAGCATTTCAATTCATAGGGCCAATCTGTCTGGATAATGGTTACTCCCTGTTTGATCAGTTCTCCCCATCCGGCATCGCCGCCATAATATAAGGATTTCAGATCATCATA